>JACPLA010000132.1 GCA_016186715.1 Ignavibacteriales bacterium | reverse complement strand
GAAGTCAACGACAGTGCTGTCAAGGTGCTCGGCGATAAGACGTTGCGTATCATTGCCCAGGAGTTACTGAAAGCGGTCCGTGGCAATCTCAAAATTGACTGGACGGTTCGCGAGAATGTCCGTGCTGAAATGCGAGTCCTCATCAAGCGCATTCTCCGACGTTACGGCTACCCGCCAGACAAACAAGCAAGAGCAACCGAACTCGTTCTCGAACAGGCAGAAGTACTTTGCACAGAATGGGCTCAGTAATCGTACTTGGAGAGTTTCAAAAGCAGGGGCTGGCGCCTTCGGCGGAGATAAGAATTATTCCGCCTACTATGGCCTGAGGCAATACAAAGAATTTCACAGGAAAATCCTGTTTGAGACGAATGCTGCGGACTTGGAGACTTCAAGGTTGGTCGGAGCAGGTTAAATTGCCAACGGTCATGCGCCAAGTGCTTTGTCATAGGGCGAAATTCACTCCTTCCCCTGATGAAGGGTCCGCCAAAAGCTGAATAGCAGCGGGATCCTCAAAATGGCATCAGCTCACCCGGCATTTGATAAGCATTTGGGGTTCGCCGGCCATTTTGGGAGAAGGCCGGGATGGGGTCGCTCCATCCTGCAAAAGCATCCGCGCGTGAAAGATTGCTTCCCGCCTTCGCAAAAATCGCTACGGCGGGCAGGCGCTGAGAAACGCTCGCAATGACAACAGGACTTGTTGTACAGCCTCAAGTGTTGAACCAGGCTTTGTCTGCGCTCGGGTCACTAAGGATGAGGCTGAGGTTTATTACTTGAGCCTGAGGAGGAAGAGCCGATCACGACATGTTGGCGACGATCGATTCGGCGAATTCAGAGCACTTCACTTCCTTGGCTCCTTCCATCAGGCGAGCGAAGTCATAGGTGACGACCTTCGATGCGATGGTCTTTTCAAGCCCCTTCCCGATCAGGTCTGCTGCCTCTTTCCAGCCCATATACCGGAGCATCATCTCGCCTGAGAGGATCATCGATCCGGGATTCACTTTGTCCTGGTTTGCGTACTTGGGCGCCGTTCCATGAGTCGCTTCAAACACGGCGTACCCGTTTTCAAAGTTGATGTTTCCTCCGGGCGCGATTCCAATTCCGCCCACCTGTGCAGCCAGGGCGTCCGAAATGTAATCGCCATTGAGATTCAGAGTGGCGATCACTTCGTACTCAGCGGGGCGCGTCAGGATCTGTTGAAGGAAATTATCCGCAATCATGTCTTTGATGATAATTCCGTTTGGCAGCTTAACCCAGGGACCGCCGTCGAGGGGCCGGCCGCCGAACTCTTTCTGTGCAAGTTCATATCCCCAGTCCCGAAATGCGCCTTCCGTGAACTTCATGATGTTTCCTTTGTGAACCAACGTCACCGATTTTCGGTCGTTTTCAACGGCATAACGAATGGCCGCTCTGATGAGCCTTATGCTGCCTTCATGCGAAACCGGTTTGATGCCGATACTGGACGTTTGTGGAAATCTGATTTTCGTCACCCCCATTTCCTTCTGAAGCCATTCCACGATCTTGGCGGCTTCCGGGGTTCCGGCTTTCCATTCAATCCCCGCATAAATATCCTCGGTATTTTCCCGGAAGATCACCATGTCGATGAGTTCCGGCCGCTTCACCGGAGACGGAACCCCCTTGAAATACCGGACGGGGCGAAGGCAGACATACAGATCCAGCATCTGCCGAAGGGAAACATTGATGGACCGAATCCCCCCGCCGACCGGTGTAGTGAGAGGGCCCTTGATGGCAACGGTATGTTCCCGGATCGCTTCGAGCGTGTCGTCGTGCAGCCAGGTATTCGGACCGTAGATCCGGTTTGCCTTTTCCCCTGCATACACTTCGAACCAGACGACGTTCCGCTTGCCCTCATAGGCTTTCGCGACCGCAGCGTCGAAGACTCGTTGTGAAGCCCTCCAGATGTCAGGGCCCGTCCCGTCGCCTTCGATGAACGGAATGATCGGATGATCGGGCACCAGTGGAGTTCCGTTTGAAACCTTGATTGCCTCTCCCTGTGTGGGAGGCTGGAGTTTAACATAGCGGGGCATAAGAGTCGTATCTCCTGAGGGTCAAGTAGGGTTGGAAAGGCACTTCCGGATCAGAGCTCCATACCGTTTCATTTCACCATCCCCGTACTTCTTTAACTCAAGGACGAACCTGATATCGTCGTCCCGGTATCGGGGCGTTATGTGAAGATGGAAATGAAAAACAGACTGTCCGGCGATCCGGCCATTGTTGGAAAAGATGTTGAAGCCGTCCAGTTTGAGCCCGATGACGGTCGCCCGTGCCACGGAGTGGGCGGCGCCGAACACTCCGTTGACCATCGAAGCCGGGAGCTCAAGAAAATCCCTGCAGTGACGCTTTGGAATGACCAGCGAATGGCCGAAATGGATCGGGTTGATGTCGAGGACGCAGATGGCATCCTCGTTTTCGAAGAGAATCTCCGCGTCAACGCCCCCACTCACGATTCCGCAAAAAATACAGTCGTCACGGAGAAGTGGAACAGTGCTCATGATGTGATGAGAAGAAATCTACCAAAAAATACCCGAAAGTCAAAGAATGCGTTGTTGATTCTCGGAGCCTCTTTTGGTATATTTTTTCGTCTTTATGACCCACCACATAACTACGAGGATTTGACATGAAGCCATCTGTCGCCGTATTCCTTCTCTTCGGCATGGTCTTACTTCTTGTGCTGCAGGGATTTCAGTGTGCATCGTCTGAATTCACCGGTGCAAAGCTTCAGATGCAACAAAATAACTATAAGGAAGCCCAGAGGCTTCTCGAAATCGAGGTACAAAAGAACCCGACAAACGATGAAGCGTGGTATCTGCTGGGCCTGATTCGTGGGGAAGAGCAGGAATATCCCGGGATGAACGACGCGTTCAACGCTGCCCTGGAGCTATCTCAAAAACATGCAGGGGATATCAGGAACATCCAATATAACTACTGGGGTCAGCATTTGAATGTCGGAGTGACTTATCTCGAACTCGCAACTCCGGAGTCTTCTCATTATTATGAGAAGTCTATTGAAGAATTCCAGTTTGCCGCCGCGGCCTGGCCCGACACCGCGTTGACCTATCGGTACCTAGGGTACGCATTTAATAACAAGGGGGATTTCAATAATGCATTGGAAGCCTTCAGAACAGGGTGGGAGAAGGGGAAGGACTCCGAATCGCTGAAGCGAATGGCCCGGATCTATGTTCACCGCGGGGACCAGTACAAGATGAGATTTGAAGGTGAGAATTCAGACAAGCTGAAAGCAGTCAAGAATCTCGGGGGCATTCAAAAAAATTCCCGCAAGAGCGACGTTATCGCCGCCCTGGGCGCGCCGGACAACATTCGCCGAGGGCCCAGGGGTTCCAGGAAAGAGAATCTGATTTACAATCGCTATAACCTTACCGTTAGCATCGATAATGAAAAGGTGACGGAGAAGAGGTTCTCGAAGCCGTACAACCCGGCGATCGATTCAACCAACCACCGCCTGGCGTTAAGGGAATACGATCAGGCCATCCAGGTCGTCCAGGAAGCCAGAGGGACGCTGGCCAAGGATCCGGAAATCCTGAGTATTCTGCTGGCCGCCTATGTTCAGGCGGACAGAATCCAGGAGGCGACGGCGGAGTACGAGCGGGCTGTGGCCGACGAGCCTGAAAACAAAGCGAGTCGATATATTCTGGGCGTCCTGTATCGAAGCGCAGGGGACTATCAAAAGGCCGTTGAGGAATTTCAAAAGGCGTACGATCTCGATGCTTCCTACTATGATGCCCTGTTTGATCTGGGGGCGACATACTATAACTGGGGCGTCGATCTCATGCGCTCGGCCGATGAAAAAGCCGAAACGAGCAGTGCCCACAAAGACAAATTCAAGATGGCTCTTCCGTATGTCGAGAAAGTCTCAGAGTTGAAGCCGGACGATGTTCAGGTCTGGGAAACACTCGGGACGATCTATGCTCAGCTTGGAATGCAGGACAAAGCCATCAAGGCTTTCGATAAGGCGGACAGGTTGCGGGCTGGGAATTAATTGAGAATCACACATTTGACGACCAGGATGCCCATCACTCCGATGGGCATCTTGGTCTTTAGGACAAAAGGAGCCGTCCCATGGCAGAACACCAGCAGCAAATCAACATCGAGCTTGGGGAAAAAGAATCGGAGGGTATCTACTCCAACCTCGCCATCATCACTCATTCTCCCGCTGAGTTTGTCATTGATTTTACCAGAGTACTTCCCGGCCTTCCGAAAGCAAAGGTTCACGCTCGGATCATTATGACGCCCCAGCACACGAAGATGCTCCTCGGCGCTTTAAAAGATAACATTGAGAAGTTTGAAAAGAAATTCGGCGAGATAAAAATTGTGGGCGAAGCGTCGGGCGGGCCGCTTGGGTTCCAAACCCCATCAAAGGACGAAAAGTTTCACTAGTCAGCTATGAGTGTCAGGGCTAAGGCTCCCTCTGTTGTAGCCGGCGGAGGGCGTCCAAAAACTCTTTCATCATCCGACAAACTCATGTATCATTATTCGATATTTTCAAGGAATATCGAATGTCGAACATCGAATGATGAATGTAAAAGGAGTGCAGACACCCCCACCATTTGTGGTGGTGAGCTCGCGAATCAGAGGATATACCGGCTCAGGTCACGGTCCTTGACGATCGAGCTGAGTTTTTTCTGCACGAGGCTCTTGGTTACCGACAGCCGGTTTGATTGGATGGCGTCGGGTGCATCGAAGAGAAGTTCTCCCAGGAGCGTCGTGAGGATCGTGTGAAGCCTGCGCGCGCCGATGTTTTCCACTTGTTCGTTGACCTCGAATGCCGTTCGGGCGATTTCCCTCACCCCCTCGTTATCAAATTCCAGACTGATGCCTTCCGTTTCGAGGAGGGCAGTATACTGTTTCAGGAGCGCATTCTGAGGAAGCGTGAGAATCTTGACAAAATCGTCCTCGGTGAGACTCTGTAATTCGACCCGAATGGGAAAGCGACCCTGGAGCTCAGGGATCAGATCCGAGGGCTTGGTCATATGGAATGCCCCCGAAGCGATAAAAAGGATGTGGTCGGTTTTTACCATCCCGTATTTTGTGGTGACGTTGGATCCCTCAACGATTGGAAGCAAATCCCTTTGGACCCCTTCCCGCGAAACATCGGGACCGGAAGTCTGACCCCTCGAACTCGCAATCTTGTCGATTTCATCGATAAACACGATTCCTGAATTTTCAACCCGCGTCAGCGCCTCCCGGGTGACCTTTTCCATGTCAATCAGCTTGGCAGCTTCTTCCTGAGTAAGAACGACCCGCGCTTCTTTCACGGTCAATTTTCGCATCTTACTTTTCTTGGGAAGCAGGTTGCCGAACATCTCCTGGATGTTGATGCCCATCTCTTCAAGGCTCACCGGTCCCATCACCTGCATCAGCGGCATTTGCGATGTTGGAATATCGATTTCGATGACTCGATGATCGAGTTCACCGGCTTTAAGCATTTCACGAAACCTCTGGCGCGCTTTCCCCTCTTCCTCCTCCTCCAAGGGAGAGGAGGGGGTTGTGACAACGGCCTGACGGCGCCGGACGGGGGGGACAAGAATGTCGAGAATACGCTCTTCCGCCAGCTCCTGAGCGCGATCCTGGATGCCGGCGGTCTTTTCTGCCTTGACTATGTTCATGGCAATTTCCGTGAGATCCCGGATCATCGACTCAACATCCCTTCCCACATAGCCCACCTCGGTGAATTTTGAGGCTTCCACCTTGATGAAAGGAGCATGAGCCAGCCGTGCCAGGCGGCGGGCTATTTCCGTTTTCCCCACTCCCGTAGGACCAATCAGAATGATGTTATTCGGCATGATTTCTTCGCGAAGGGTTTCCGGCACTTGCAGCCGCCGCCACCGATTTCTTAGGGCAATGGCGACCGATCGTTTGGCATCATCCTGGCCAATAATGTAACGGTCAAGTTCTCTGACGATTTCTCGCGGAGTCAGTTCCTTGAGCGAAGGCTTCCGGGAAACTGAAGGGTCCGAGGACCTTTTAGAGTTCTTCAATGTGAATGTTCTTGTTGGAATAAATGCAGATGTCGGCGGCGGTCTCAAGCGATTCTTTGACGATGTCGAGCGCCGAAAGTCCCGTGTGTTTGATCAGCATCCGGGCAGCCGCGAGCGCGTAAGTTCCCCCGGATCCCACGGCCACAATACCGTCATCCGGTTCAATCACGTCTCCCGTACCGGAAATAATCAGGGCGTGCTCCTTATCCAAGACCGCCAGGAGAGCCTCCAGTTGACGGAGATATTTGTCCGTGCGCCAAAGCTTTGCAAGTTCCACCGCCGATCGAACGAGCTGGCCGCTGTGTTTCTCAAGCTGCTCCTCGAACCGGTCCAGAAGGCTGAACGCATCGGCTGCCGAGCCTGCGAAACCAACCAACACCGAGTCTTTGTACAGTTTGCGGATCTTGTTCGAGTGCTGTTTCATGACGGTGGTGCCGAGCGTGACCTGGCCGTCGCCCCCGATCGCAGCCCGGCCATCTTTTCGAAGGCCGATGATCGTTGTGGCATGGATCGCAGAGAAAGGCATCGTCAGATTTTCTTCCTGAGTCGGGCAATGGGAAGCCCAAGTTGTTCGCGGTATTTTGCCACGGTTCGCCGTGCAAGCTTGATTCCTTCCCGCTGAAGCATTTCGGCAATCTTGTCGTCGTTCAGAGGCCTGGCGGCGTCCTCGGCTTCGATGATCTCCTTCACTTTCTGCTTGACGGTCTGATTCGAGAGATCCTCTCCGGTTGTCGTCTCTATGGCCGACGTGAAGAAATGTTTCAAAGAATAGACACCGAACTCGGTCTGGACATACTTGCTGTTTACGACGCGACTGATCGTCGAGATATCCACCCCAACAACTTCGGCGACATCTTTGTAGATCATCGGTTTTAATGTCTCGCCTTCCTCGAACCACTGTCGCTGCCGATCCGCAATGACCCGCATGACTTTCAAAAGTGTTTCCCGGCGCTGGTGAATGGACGCGATAAACCACTTGGCCGCCTCAAACTTCTGCTTGACAAAGTCTTTTGTTTCCTTGGGGGTCTTTTTTCCTTTGGGGGCAACAAGGTCGCGGTACGCGCGATTGAGCCTGAGCGGCGGGATGTTCCTGTCGTTCAGAGTGATAAGAAATTCGCCGTCATCCTTTTCCACGATGAAGTCCGGCGTAACATAGTTCTCCTGGGCTGAAAATTCTCCTTCCCCGGGCTTTGGGCTCAGGTGTTGAATCAGATCGATGACTTTCCTGAGTGTCGGAATACCGATGCCGAGACTCTGACTGAGTGCATCAAACCTCTTAAGCTTGAGGTCTTCAAAACGTTCTTCAAGAATTTTCAGTGCAAGTTCCTTGAGAGTCTGCTCGTGCTTGCCGGCATTGATCTGGACGATGAGACACTCTTTGAGAGAGCGGGCGGCGATCCCGGGGGGCTCAAGGTGCTGGATCTTTCGGAGCACCGCTTCGGCTTTCTCGACCGGGATCTCCAATCCAAAGCTGAGATTGAGATCCTGTACGATAAGATTCAAATCCCGCCTGAGGTATCCGTCTTCGTCTACATTGCCGATGATCTCTTCTGCCAGCAAGATGTCCGTGTCGTCGACCTCAAGCATGCGGAATTGCGTAAGAAGTCGCTCCGAAAGAGGAGGGCTTGAGGGGAGAGGAAGTTCGGAATCCTCTTCGTCATTCCGGGGCCGGGCCTCCGGACTCTTGAAACCGGCCTGGTCGTCGTTTAAATAGTCGTCAAGAGTATAAGAATCCTCCTCCTGACCGTTCGTGTTTTCTTCATACTCTTTGGAATCGTCTTCGCTTGCGGGCTCCTCCTGCTCAAGGGTTGCTTCCAGATCCTCTTCCAGCATAGGATTGAGTTCCAGCTCGGTCTTGATGCGCTGTTCAAGCGCAAGATTGGGAAGCTGAAGGAGCTTGAGATACTGAACTTGTTGCGGGGTGAGCCTGAGGCCGAGGCGAAGTTGCTGTGTAAGATTCAGGGTTGCCACAGGTCGTTCCTTATTCCTAAGTACTGGTGCTTCTCCGTTCGGCACATGTTCTTGAACCGACGAAGCCACGATGCCCCATAGGTGCGTTTCAGGGCGGGCTCCACAAAATCAACCAGCAATGTGTCGGTCGAAGAGCCCAATTCCAACGCCGGCTGGCATTCCGCAATGGCTTCGTATCGGATTTGTTCGTTCATACCCCGATCAATACGGATTGGAAAGAGGTGGCAGGATAGAGGTTTACGCCAGTCGATCTCGTTGTTGAGAAAAGCTTTCTCGAAGCTGCATTTCGCAATGCCGTCCTCAAACACGACGAACACACACGCTTTCCGGTCAACGCACGTTGTCACGAAGTCGCCGGGGGAGCCCTCAAAAAAACCGTCTCGCTCTATGACCTCAAGGTGTTCCGGGCTCAGATATCGGCGGACGGCTGGAAATGCCTTTTGAATCTGCTCGAGTTCGTCGTCCAGCAGCGGAGCACCCTTGCCGCCCGGCAGAGTACAACAGGCCCCCTTGCAACGTTGAAGGTCACACCGGAATCTTACGGAAGGTATGACGGGGTCGACGGCAATTTCCTGAATTTCGAACATTCAGCGACTTTTCCAGCGGTTTGTGTCATTTCAGTATAAAGAAAAAACAGCTAAGAGGAAAGACAATCAAAGCCAAAACAATATCGAATAATGCCCGCCTCGGCCATGAGATCTGATAAGGCGGGCCGGGAACGTCGAATGTTCTGAGGTGTAGGTCGTCCGCCAAAGGCGGACATTCCGACCACCGAGGCGAACGAGTCGGATTACTCGCCTTCGCTCCCGACTACGTTCAAAAAACGAACTTCGTCGGGCACGTCGCTTCGGCGGAGCAGGCCAATCCGAGCTACAACAATAGGTCGGATTATCAAACCGACCGACAACATTCATCGAATATAGAGGATTTGAATTGCGGAGGACTTGACACAGTGAAAAGCAAATCCCCCTAGCCCCCTTTCGTAAAGGGGGAAGGATTAGGCTAGGGGTTGTTGAGAGCTTCAATGAATCATTTCTCCATTCATTATTCAGCATTCTACATTCGATATTCAAATACAATATCGAATACTGCCCGCCTCGGCCAGAAGATCTGATAAGGCGGGTCGGGGAACGTCGAATGTTGAATGATGAACGACCGATCTCTCTTTCCCATTTCGTAAAGGGGGATTCAGGGGTTTGATTTTCACAAAAGAGAGGAAAACCTCGAAGGAGAGCATGCACCAACCTTTCTTTTCATCGGGAGTCTAACGGGGTATGAGAAAAATGAGGGTGAATCCTATGATGACGAGGATTTCGATGATCTTCGTTGTTTCAGTCGGGCTGACCGCCGCTCATGCGCAACCTCAGACGCCGAGACCTGTCGTTCACGCGTATCATATCACAGAACAGATCACCGTGGACGGAATCCTCTCAGAATCCGCCTGGCAAGGGCCCGGATTTTCAGATTTCATTCAGCGGGATCCAAATCAGGGAGAACAACCCTCGGAACGAACCCAGG
>JACPLA010000131.1 GCA_016186715.1 Ignavibacteriales bacterium | reverse complement strand
GACAGCGCTGGGGATTTTTGTTTAAAAGCAGTAAAAGGTGAAGGCCCGCCCGACCGAACGCCTTGGAAACGTACACGGTCGTTCGGGCGGGGTAAAGAGCGAAGAGTGGTCGGAATGAAAAGCTCGTTTCTCGATATTCTCAAAGAAAAAATCATCGTCTTTGACGGTGCCATGGGAACGCATTTACAGGGGCAGCGTCTCACGCCTGACGATTTCGGCGGAGAACAATTTGCCGGTTGCAACGAGTATTTAGTCCTCACAAAACCTTCCGCCGTTGAGAATGTCCATAAGGATTACCTTGAGGCGGGATGCGACGTCGTTGAAACGAATTCCTTCGGATCTACCTCCATTGTTCTTGCCGAGTACGGCCTGCAGGATCGGGCATTTGACCTGAATTATGCATCTGCGCAAATTGCAAAGCGTGTTGCAGCGGATTTTTCCGGCAACGGCCGCCGGCGTCTTGTGGCCGGGTCAATGGGTCCGACAACAAAACTTCCCTCGCTGGGTCATATCAGATTCACCGACATGGCTGACGCGTACTACGTCCAGGCAAAGGGACTTGTGGAGGGGGGAGCGGACCTCCTTTGTCTGGAAACCTGTCAGGATATCCTGCAAACAAAAGCGGCCCTCTTCGGGATTTTTCGATTCTTCGAAGATTCCCGCAGCCGTGTCCCCGTCATCGTTTCGGTGACCATTGAAGCAATGGGAACGATGCTGCTGGGAACGGAAATCTCTGCCGCCCTGACAACGATTGGACCGTACGACGTGGATGTTTTCGGGATGAATTGTGCCACCGGTCCCAAAGAGATGTCTGAACATGTCCGCACGATCTCCAGGGCCAGTCAGAAACCGGTTTTCGTCATGCCGAACGCGGGAATTCCCGAAAATGTCGGAGGCCAGGCACATTACCACCTCAGCCCGGAAGAGCTTGTCCAGTACCTTTCGCATTTCGTCAAAGATCTCGGCGTCCAGGTTGTTGGGGGGTGCTGCGGAACAACGAAAGAGCATATCCGGCAGTTGGTGGGGGCTGTTGGGAACCTTGCGCCGGGCTCGAGATCCGTCGAATTCACTCCAAGTGCTTCCAGTCTCTATCAGTCTGTTCCTCTCAGGATCGACCCTGCGCCCGTTCTGATCGGAGAACGAACGAACGCAAACGGAAGCAAGCTGTTTAAGGATCTTCTTGCGAAGGAGGACTGGGAGGGCATTGTTGCCATGGGCCGCGAACAGGTAAAAGAACAGGCGCATCTCGTCGATGTCTGCGTGGCGTACGTTGGACGCAATGAAATCCGTGACATGGAAGAGGTGATCACCCGGTTCAACGGTCAAGTGACTGCGCCGATTGTGATTGACTCGACAGAAGCCCCGGTGATCGAGGCGGCTCTTCAGCGCATCGGGGGGAAGGCAATTGTGAACTCCATCAACCTCGAGGACGGCGAGGAGAGAATCAAAGCCGTATTACCTCTTTGTAAGAAGTATGGTGCGGCGGTGATTGCTTTGACGATCGACGAATCCGGCATGGCAAAGACAGCCGAGGCAAAACTCGCCGTTGCCCGACGGATCTACGATATTGCCGTGAAGCGTTATGGAATGAAACCACATGACGTCATCTTTGACGCTCTAACGTTCACGTTGGGGTCAGGGGATGAGGAATTCAGAAAAGCGGGAAAAGAAACGATAGAGGCCATTCAGCTCATCAAGCGGGAACTCCCGGGAGTTCACACCGTCCTTGGTGTGAGCAACATTTCCTTCGGGTTGGCCCCGCACGCCCGGCACGTCCTGAACAGTGTGTTCCTTCATCACGCCGTTGGAGCAGGGCTCGACATGGCGATCGTTCATGCTTCCAAGATCATGCCGTTGTACAAGATTGAAGAACGGATCCGGGAAGTCTGCCGCCGGCTTATTTTTGATGAACGACAATTCGAAGGGACGGCGGAGAACCGCACAACGATCTATGATCCTTTGACGGAACTCCTCACGTATGCGACGGGGAAAAAGGGCGAACCCAGGCAGGATCGGGCCAAAGCCGGAACCGTCGAGGAACGGTTGAAGAACAGGATTATTGACGGAGACCGTCCCGGGCTTCAGCAGGATCTGGACGAAGCGCTCAAGCGATATTCGGCGCTCGATATCATCAACACGATTCTTCTTGACGGCATGAAAGTCGTCGGTGACCTCTTCGGCTCGGGCCAGATGCAGCTGCCGTTTGTTCTCCAATCGGCGGAAGTGATGAAGGCTGCTGTCTCACACCTTGAGCCCCACATGGAAAAGACCAGAGGGGGGCAAAAGGGGATCATGGTGATTGCAACTGTGAAGGGAGACGTCCATGACATTGGAAAAAATCTTGTCGATATCATCCTGACGAACAACGGGTACAAAGTGATCAATCTGGGAATCAAATGCCCCGTCGAGGCAATCCTCCAGGCAGCGGAGGAACATGAGGCGGATGCGATCGGCATGAGTGGCCTTCTCGTGAAATCCACCGCAATCATGAAAGAGAACCTGGAAGTGATGAATGAAAGGAACCTCAGGTTTCCGGTCGTTCTCGGAGGGGCCGCGCTCACGCGCCGGTATGTGGAGCAGGATCTTCGGTCAGTTTACAACGGGACGGTACTGTACGCAAATGACGCGTTTGACGGACTGCATTTTATGGAGCAAATTGTCTCCGGAACAGCCACCGTGGCGAGCGCCGTGTCGAAATCGGAGAGTGCGCAGATCGATCAGCTGAGCGGTACGGAGGCCAAGGTCGCAATGCTTTCCCAGGAAGAAGAGATTGAAGGGAGTGAGTCCGGATCACCTTCTGTTGCCTTGATGAGACGATCCGCTGTCCGCACCGATGTCCCGATTCCTCGCGCGCCTTTCTGGGGATCGAAAGTGGTCGACAATATCCCCCTTCGGGAAGTATTCAGGTTTGTCAACGAGGTTGCGTTGATCCGAGGACAATGGCGGGTCGTACGCGGTTCGATGAGCGAATCCGACTATCAGAATATCGTCAGGACGCAGGTTCAGCCTGACTTCGAGGCCTTGAAGACCATGGTGGAGCAGAAAAGCCTTCTTGTGCCCAGGGTCGTCTACGGATATTTCCCCTGTCAGTCCGACGGGAACGATCTCATTATCTATCGGCCTCCGGAAACTTACGATGCGGAATCTTCGAACCTGGAAGAATGGCTGCGGTTCACGTTTCCCCGTCAGCAGAGCGGTAAATTCCTCTGCATCTCGGATTTCTTTGCTTCACGCGACTCGGGAAAGATCGATGCCGTCGCGTTTCATCTGGTCACCGTCGGCCGGAAGGCCTCCGAGTATTCCAAGAAACTCTTCGAGGCAAACCAGTACAAGGACTATCTCTATTTTCACGGCCTGAGCGTTGAAACTGCGGAGGCGCTTGCGGAACTTTGGCATAAACAGATCCGGGAGGAGCTCGCGATTGCAGGAAACGATGCCCCCGAGATCCGAAAGCTCTTCAGCCAGCATTACCAGGGTTCCCGGTACAGTTTCGGATATCCGGCTTGTCCGAATCTTGAGGATCAGAAAAAGTTGTTCGAGCTGCTTTCTCCGGAACGAATCGATGTGACGTTGTCGGAGGAATTCCAGCTCGATCCCGAGCAGTCGACATCGGCGATCATCGTTCATCATCCAGAAGCGCGTTATTTCTTCGTTAAATAGTTAAATGCCTAACCTCGCGATATGCTCGAGCAATTCGTCCAACTCTCATCTTTTCCCCTTCGAATCTCGAACCTTAAACTCCCAAACCTTAAACTTTAAACTTGGAATCTGAAACTTCAAACAACGAGGCCTTCGATTGTCTTACGCTCCACGAACCCCCATTGAGCCATTCAACAAATCACCAATCACGACCATCCCATGGCAAATCTCCTTCTCCTCCGACACGGCGAATCGCAATGGAACCTTGAGAATCGTTTCACCGGTTGGGTCGACATCCCTCTCTCTCCGAAAGGCGAAGAAGAGGCGCGCCAGGCCGGTGAAAAACTCAAATCGTTCAGATTCGACAAGGCCTATACATCGGTTCTCAAGCGGGCGATTGATACTCTCACGATTGTCCTGAAGATTATCGGCCAGGAAAGCATTCCCATCGAATACGACAAGGCCTTGAACGAGCGCCATTACGGCGCCCTGCAGGGAAAAAACAAGGCCGAAATCGGAAAAATCTACGGGGAGAAACAGCTCAAGATTTGGAGGCGCAGTTATGATGTGCCTCCGCCAAGAGACACAACGGAACTGAATCCAGATGGGATCAGCGAAAGTCTGAAAGACACGGCCGCACGCAGCCTTCCGTACTTCGAATCGAAGATCCTTCCTGAGGTCCACGCGGGAAAAAACGTCATCGTTTCCGCACATGGTAACAGCCTCCGGTCCATTGTCATGAAGCTGGATGGTCTTTCGAAGCAAGAGGTGCTTGAGCTGAATATTCCGACCGGCGTCCCGCTGCTATATGTCTACGACAGCAACGGCAATATCACCGAACACCGGTATCTCTAGCGGAGCGAAGTGGCGCCTTCGGGACTCCGCTATTTCTGCGCCGACGAGGTCGGATCTCTGCGTTCCCGACGGTCGTCGGAACGAGACCTCGTCTCGCCGGGCGAGACGGGCAGATCCGATAACAAGGCCAAGGGCATTTCCGCGCACGGGACGAGCTTCTCGCGTTTTTCCTAAGCAGTTTGCTCGATTTCAACCCGAAATCGTTGAATCTCGGCCAACTTATCGGTATACTTCCACGTGATGGATGAACGATTCCAGCGCGGGTTGGAGCGATTCAATCAGCGGGATTTCTACGAAGCCCATGAGGTTCTGGAAGACCTGTGGCACGAGTACCGGGAAAACGATCGGACATTCCTTCAGGGACTCATTCAGATTTCAGCGGGTCTGTATCACCTGGATTGCCGCAATTTCAAGGGTGCACGAAGCCAGCTGGAAAAGGGGCTGAAAAAACTCGCCGTGTATCATCCGTTTCACAGCGGCGTCAATGTCGGGACCCTGACGGGCGATGTGCACCGCTGTCTCGCAGCAATGGATCGGATTGAGAAGTCAAAGGAAGGCTCCTTTGATCTCAGTCTGTTCCCCTCAATTCACTACTCTCCTGAGAAACATTACCGAACTTGAAAGGTACCAATCATGGCGACGATGATCACCGAAGAATGCATCAACTGTGGAGCCTGCGAACCGGAGTGCCCGAACGTGGCGATCTATGCTGGCGGAGCGCAATGGGAGCTCGACGGGATCACCCATGAACCGATTTCAAACGACTTCTTCTATATCGTGCTCGAAAAGTGCACGGAATGTGTCGGCCATTTTGACAAGGAACAGTGCGCGGCCGTCTGCCCGGTCGATTGCTGTCTGCCCGATCCGAATCACGTCGAGACGGAGGAAATTCTATTCGAACGCGCAAAGAAACTCCATCCTGGCAAACAGTTTGCTGAACCGAGCGCTGTAACGTCCCATTTTCAAAAAAACTAAAAAAACAGAGGTCAAAGATCAGACGTCAGAGATCAGAAAGCAGAGGGCAGGAAATGGAAACAGGAAGTCGACTGACCTCCGACCTCTGACTTTTGCCACCGGCTTCCATATGCGGATTGGTCCTTATCAAGTTGATGCGGTTGAAACCGGCAGGTTCGCGCTCGACGGCGGTGCAATGTTCGGCATTGTTCCCTGGGTATTCTGGAGCAAGACCAATCCGCCGGATGAGCGTCAGAGAATCGACCTGGCGGCCCGGTGTCTCTTGATCCGCGGAAACGGCAGAGTCATCCTTGTTGACAACGGGAACGGGACGAAGTTCACAGACAAGCTGAAAGATATCTACAAGCTCGATACGAGTCGCTTTGATCTCGTTTCCTCGCTTGACAGATTTAGCGTGAAACCAGGCGACATCACAGACGTCATTCTGACCCATCTTCACTTTGATCACGCGGGGGGATCAACGGTTCTCAGGGATGGGAAACCGGTCCCCGCGTTTCGCAATGCGACGTACTACGTGCAGAAGGCACACTGGGAGTTATCGCAGAAACCCGGCGAGAAGGACCGGGGAAGCTTCATGAAGGATGACTTCATGCCTCTCAGAGAGCATGGTGTGCTCGAGTTCATTGACGGCGAAGGAGAGTTGTTTCCCGGAATCGATCTGGTTGTCTGCAACGGCCATACTTCTGCCCAACAGCTTCCAAGGATTTCGGACGGAACGTCAACACTCCTGTTCTGCTGCGATCTGGTTCCAACGTCCTCACATGTGCCGCTCCCGTACGTCATGGCCTATGATGTTCGCCCCCTTGTAACGATCGAAGAGAAGAAGCGGATCCTCACCCGTGCCCATGAAGAAAAATGGCTCCTGTTTCTGGAACATGATCCAGTAACGAGCGTTATCACGCTGAAGCATTCGGAAAAGGGGTTTGTGGTGGACAAGAAGATGGAGCTCTCATGATCGGGAACCGGCCGTTGTTCTAAAGGTATGGACGGATGGATCAAAATCGCCGGGAAGAAGAGTCTGGGCCCTGGAAGGTCCATGAGGGTTTCTCTGGACGGGGAGGATGTCGCGATCTTCCGACAGGGGAACGAATTCTTTGCCGTTTCGAACGTGTGTCCTCATCAGCATTTTGCCAGGATCTATGAAGGAAGGCTCGGCGACCGGACAGTGACGTGTCCAATGCATGGGTGGACATTCGATCTTCGCACGGGAGCATGTCTGCATGAGAGCGGGCATTTGAGAACGTTCGAGCTGAAAGAAGAAGGAGATGATCTCTTCGTGAGAGGAAGGACGGAAGGGTGATGAAAGCGACCTTGACAGAGGAGATTAAGCAAAAAGCTTTGGAGATGGGATTCGTCAGGGTGGGGGTGGCCCGCTCCGAGCACCTTTCCGGGGAATCGTTGCATCTAACGGAATGGCTGAGACGGGGGTACCACGGGACCATGGATTGGATGGAGCGGAACGGTGAGAAACGGGCCGACCCCGCGAAGATTGTCCCAAATGCCCGATCGGTTGTCGCCGTCGCCATGAACTATTATACCGATTTCCGGCATCGTGAGGATCCTGAAATTGGGAAGATTTCCCGCTATGCATGGGGTGATGATTATCATCAATTCATGGGCGAGCGGCTGGAACGGCTTGCAGAGTTCATGAGTGAAAAGGCTCCGCAATCGCATAACAAGGCGTATGTCGATACGGGACCTGTAATGGACAAGGTTTGGGCCGCGAGGGCGGGGCTGGGATGGCAAGGGAAGCACACGAACCTGATAACAAAAGACTACGGTTCGTGGGTATTTCTGGGGGAGGTCATTACCGATCTCGAACTGCAGGCAGATGAACCGATTGCCGATTTCTGCGGCACGTGTACGGCATGCATTGAAGCGTGTCCCACGGGAGCGATCGTGGAGCCGTACAGGCTTGACGCGACCCGATGTATTTCGTATCTGACGATTGAGCACAAAGGAGACATTCCGGAGGAGATTCATCCGGATTTGCAGAACTGGATCTACGGATGCGACATTTGTCAGGATGTATGTCCCTGGAATAGCTTTCAACAGCCCACGTCCGAGGCTGCTTTCTTCCCTCGTTCGGAGAACGAAACGCCAAAACTCGCGGAGCTCGTTGACATGACTCATGAGGAATTCACAGCGCGGTATCGGAAGAGCCCGATCAAGAGGACGAAGCTGGAAGGGCTGAGGCGAAACGCGAAAGCGGCGATTCACGGAAAGAAGGAAAAAATAGCAAAATAGTGCAACTTGTGAAAAAATATGTTTCCATTTGAGCCCTGAAATGCCAACCAACAATCACCATAAAGTCATCATTATCGGTTCCGGACCGGCGGGCCTGACCGCAGCGCTCTACACTGCAAGGGCGAATCTCAGTCCCATCGTCTTTGGCGCGGAAACTCTCTACAAAGAGGTCGCCAACGTCGATTTTTCGAAACGGCCGTTCAAGGTTGTCGCGGATGACCAGGAGTATTTCGGCGACACAGTGATCATCTCGACGGGTGCAAGTGCAAAACTGCTCGGCCTTCCTTCCGAATCCGAGTACATGGGGTACGGCGTTTCAGCGTGCGCAACCTGCGACGGGTTCTTTTTCAAGAATCAGCATGTTGCGGTCGTGGGTGGCGGCGACACGGCGATGGAGGAGGCGACCTTCCTCACAAAATTTGCCTCAAAAGTGACTATCATCCACCGGAGAGATGAGTTCCGGGCCTCGAAGATCATGCAGGAAAAAGCGAAGAAGGATCCAAAGATCGCGTTCATTTGGGATACCGTGGTCGAAGAGGTGATCGGAAAAAATGAGAATGGAAAAAGGTCAGTGACCGGTTTGAAGCTGAAGAACCTCAAGGCAGGGAATCTGACTGAATTCAAATGTGACGGACTTTTTCTGGCGATCGGTCACAGGCCGAATACAGCCATCTTTCAGGGAATGCTCGAGATGGACAAGGTCGGATATCTGAAGGTTCAGTCCGGATCAACCAAAACGAATATACCGGGGGTTTTTGCAGCCGGTGACGTTGCCGATTCCGTCTATCGCCAGGCGGTCACCGCAGCAGGAACCGGATGCATGGCAGCCATTGACGCAGAAAGATTCCTCTCCCACCAAGCATCATAGGTGTAGGTTCGATTGGCCTGCCTGCTCGCCGTCGGATGGAATCCCACGTCCATATGCGGACCAAAAAAACCCCCCGAAGAGGGGGATTCGCCATGTATGAGCCGTCCCCGCCAGCCTATGATGTTTCAATGAGGCGGGCTGGGGTTTTAACCGATGGCGATGCCAGGCGAAGAGTATCCCAAAAGACCCACAAATAAGCCTTCCTCAATATGTTTGGTCCGGCCTTCTTTTAGTTGACTTTCCAGATTCGCTTTCTTATAATTCACTGTAATTCAATCACTTACACGGACTCCCATTCTTTGGGGACCGATGTCTAAAACTGCTAAATGGGTTGTCGGAATTATTGCAGGACTGATCGCTTTCAGCGGTTTGGTGGTTCTTCTTCTCGTTCTTTCTTTCGTTTCCGACCGTGAGTTTGACGAATCCGCATCGACGTCGGGAGAAAAAGTTGCCTTGATCGAACTCAAGGAGCCCATCATGTCCTCGGAGGAGACAGTGAGGCAATTCAAGAAATACAGAGAGAACAAGTCTGTAAAAGCGATCGTGTTTCGTGTGGAATCCCCCGGCGGCGGTGTCGCGGCCAGTCAGGAAATCTATGAAGAGGTAAAGAAAACGAGAGATTCCGGCAAACCGGTCGTTGTTTCGATGGGGAGCGTGGCAGCGAGCGGGGGCTACTACGTTGCCTGCGGGGCAAACAAGATCGTGGCCAATCCGGGGACTTTGACCGGGAGCATCGGGGTGATTTTTCAGTACCTGCATGTCACCGAGTTGTTGGACAAGATTGGTGTTGACGCGACAACCTATAAGACCGGAAAGTACAAAGATGCGGGCTCTCCGTTTCGGAAGCCTTCCGCGGATGATAAGAAATTCTTCGACCAGCTTCTCGCAGATGTGTATGAACAGTTTGTTGACGTTGTGGTAGCAGAACGAAAATTGGACCGACGGATAGTTGTGAAATATGCCGACGGACGCGTCTTCACGGGACGGCAGGCTCTTGCGTGGGGTTTTGTCGATACACTGGGGACGTTGGAAGACGCAGTCGCTATCGCCGGCGATTTGGGTAAAATCGAGGGAAAACCAAAGGTTGTGAAAGAGAGAAAACGCAGGTCTCTCTGGGAAACGGTGCTCGGCGAGGACTTTGGCGCTCTCCGCGACGAGCTCATCCGCCAGCCGATCGTTCAATACAAGATGACAATCCCATAGAGTTTTTTCCCTTTTCCTTTTTCCTTTTTCATTTTTCATTTAGAAAGGGAGGCCACTTGACAAAGGCAGACATTGTTGATGTTATCGCAACGGCCACCGGTTTGACGAAAGTCGAAACCGAGGCGGTCGTTGACGGATTCATATCGACGGTGATCGATGCTTTGAAGTCGGGCAAGAACATTGAAATCCGCGGGTTTGGCAGTTTCAAAGTGAAAAAGAGGAAGGGAAGGATGGCCCGCAATCCCCGTACCGGCGAACAGGTGATGGTCGATGAACACTTTGTCCCCATCTTCAAGGTCTCTAAAGATCTGAAGCACGTCGTCGATCAGAACCTCAAGAAAGCTGTTCCACAACCTTAGCAATGAAACCTCGTTACATATGCGCCGCATGTGAGTCTGACTTGCAGTGGGGCGAGCGATTCTGCAGTCACTGCGGGAAACCCGTTGAATGGCCCGGATTGCAGGAGCCATTGGCCGGTCAGGATCAGCCGAAAGGCCGCCGCGAGAAAACGTCGAAAGAACCGCGTGTTCCGGGCCAGGCTGTTTCCTGGAAGATGATGGTGGGATTTGCCGCGTTTCTTGTTGCGGGAGTTGTTGTGGTTGAGTTGCTCACCGGAACGAAGAATATCCCTACCCAGGCGGGCCAGCCGGCACTGTCTGCTCCCTCGGCCAACATGGAGGCCATGAGTCATCTCAACGAACTGGAGGAGCAGGTGAAGGCTGACCCGGACGACCTTCAGGCAAGGCTCCATTTGGCGAATTTTGCTCACGATAACCGATTTTTTGACAAGGCCATCGATCAATACAAGAAATACCTTGAGAGAAATCCGTCGAATGCGGATGCCATTGTTGATCTGGGAATCTGTTATAATGATATCGGCAATTTCGATGAGGCTCGCAGGACGATGGAACAAGCTTTGAACGTCGAGCCCGATCATCTGCTCGGACATTTCAATCTGGGTATTGTCAACTTGAGGGCGGGAGATCTGGAGAAAGCAAACGCATGGTTTAAGAAAACAGTGGCTCTGGCCCCCGAGGGTGAGATCCGGAATCGCGCGCGGCAATTGTTGAACCAGCATACATCTATGGCGAATCCATGACGCCAAGTAGAAAGAGCCCTTTCTTTTTTCTTCTTGCTTTTTCATTTCATTTTGATTCTTGCTGTTTGACTCCTTATTTTGGTCTTGGATTGGTCTATGGAATCCTTAAGTCCTAAAACCGATAACCTCTAACTCAAGGAGGCTCCCATGCCGAGCGGCAAAAAGCGCAAGCGGCACAAAATGGCGACGCACAAGCGGAAAAAACGCTTGCGGAAGATGAGACACAAAAAGAAGAACAGGTAGGAATGGATGAGTCGTTAAAGGTGAAAGGTGAAAAGGCAACCACGAGATCATTTCACCGTCGATTCAGGTTTGCGCTCATCGCACAGCATTTCACTTTTCACTTTTTACATTTCACCGTTTTTTCCGTTTCCCTTGATTTTCCTTGTCGATTTGTCTATGTTATCAAGAGACACTAAAACGATATTTGAGGAGGTTCTTATGGCACACGAGAATGATGGATTGGGAAAAGGGTTGTTTGTCGGATTTTTGGCCGGGAGCGTTGTAGGGGCGGTGGTCGCACTTCTCTATGCTCCAAAGAAGGGCGATGAACTTCGTGCCGATATCAAGAAGCGGACCGGGGAATTGGCCGGGGAAGCCGAGGAATATGTGGAACGTGCCCGCAGGAAGGCGATCGAGATCGTCAACGAGGGAAAACAGCGGTCGGAAACCCTCATCAGCGATGCCCGCAAAAGGGCGGAATCATTGATGGATGATGCCCAGCGGATCATGAACGAAGCGAAGAAAACAGGAAAAGAAACTTCCCGTTCGTAGCATGCGGTTCGTCCGTTTGCGCTTTCCTTCTGCAACACTCTTCTTACTTCCGAAAAGGACAGGATCGTGGAAAGTTTTCGTTCCGTCGTTGAAATCGTTGCACTCATCAGCGCATCCGCATTATGCCTCTATCTCATCGTTGTGCTTGCCCGGCTGAAGGGAGTGCTGACGATTCTGCAAAAGGATCTTGCAGAAATTGGCGAGAAAGCCAAACCAGTGCTGGAAAATCTTCAGGTAATCACCGAGAAGCTGAGATCGATTTCCGGGAAGATTGACGACCAGGTGGGAATTGTCAAAGGCTCTCTTGAATCCGTAAAATACGCGGCGGAAAACATCATGGCCTTTGAACAGCGCATTCAGGAGAGTCTCGAAGAGCCGGTCTTGCGGTTTACTTCGGTCCTCGCGGCGCTTGTCAACCGCATCACCTCCTTCTTTGGCAGCAACCGGAACCAGTAGTTCTCTCGTTTCGCAAGCGACCATCAAATCATGCCGTCACCCATGGCGTGATGGCTCTCCTTGAGGAGATTGTCCCGTGGCTCAAACAAATCACAAAGAATATTTGACGGAAAAAATCCGCAACATCGCTCTCGTCGGACACGGAGGATCCGGAAAAACCACGTTCACGGAAGCCCTGATGTTGACTGCCGGGGCGACAACCCGTTTCGGCAGGGTCGAAGACGGCTCGACGCTCTCAGATTACCATCCCGACGAGGTAGAACGAAAAATATCGATCAACGCATCGCTGTTACATTGCGATTGGCAGGGAACGAAACTGAATATCCTGGACACCCCGGGATATTCTGATTTTACGGGCGAGGTCCTGAGTTCTCTCAGGGTCTCCGATACAGCGATCGTGTTTGTGAAGGCGGTGGAGGGGACGGAGGTGGGAACAGAGATCGTTTGGGGGTATACAAAGAAATACGAATTGCCCTCTCTCGTCGTCATCAATAAGCTCGACAACGAGAACGCAGACTTTGACAAATCGCTCGATGCGGCCAAAGAACGGTTTGGACATGACGTGACAGTCGTGCAATTCCCGGCAAACCAGGGGCTTGCGTTCGATTCGATCGTTGATATCCTTCGGATGCGGATGTTTAGATACGAGGCGGATGGCTCCGGGAAATTCGCCGAGCTTGACATTCCGGCTGAGCTGAAGGAACGTGCGGATGCCTTGCACGAAGAACTCATCGAGAAGATCGCGGAAACCGACGAAGCCCTTATGAACAAGTTCTTTGAAGACGGAACGCTGCACGAAGCGGAGCTCAGGAAGGGGCTGCAAAAAGCGCTCAACACAAGGCAAATCTTCCCCGTCTTTTGCACGTCGGCCGGCCTCAACATCGGATTCGCTCCCCTGATGGATTTCATTGTGAATTATGCTCCTTCCCCCCTTGATCGAGGACCTGTCATAGCCAGGAACTTAAAGGAGAAAAACGAGGTGATAGTCCCTCCTGACCAGTCGGGACAGGCGGCGCTGTTTGTTTTTAAAACGGTTTCGGAAGCCCATGTAGGGGAACTTTCGTTCTTCCGGGTCTATTCCGGCACAGTTTCGGCGGGGATGGATCTCACGAACGAATCGAATGGTAAGTCGGAACGACTTGGACAGGTCTTTCTGATGAATGGGAAGGAACGCAAGGAGGTTGCCAAGCTCTTGGCAGGAGACATCGGGTCGGTGGTGAAGCTGAAGGACACGCATACAAACAATACGCTGAGCAGCAAGGCCCTTCCGATCGCTTTCCCTCCGATCGAGTTTCCGGATCCTGTAATCCGGATGGCAATTCTGCCCAAATCGAAGGGAGACGAAGACAAGATTGCAACCGGATTTCATACGCTCCACGAGGAAGATCCCACGTTTCTGATTCATGTGGATGGGCAATTGAATCAAACGGTCATTGCCGGCCAGGGAGAACTTCATCTGTTGATCGTGACCAAGAGATTGAAAGAAAAGTACGGAGTGGATGTGGATCTGGTCGAGCCGAAGATCCCGTACAAGGAAACCATCAAGGCCGCTGTGCCTTCTTCCGAATACAAGCACAAGAAGCAGTCCGGCGGTCGGGGTCAGTTTGGTCATGTGTATCTCAAAATCGAGCCGCGACAGCGCGGGTCCGGGTTTGAATTCGAAGATGCCATCGTCGGAGGCGTGGTTCCGGGTCGTTTTATCCCTGCCGTGGAAAAAGGGGTGGTAGATACGATGCAGAAGGGGGTCATCGCGGGGTACGAGGTCGTGGATGTCAAGGTCACTCTGATTGACGGATCGCATCATTCCGTGGATTCGGACGAGCTTTCTTTCAAGATCGCCGGCTCGATGGCTTTCAAGAGGGGGTTTTTGGATGCGAAGCCTGTTCTGCTGGAACCGATTAGCGAGGTTGAGGTGATCGTACCGGAGGAATATATGGGAGACGTGATGGGAGACATTTCCGGGCGACGCGGAAAAATTCTCGGTATGGAGACCGAAGGGCCGTATCAGAAGATCAAGTCGTTGGTTCCGATGGCGGAGTTGCACAAGTATTCGACGATTCTCCGATCCATGACTCAGGGCCGCGGCCTGTATCGGTCAAAGTTCTCGCACTACGACGAATTGCCGCGTGAGTATGCAGAGAAGGTAATCGCAGCCTCGGAAAAGTCCAAAGTCGCGGCAGAATGACACCCACGTTGTAGAGTCCGGTCCGCGACCGGACCTTCAGGCTCACGGGTTGATCACGAGCACCACGTTATAGAGTCCGGTCCGTGAGCGGACCTTCAGGCTCACGAGGTCCGATTTTGAATCGCACTCTAGAGGAGAGCCTCATTCTTCTTTCTCTTTGGGGGGACACATGCTTCAGAAGATTTCGAGGAAACCATTTCGATACGGACAAGACGATTCGTGCTATTTTCTCACGTTTTGCACATACAGACGGCGTCCGTTGCTGCATTTGCCTGGCATTCCGGAGATGATCATTGAGAATCTGAAGTTCTATTCGAGCAGAATAAAGAGCTTAATTGCTTACACGGTCATGCCGGATCATGTTCATCTGATGATTGATGTGGGAATCGTCAAGGAGATGTCGGATTTCCTTCGTGATTTCAAGAAACGCGCATCGAAAGAGGTGTGCAAGCTTGTTCCTTTTGTTCGGTCACCGATCTGGCTTCGTGGGAGCATGGATCACTGCATACGTGATGATGAGGATTTCAGACGGCATTTGGAATACATTTTCTATAACTGTTGGAAGCATTTGGGCATTCCTCCGAAGGATTTCCCGTATCACAATTTCCTTGAATTTGTCGACCGCGGATGGTTGGACATTGATTTCCTGGGGTTGGATTACGGGAGTGATTTTGACAAACATGAATGAAAGGTTGTAGAGTCCCGTCCGCGACCGGACATTGAGGCACGCGATCGAGCACCATGTTGTAGAGTCCGGTCCGTGACCGGACCTTCATGCTCACGAGTTGATCACGAGCACCACGTTGTAGAATCCGGTCCGCGACCGGACATTGAGGCACGCGATCGGCTCAAAATGCGGGTCACGTGTTTCTCGAAAGCGGGGAAGTAGCTCTCCAATGAAATGGTTTCGCCATCTGTTCTTTAGCTGCCTGGTTCTTTTGAATTCTGCCCCGGGGCAATCGTCCGATTCCCTTTCGGCCTCAACGATTCCTGCGGAAAATCCCTCACTTCTCCAGAGCCCAATTTCGTTGCAGGTTTCCCCTCCGAAGATCAATTACGTCCGTCTTGGCATTATGGGGGGCATTACTGCTGGCGCAGCCGTCGGAAGTTATCTGTATGTGAAGGATGTCTGGTGGGCGGAGAGTCGGTCCGGATTTCAATTCGAACGGACAGCCGAGCGGTATGCGCTGCATTTAGACAAAGCCTCGCATTTCTGGGGGGCGATCGGGGAAGCGGATTTCTTTGCCGGGGGCTTTGAATGGACGGGATTCGACGATCGCCGCGCACGCATCTATGGGGCACTGATGAGCAATGTCATCTCCCTGAGCGTTGAAATGACGGACGCATTTGCCGTCGAGCATGGGTTCAGTATCAAGGATTACCTGGCTGGAGCCCTCGGAGCCTGGTACCCTTATCTTCAACTGGAAATCCCCGCGCTTCAGAATGTGTATTTCAAATGGAGCTATTGGAATCACGTTCCGAGATATTTTGAAAAAAAAGATCAGCTCATTGAGCAAAATCCGACCCGGTCGTTTCTTGACAACTATGGGAATCAAACATACTGGGTGACGGTGAATGCGCGGTCGATCGCTCCGCAATCGTGGAAGACTTCGATTCCGCCGTGGTTGGGGCTGACTGTCGGGGCCAGAGCGGGAGACGTTGTGGACGTGATACAAAAAGACAAACAGTTCAAAGAGTTTCAACTGTACTTTTCGATTGATGTCGATGTGCCTCAGTTACTTCCTGAGGAGGGACCGTTCTGGGCGGTACTTCGACGCTTCTTCTCGCACATCCATTTTCCGGCGCCGGCAATCCGTCTCACCCCGCGGGTTTCAGTGTTCGGTTTTTACATGTAAGTCGGGCAGGCTGCCTGACCCACGTGAAACCTTAATGTTGCAAAAGAGTTCCGCTCCTGAACCGAAAGCACCGGCTCCTTTGGCGTAATCCAATCACGATACAATGATTCTTTGACCATTGAACCAATTACCGCTCAACCAGTCAAATCCCCTTGAATCGGTCGATATTTATGCTTATACTCTCTTGCTCTTGAAAGCATACAACGGGGAGGGATGAGGTTGCCGCTAAGGACAACCTCATTTTTTTATTGATGCGGATTTCCG
>JACPLA010000130.1 GCA_016186715.1 Ignavibacteriales bacterium | reverse complement strand
TGTCCGGTCACAGGGGGGCGTGCCGGCCTTCAAAGGGTACGGTCGGCCTGAAAATCCGTTCCCGGGAACCTTGTGCACGTCGGTCGATTCGGAGGTAGTTCACGGCATCCCCGGCGAACGTGTTCTGAGAGAGGGGGAAATTCTTTCAGTTGATGTTGGGGTGAAAAAGAACGGCTACTATGGCGATGCAGCAAAGTCGTTCCGTATCGGAAAAGTATCGGCGGAAAAGGACCGACTGATGAGGGTTACAGAGGAAGCACTGACGGAAGGAATTGATCGGGCGGTGAGCGGCAATACCGTGGAGGATATTTCGCACGCGATTCAGCAGCATGTGGAATCAAACTGATTCCATGTTGTTCGGGATCTGGTGGGCCACGGGGTGGGGAAAAAGCTGCATGAGGAACCGAGTATTCCGAATTTCGGCGAACCGGGCAAGGGTCCGGTGCTCCAGAATGGGATGACGCTTGCCATCGAGCCGATGGTAAACCTCTCGACCTGGGAGGTACAGTTTCTGGCGGACGGGTGGACGGTGGTGACCAAGGACGGAGGTCCGTCCGCGCATTTTGAACATACGGTTGCCATCGTCAACGGCAAGCCCGAGATACTGACTCAATAGAGATCATGGCCAAACAGGGTCCCATCAAAGCAGATGGTGTCATTACAGAGACTCTTCCGAATGCGACATTTCGGGTCAAACTGGACAATGGTGTGGAGATCCTGGCCCATATCTCCGGGAAAATGAGGATGCACTTCATCAAGATCCTGGTCGGCGACCGGGTGACTGTGGAGATGTCTCCCTATGACCTGACGAAAGGCCGCATTACGTACCGTTACAAGTAGAGCGTTTCGAGGAGGACCATGAAAGTACGATCATCAATCAAGAAGCTGTGTGACAATTGCAAGGTCATCCGCCGTAAGGGGGTAGTTCGGGTGATTTGCAAGAATCCGAAACACAAGCAAAGACAAGGTTGAAACAAGGATAATTTCGAAGCTCGAATTCCCGCCCGGCTTGAAAAGGCAGACACGGCGCGGGCGAACATTGAAATCACGACAACCTATCATTGAGGAGATAATCTGTGGCTCGTATTGCCGGAATCGACTTACCGAAAAACAAACGAGTTGAAATCGGACTGACCTACATTTACGGGATTGGCCGTTCTACGTCCAGGGAGATTCTGGAGAAAGCGGGAGTAGGGCCGTCGAAACGCATCGCCGAGTTAAATGATGAGGAAGTGGCGAAAATCCGATCCGTGATTCAGACGGACTTCAAAGTGGAAGGGGCCATGAGGTCGGAAGTCCAGATGAATATTAAACGTTTGATGGACGTTGGATCGTATCGCGGGTTAAGGCACCGCAAAGGGCTGCCGACACGCGGTCAGAGGACCAGAACGAATGCCCGGACGAGGAAGGGCAAGAGGAAGACGGTTGCCGGTAAGAAGAAGGCGCTCGAAAAGAAGTAACATCGACCGGGTTGATTGAAACGAAAAGGAGACAAGGTCTTGGCAAAGCAAGTTGCTGCTCCGGTTACTAAAAAAAAGAAAAAAGTCCATGTGGACGCCAGCGGAAAGGCTTTTATCAAGGCGACGTTCAACAATGTGATTGTGACCCTGACGGATCTGTACGGGAATACGATCGCGTGGTCATCGGCTGGAAAGAACGGATTCAAGGGATCGCGCAAGAACACTCCGTACGCGGCCCAGGTCTCGGCGGAAGCCGCTGCGCGGGAAGCATATGATCTGGGGTTGCGCAAGGTTGAGGTGTTCATCAAGGGTCCCGGAGCCGGCCGCGAAGCCGCGGTTCGTTCGCTCCAAACGGCGGGTCTTGAAGTCACCGTGATCAAGGACATCACGCCGATTCCACACAACGGCTGCAGGCCGCCAAAGCGCCGACGAGTGTAAGTTCAACGAGAGAAGAATCAGCAAGGAGACCAATGGCAAGGTACATTGATGCCAGCTGTAAATTGTGCCGAAGAGAACGGCAAAAGCTGTTTCTCAAGGGCACGAAATGTTATACGGAGAAATGTCCTATTGAAAAGCGGAACTATCCGCCCGGTCAACATGGACAAAGCCGCCGATCGAAGATTTCCGAGTACGGCGTCCAGCTGCGCGAGAAGCAAAAGGTCCGCAGAATGTACGGTCTGGTGGAGGCGCAATTCCGAAACTACTTCGAGCGCGCGCGAAAGAAAACAGGTCGTACCGGCGAACAGTTGGTAAAAACGTTAGAGCGAAGGCTCGACAACGTCGTCTATCGAATGGGATTCGCCCCTTCCCGGAAGGCCGCCCGGCAACTCGTCCTTCACCGTCACTTCACGGTGAACAATCAGATTGTCGACATCCCCTCATACCTCCTTCGTCCGGGAGACACCGTGCAGGTACGCGAGGGAAGCCGGAAGATGGAGGTGATCCATGCTTCCATGAAGCGGATGAAGGAAACTTCGGTGTTCGCCTGGTTGACGCTGGACAAGGCCAATCTCACCGGGACGTTCTTAAACGTACCGGAGCGGGCGGACATCCCGTTGAACGCGAACGAGCAATTAATAGTCGAATTATATTCGAAGTAATCGGTGCCGGCGACACGGCCCAGAATTTCACGGCAAGCGGAGGCCGA
This sequence comes from Ignavibacteriales bacterium, assembly GCA_016186715.1. Lineage (GTDB taxonomy): Bacteria > Bacteroidota > Ignavibacteria > UBA10030 > UBA10030. The sequence continues at coordinate 2,888 of JACPLA010000130.1, read as the reverse complement.
CAACGGCCCCTCTTGATGAACGAGGAGAATGAACGTCATGAGTACCATGCTTTTGCAAATGCCTGAAAAAATCGAACTGGAAGAATCCAGCTCATCGACCACGTATGGGAAGTTTATCGTCCAGCCTTTGGAAAAAGGATTCGGAGTGACGATTGGGAATTCCCTGCGCCGCGTGCTGCTGTCATCGCTTCCGGGCACAGCCATCACGGCCATCAGGGTGGAGGGAATTCACCACGAGTTCTCGACGATCAAAGGAGTGGTGGAAGATGTCTCCGATATGATCCTGAATCTGAAACAGGTTCGTATCAAGCCGGTCAACAAGAAAGCAAGCAAAGTCGTCATTCGATTGTCAGGCGCCGGAGAATTTACGGCCACGGATATCCAGAAGGCGTCTTCGGAGATTGAGGTTCTCAACCCGGAGGTTCACCTGGCTTCGCTGAACAAAGATGCCGATTTCGAGTTGGAATTGCGTTTGGGTCGGGGCAAGGGATACGTTCCGGCCGAAGAGAACAAGACGGCCGATCAGCCTCTCGGCACGATTGCCGTCGACTCGATCTTCACCCCGATCAAAAATGTTCGGTATCTTGTCGAACCGACTCGTGTCGGTGGTCAGACGGATTATGAGAAGCTTGTAATGGAAATCGAAACCGACGGCTCCGTCTCGCCTCGCGATGCGCTGACCCACGCCGGCCGCATCCTGCAGGACCACATCAAATTGTTTATCAATTTTGATATGGAGCCGGAAACCGAACGGGTGGAGGCAGAACATGAGGCAGAAGCTTCCAAAGTCCGTGAAAAACTGAGAATGTCCGTCGATGAACTGGAGCTGTCGGTCCGTTCCCACAATTGCCTCAGGTCGGCCAACATCAGAACCCTGGCGGATTTGGTACGCCGGGACGAGAGTGAATTACTGAAGTTCAGAAACTTTGGACGCAAGTCGCTCGCAGAGCTCTCCGCGATCGTCGAGGAGATGGGGTTGAGTTTCGGGATGGATGTCGACCGGTATCTCAAAGACGGCAACGAGTAACATAAGGGAGTGTTTTCATGCGTCACTTGAAATCTGGAAGAAAACTCGGGCGTACAAAGAGCCACCGGAAAGCGACCCTCTCGGCGCTCAGCGTTTCGTTGATTCAGCATAAGCGGATTCGGACGACGACCGCGAAGGCGAAGGAAGCGCGCACGGTCGTGGAGAAGCTCATTACCCGGGCCAAACGAGCCGTGCTCCGGGAGGGGAACGGGAAAGCCAAAGATGTCCATGCACGAAGGCAGGTCTTTGCGTTCCTCCGCGACCGCTCGGCCGTCACAGCCTTGTTTAACGACATTGTCCCCAGGGTGGCATCACGTCCCGGAGGGTACACCCGCGTTGTGAAACTCGGCCGTCGGCTGGGAGATGGGGCGGAAATTTCCGTTGTTGAGCTGGTGGACTACAATACCGGACAAGAGAAGACAGCTTCCAAGCCTGCGGAGAAAAAAGCAAAACGTCCGCGCAAAAAAGAGAAACAAGAAACAAAACCTGAAAGTGGCGGAAAGGAACATCCCGCCAAAGCATCGGAGAAGAAAGCTCACGCAGGCAAGAAACAAGAATCATCGTCATAAAACCAACAGACGGATCAGTAATGATGATCCTTTGTGCGTTCAATGAGAGAGGTAGATTCTATGATCAAAATAACTTCGGCTGAATTCTTACAGGGAGTGGCCGATCTCCGGCAACTTCCGAAGAGGGAACTCAAAGAAATACTTTTCATCGGTCGTTCAAATGTTGGGAAATCCTCGCTTCTGAACAAGTTGAGCAATCGGAAGAATCTTGCTCGTTCAAGTTCGACGCCCGGGAAGACGCGCGAAATCAACTACTATCTGATCAACGACGCATTCTATTTTGTCGACCTCCCAGGATACGGCTACGCCAAGGTACCCGAACAAATGCGGGCCGGATGGAAAAAGCTCATCGAAAATTTCCTGAAGCGCGGTGACCCCATTGCCATCGCTATGCAGCTGATCGACTCCCGTCAGGAGCCGACCCCCCTCGATCTCATGATGATGGATTGGCTCGAGTACTATGAAATCCCCTATCTTCTGGTCCTGACGAAATCCGACAAGCTGCCCGTCAGCAAACTTGGCAAACAGATCGAGGCCTATAAAGAGCGTTTTCAGGCTCAGGTCGCCGATGGTTGTTGCAGCGGCGTCGTTCCGTTTTCGGTCGTTTCGGGAGACGGAAAGAACGGCCTCATGAAAATGATCGAGGGAAGCTTCAAAGAAACACGAACAGAAAAAAAGGAAGCGGTCTAACGGAGACAAGTTCCCAGCTCGCAGGCCCCGGCATCCCCCGGGGCTTTTTTTTTGAATCTCCGAAAGTTTCCTGAATCGCTATCAATTCCGACTATCTGCCTTCAACCAGCCCCTAGTGTCTCGGCACACAAGTTTCTTGAATAAGTCCGCAAAACAAAAGCAGGCAAAACAAACGGATTCGCCCGAATGTACTGCAAGGATTCATTCAAGGAATTTTTGGGACTCGACACTAGGAGCACCAAATTGCAATGAAGCATTCTTCGCTACTCGACCGTTTCAAGACACACAACTCCTCTGCAGTACGAAGATCATTCTTCAACGTCGATGAGGCTGTCCAAAAAGTACCATTGGTGATTCATAGTTCGTCAGGAGATGCCAAATACAAACGATTTTCGAAACTCAACCTGGTCGGGACGGCGTCCCGACCGTTCGGCTGAGCCTTCGGCCCGAGCTCAGGCCGAGGGCTCAGGCGAAGCCTACATTTTGGACAGCCTCACTGCGTTCATCGATCATGAAGACTGAGACTCTGGTTGCAGCTTAGTCCTTCGATTCATAAATTCGATGACGAATTTATTCAGACTTCGGCTGAGCTCAGTCGAAGC
>JACPLA010000129.1 GCA_016186715.1 Ignavibacteriales bacterium | reverse complement strand
GAAGCAGTTTTTTGACGAGGTAGAACGATACCGATACGAAGCGCATCCCTTCATGCACCGCTTGATCGGTTTTGACCGCGCCGCCGGCAAGAGCGTCCTCGAAGTCGGATGTGGACTAGGAACCGACCTGCTTCAGTTTGCACGGGCGGGTGCCCGAGTGGTTGGGGTTGATCTCACTCCTGCCAGTGTCGTGCTCGTTCAGCGGCGGTTTGCCCTTGAAATGCGAGCGGGAAACGTACTTGTAGCGGATGCGGAAAATCTCCCTTTTTCGGACGGCTCGTATGACACGGTCTACTCTTTCGGAGTTCTTCATCATACGCCCCACACCCAGAAGGCTATCGATGAAATCTACCGTGTCCTCAAACCCGGTGGTGAAGCAATTGTGATGCTGTATCACAAGATGTCTCTTCATGTGATGCTCGGCGTACCCCTCTATCGATTGTTTGGATCTCATAAACGTAGTCACCTTGGCATAACCGCTGATTGGATTCGCCGGTACGACGGAACAGAGAACCCGTTAGGTAAGGCATACTCGCGGCGCGAAGCCCGCTCAATGTTCAGTCGTTTCGGGCAGGTTGACCTCGTCCTGTGCGATCCGATTCGGCGTAGATTTCCTGCCGCGGTAAATTGGATGAGCCAGCATCTGTTTGCCCGGATCCTTGGATTCTACATGATCATTCGCGCACACAAGAACCGATCCCCGGCAGCAACCTGAACAGGAACCCATGAAAACGGGACTTCTCATCGTCGTCTCGGGAAACGATACGCTTCTTCGAACCGAGTTTATTCGGAGATGCAATCTGGATCACGCTGACACGTTCACTGTGAACGAACAAGCGCTCCTTTTTCCACGATCGATACTCACGCTCCTGAGAGAACGAAGAACCGAAGTTGTGGCGTTCGGCTGCATCGACCTGGCTCTCCAACGGTATCAGTTCTTTCTCAGACTGTACCTTTTATTCTCCCGGGGCAGTCGACGTTGTCTTCTGGATGAACACTCCGGCTTCTCAACGGTTGGTCTTGGAGGCTTTCTTCTGAAACATGTACCGGTGTTTCTATTTGAGGTCTTCGCAAGCATTATTGTTATCAGTTGTTCCTTTCTGCATCTCTTCTGGCTCAGGATCCGCGGCGCCCGGCGATGAAGGCACTCTTTCTTCGCACCGACTTCTATGGTCACTTGACTGTCGGAGGATCTTTCTCCCACGTGAAGGGATTTCTTGGCGGACTAAGGAAGGGCGGACACGATTACGTTGCGGTCTCCAGCGGAGAACTCCCTGCAGAGAAGGAGAAATTTGCACAGATTCCCTACTCCGATCTTTTCAGAAACCTACCCGAAGTTCTCTCTCTCGCTTATAACTACCGCCTGATCAACTCGCTCCCTGCCATCATCGATCGCGAAAAACCCGACTTTCTGTATCATCGTCACAGCGAGTTCAATTACTCGAGCTCTGTCCTGGCAAAGAGACTCTCCCTTCCCCTGGTCCTTGAATTCAACGGCTCTGAAGTCTGGGTCAAAAAGAACTGGGGAAGAGCATACCTCACTTTTCTTCTGCGCTGGGCAGAAGATGTCCAGCTTCGGCGAGCGGACATCATTGCGGTGGTATCGGACGTCATTCGGGATGATCTTGTTCGAATGGGAATCAATCGTAGCCGAATTCTCGTCAATCCCAACGGCGTTGATCCCGACGTATTTCGCCCGGATCTTGATGTGAACGATCTTCGGCAGCAGCATGAATTGGATGGAAAGATCGTTGTCTGT
>JACPLA010000116.1 GCA_016186715.1 Ignavibacteriales bacterium | reverse complement strand
CCGCCTCCACCGCCTGTTTCTTCATTGCCATGAAATCGACAAGCGTGTTGTCAAGATCGAAAATGACGGCCTTGATCATCGGTTTTCAGAAAGGAATCTAATTGCCAGTTCGTACCCGGCGGCGCCAAACCCGGCGATGACCCCCTTGCAGACCGGCGCGATGACGGATTTACGCCGGAATTCTTCCCGTGCATGAACGTTGGTGATGTGGACTTCCACAACCGGGATATCGAGGGCAGCGATTGCATCACGGATGGCAATCGAGTAGTGTGCGTAGGCTCCCGCGTTGATCACGACCCCGTGGTAGGGGCCTTTGAGAGCAGCATTCAGAAGATCAACAATCTCCCCCTCTTTGTTCGATTGAGCAAACGTGAGCTGTGTAGCAGGGAATTTTTTCTTGAGCCGTCGTTCAATGTCCTTAAGCGATTCCTTGCCGTACCGCGCAGGTTCACGTTTTCCCAGAAGACCGAGGTTTGGGCCGTTAATCAGAAGAATGCGGCTGCGATGTCTTCGATATCTCTTCCGATCCCTCAAGCCGCCTCCGGCATGAATGTTCCCATCATCGGGCTACCCTTGAGACGCGCGGGCCAGTTCATCTTCGATGTATTCCCGGACAACCGGCTTCAGGTAGATTTCCTCAATACCGATTTCGGCAAGGCCCTGCGCGAGAATCGAGGCTTTCCTCTGCAGGCCGAGCTTTTTATTGACGACGATGAGGCGCTCATCTTTCAGGACGCAAAAGCCTCCGTCAAAATCCCCCTTCTCATACCTGATGGAGATTCCGCTGTGCGAGGCCAGCGCCTCAAGTTCCTTGACCATTTGCTCATGTGTCATACTTTATCGCTCAACTCTTCTAAACTTATCCCATTTCTACAAGATTATCAAGAGGAGTGATACTCTGTCAAAGAAGTTTCACAGAGTGCCACAGAGAATTGAAAGAGAGTTCCACAGAGGGATTTCCTCTGTGTACCTCTGTGTCTTCTCTGTGGCTCTCTGTGTAACGCTTTTATAGAAGAAAATTTCACAGAGTGACACAGAGCTTCAAAAGAGAGTTCCACAGAGGGATTTCCTCTGTGTCCCCACTGTGTTATGATTTTCCAACCGACCCCTATCCATTCTCCCACCCATACCT
>JACPLA010000103.1 GCA_016186715.1 Ignavibacteriales bacterium | reverse complement strand
GTCCAACGGAACCTGGTCTGCCGTGACAAGCCAGGTGGACGCATCGCCCCCGGGATGCTTTGCCTGTCATTCGCCGCATTCGAATGGAGACTTCGCCCTGCGGTCGGTGAGTCCGGTCACTCAGCTTTCCCCGTTGAGTGGCGTTACAAATCCGATCTTCGACTACGGGAAAGGCAACCAGTGCGTGGCCTGTCACCAACCGCGCAGCTTGAGCCCGCAGATGCCCAACACAGCTCCGGCTTCAACGGATACCCTGAGAATAACAAATAGTCGTTGGTATGCACACTATGGCGTTCAGGGACTCATGTTGATGGGCGAGGGCGGATACAAGTTCCCTGGATATACGTACACGGGGAATTCGCCTCATGCCGCTTCCACCCTCCTGAAACAAGAGGGTTGCATCGCCTGCCATATGGCTCCTTCCAATGCAGGGTCGGGAATTGGGGGGGGACACACCATGAACGTCAACTACCTGAACACATCGGGTAATCCTACCTGGAATACCAACGGCTGTCTTGTCTCAGGTTGCCACTCGTCCATGGCAAGCGTAGACGACTACGTGAGCACCTCTGCTTCCCTTACCGGCGGCATGGGGGCACACAAGTATGTGCACCAATACCTCGACACACTGAAGAATCTGCTGGTTTCAAATCTGCTCCTTCATCCGACAAGCGGGCTCGTGATGGGCGGTAACGGTACGTCCACCGCAAGCTCTAGCAATCCGAAGATTTTTGTCGGATCGCAGATTCTCAAAGCAGGTGCGTTGTATAACTACTTCTTCCTCGAGCATGATCTGGGCGGCGGCGCGCATAATTCGAAGTACGCCATTGAGCTGTTGCAGTCCTCGATCGAAGAGATGAAGAAACCGTAGTTTCTCCTTCGCTTTGTCAAGAAGGGAGATGGGCAACCGTCTCCCTTTTTCTTTTTTTCCCACTTCTGCGACAAAGCGGAAGGGTTTCCCACACTTGCAAAAATAACTTCTGGAGTTACGCTCTCCGGAAATTCCGGTGAAGACCTGGTTTGCGATTCCTGCCTGAAAACACAAGAAACGTCCGAAATCGATGGCACAAAGCTTGCTCAGAGAGGGGAGAGTTCACTTCATTCTTTTTGTTTCGAGGAGACTTATGGTAGCGTCGATCATTCTCTGGATGGCATTTGCAGCGGCACTCGTCTCGGCGTTTGCCTATCACCAGACGGCAACGAAAAAACAAATGCTCGTTTCCCTCGCCCGGAGGAGCTTCTTGCTCATGGCTGCCGGAGTCGTGGCTGCTTCCATGCTCCTGATGATCTACATTCTTCGTCATCAGTTTGAATACGCCTACATCTGGAGTTACAGCTCGCGTGATCTGCCAACGCACCTCCTCATCACGACCTTCTGGGCGGGCCAGGAAGGAAGCTTCATGTTTTGGGCTCTCTGCAGCACGCTGGTCGGCTTTGCACTGCTCAACGACACACGGCGGAACCGGATTGAATATGAAACCATGGCGGTCTACGCGGGCCTTCAGGCCTTCTTGGTTCTTCTCCTCATTGCCAAATCGCCCTTCAAATACATCTGGGACGCTTATCCCAATGAACTCAAATCGGGAATGATCCCTCCTGACGGACGTGGCCTGAATCCGCTCCTTCAGAATTTCTGGATGATCGTCCATCCGCCCGTTCTATTCCTCGGTTTCGCAGCTATGGCGGTTCCGTTTTCGCTGGCATTGGCAGCCCTGTGGAAGAAAACTTACTCGGATTGGGTTCAGAGTGCGCTTCCATGGGCATTGTTCGCCGCCATTTCACTCGGCGCAGGCCTGATCATCGGCGGCTATTGGGCTTACGGCGTTCTGGGTTGGGGAGGATGGTGGGGATGGGATCCGGTCGAAAACTCGTCCCTGGTACCCTGGATCATCGTCATTACGCTTCTTCATACGCTGATCGTCCAGAAAAAAACCGGGAAGCTCCTTCGCACGAATTTCGGCCTTGCAATCCTCGGCTTTGTCCTGGTGATTTACAGCACCTTCTTGACGCGAAGCGGAAGTCTGGGAGATGCATCGGTTCATTCGTTTACCGATCCCGGGTCCGTCGTTTATTCCCTGCTGGTTGTTTGGATCCTCACCGTCACGACGGTCGGATTTGTCATGCTGGCAAAACGGTGGAAAGAACTCAGGCAGATGGCGCAGGGGGTCGGAATGATGACGCGGGAGTCGCTGATTTCGATCGGCGCAGCGATCATGGGCGCCAGCGCTCTGATTATCCTGTTCGGCACGAGCTGGCCGCTCATTGCCAACTCCACGGTCGAACCCAGCTTTTATGACAACATGAACCTCCCCGTTGCCGTTTTTCTTGGGATCATTCTCGGCCTCAGTCTTCTCGTCCAATGGTATTCCGAGTCCGCGACCGGCTTGCTCAGACGCTCGCTTTCTTCCCTCCTGGTGGCTGTTGTTGGGGCTGGGATCCTGTTCGCTGCCGGGGTGCATGATGCGACCATGATTGGCCTCTCCGCCGCTTCGATCTTTGCCCTGGCGGTAAATTTCAAACGAGGGCTTCAGCTCGCAAAGCAGAACGGGAGACTCTTGGGAGGAGTTTTGTCTCATATGGGACTTGCCATGCTTTTCCTCGGCATCATCGCCTCGGGCCGGTACGGGCAAAAACAAACCGCTTCCCTCCCGCAGGGAGAAACGAAGGAACTCCTGGGATACAACGTCACCTATTCGGGAGCGGAAGAGATTGACGGCAAATATCATTTCGCGGTACGGGTTGAACGCAACGGTTCGTCATTCGTTCTCACTCCGGTCATGTACAATACCTCTTATAACAACAGCGTCATGCGCGAACCGGACTACCGGATTCTTCTCGCCGGAGATTTTTATCTGGAGCCCGTTTCCGTTGAAGCAACCGGCGCGGCAGAGGACGAGAACCATGTGTATTCACTCGCCAGGGGAGAGCCGATTACACTCGGGGGATCCACGTTCACCTTTCTCCGTTTCGACATGAACCAGCACGGATCAGAGGGGATGAATTCCGGCGACGCATTCACGGTCGGTGCGGTCCTGGAAATCACACGGGGAAAGAACACCGAGACGATTATTGCGGCTTCGGTCTTCAACCAGGGAACACAGCCGGTGCCGACCCCGATCTCTACAAAGGACGGAAAGGTCCGTGTTCAGCTCCTGGGGATGAACATCGACATGGATTCGAAACAATCCACGGTGACGATGGAGATCCTCGATTCCGATGATCCGCACGACCATGGCGTGGAGGCGATTAAAACACTTGTCGTCGAGGCAAGTATGAAACCATTCATGAGCCTCGTCTGGATTGCTGCCGTGTTCATTCTGGGCGGCATGGCGTTGTCGCTCTGGAACCAGAAGCGAATTCCGGGTGTGCCCCGAAAATCAAACGGCCAGTCGAAACTCACAAAACATCAACAAGAAAAAGAAACGCTGCTTGTCGAACAACAGTAACCCGAAAGGGGATTCACCATGAAACCACCAAAACACATCCTCGTTCCTGTCGACATGTCCGTCTTTTCGATCACCGCGCTTCAGTATGCGCAGGACATCGCGGAACTCTTCGAAGCCGACGTCACCATCGTTCATGTGGCAGAAAACGGAGAGAAGGAGAAGACCAGGTCACACAGCGATGCGGATCCGAGGCTCAAGTCGACGATTGCACATCTGCTGATGGACCGCAATCTGGTGACGCGGTCGGTCACAATCGAGATCCGTCACGGCTCTCCCGCCCAGGAGATCGTGAAAGCCTCACGCGATCTGAACACCGACCTCGTCGTCATGTGCACGCATGGACGAAGCGGCTTGAGTCATATGCTGATGGGAAGCGTTGCCGAAAAAGTTGTCCGAACGGCAGCTTGTCCGGTTCTCACTCTCAAACCGGATGAGTTTCGCGAGCTTATCAACGTGACCGATGAGGACATTAAAGAAAGTCTTCATTTGAGTTGAGAGCGGCTGCCGTTGAAGACTTCCTCGCCCCCTTTTCCTCGGAGGGGAGAAGGATCCTTTTTCCATCCCCGTTTCCACTTTTGGGAATCAAACCCCGCTTCCTTCCCGCTTGTAGGAATCCCTCCCGCCATTCCATCAAAAAAACTCGCCGAATCAGTGTCTCAAATTCCCCTCCGGTGGCATATTTATTGCGCTTTTTGATGGAAAACAAATACTCCATGGAGGCTAAACGTGACCTTCGGAATCCTCAAAGAAGAATCCCCCAACGAGCGCCGTGTGGCGCTGACTCCGGCGGGCGTTCAGACATTGGTTGCGGCCGGCCACACTGTGTACATTCAACATGAAGCGGGACTGCAGACGCTTTTCCCTGACGAGGAATATCAGAAAGTGGGCGGCGTGATTTGCTATTCTGCCCAGGAGATTATCAACCGCGGTCAGGTAGTGCTGAAGATCTCCCCGCCGAACGATTTAGAATTGCCGTTGATGAGCGAAAACCAGGTTCTGCTCTCGTTTCTCCATCTTGCAGTCTCCAACAGAAAAAACATTGAGACGTTGCTCACAAGAAAAATCACTTCCATTGCCTACGAGCTTATTGAGGATGTGCGCGGCGACCTGAGTGTCCTTCAGGTCATGAGTGAAATTGCCGGACAACTCTGCATTCAGCTCGCAGGCAATTATCTTCAGGCCCGCGAAGGCGGGCGCGGAATTCTCCTCGGAAATATTCCCGGCGTCGCTCCGGCGTCGGTCGTTGTTCTTGGGGCAGGCACCGTTGGCCGAACTGCGGCCCGGGTGGCACTCGGTTTGGGCGCCGAGGTTACGGTGTTGGACCGTGATCTTTCCCGCCTGCGCGATCTGCACAACTCCTTCCCCGTGAAGGTCAATACTGCGACGGCCACGGACTATAATGTTGAACATGCAGTGCAGTACGCCGACGTTGTGATCGGAGCGGTGCTCCTCAAAGGCGAACGGACTCCTCATCTTGTCACTGAGGCCATGGTCAAAAAAATGAAGGTCGGCTCGGTGATCATCGACGTTTCCATCGACCAGGGAGGATGCGTTGAGACCGGCAGGCCAACTTCGATCGAAGAACCAGTGTTCACGCGTCATGGGGTTGTCCACTATTGTGTTCCCAACATGACGGCTGTGGTCCCGCGTACCGCGTCCGTGAGTCTGACGAATGCGCTGTTGCCGTATGTTCTCGAACTCGCCCGGCACGGAGTGCAGAAAGCTTTCCGGCTGAACCCGGGACTTGCCGTGGGCGTCTGCACCTTCAACGGATCGTGTACGAACGAAGCGGTCGCAAAAGTATTCGACTTGAAGCCGGTACGACTCCCGCTCCTTTTGAATCCTCACCTTGAAACACTGAGGAACTAAGACCATGAACTGGATTTCGGCCTACAAACAAAAAGTGGTATCGCTGGAAGACGCGGTCGGCGTGGTCAAATCCGGCGACCGGATTTTCGTCAGCGGAAACGCTGCGACCCCGCTCCAGCTCAACAAGGCTCTCGCGGCGCGAAACGACCTCGAAGACGTTGAGGTCAACCATGTGCTGCTCTTGGGAGAGGATCCTCTTGCAAAACCCGGAATGGAGGGATTCCGCCACAATTCGCTGTTTGTCGGCCCGGCGGACCGGGAAGCCATTGCAGACGGCCGGTCGGCGTATGTCCCCGTCCATCTTTCGGAAGTCCCCGCGCTGTTTCGCCAGGGGATCATCCCCCTCGACGTAGCTTTTATTCACGTGTCTCCTCCGGACGAACACGGTTTCATGAGTTTCGGCGTGGAATGCGTGGCATCAAAGGCTGCGGCGGAACATGCCAGGATCGTCGTGGCGCAGGTCAATGAAAAAATGCCGAGGACGCTTGGCGACGTCTTTATTCATTTTTCCCAGATCCACAAGATTGTCGAATGCTCCGAGCCGCTTCTGACACTCGAATCCGGCCAATCGAGTGAAATCGAATTTAAGATCGCAGCGCATGTCGCAGGGCTCATCGAAGATGGCGATACGCTTCAGCTGGGCATCGGAGGCATCCCCGACGCTGTCATCTCCCAGCTCGAGGGTCGGCGGCATCTGGGCATCCACACCGAAATGGTGTCCGACGGCATCGTCAGAGCCCTTGAGAAAGGAATTATCACAAACCAGAAGAAAAGCCTCCATCCGGGAAAGATCATCGCCACGTTTGTGCTCGGATCGGAACAGCTGTACCGGTATGTTCACAACAATCCTGTCTTTGAACTTCATCCCTGCAACTATACCAACAATCCGTTCATCATCGCCCAGAACGACCGTATGGTCGCGATCAATTCGGCCATCGAGGTGGACATAACCGGCCAGGTTTGTTCAGACTCGATCGGCCCGAAGATTTACAGCGGATTCGGAGGGCAGGTCGACTTCATCCGGGGGGCTGCGCACTCAAAGGGGGGGAAACCGATCATCGCGCTTCCATCGACGACCAAGAACAACACAATCTCCCGCATTGTCCCGAAGCTGAAGTCGGGCGCGGGCGTCGTGACAACGCGCGCGGATGTGCATTATGTCGTCACCGAATACGGCGTTGCATCGCTCCATGGGAAGAATCTCGAGCAAAGGGCGGAAGCGCTTCTTGCGATCGCACATCCGCATTTTCGCGATGAACTTCAGCGGGCCACAGGGTCAAAACGTAGAATCGGAACAACACAGGTGGTGCCTGCGTAAGGAGGTTCTATGAATCCCATTTGGGAATCGATCCGTCTCAGCGTCTGCAGACAATGTATCGACGGGGACAGCTCCGGAGCCTGTCGTCTCCCCGCCGGTGAACTGTGCACCCTCGAAGTGTTTTTTCCTTCCGTCCTTTCGACGATCGCCTCGGTCCCGACCTGGTCGGTGGAAAAACAGATCGAAGCAATGAGAAGCACTGTGTGCAGTCAATGCCCGGAGCAGGGCCAGGATGGTGCGTGCCAGAAGCGAAAAGCTCTCGAATGTGCTCTCGACCGCTACTATCCTCTGGTTTTGGAAAAAGTTCATTCCATGAAAACATTTGTGGAGTAAAGAGGAGAGGGGGAACCAAAACAACATTGAAGCTCTCCATCAGGCACTTGCTTGGCGACCTTGACCGGGTGGGTTCTATCGTTCGTACGATCGAACAGGAACTTGACACGGTGTGCCGCTCATCTCCCGAAAGCGACAGACTGGCAGGTATGAGGGAGGGGCTGGAGGAGGTTCACGCCCGGCTGGACGGTGTGCGGGAATTCATCCTCGCCTGCGAACGACGTGCCGCCCACGAACCTCAAGAGCAAGACATCGATCTCTGGTTATAGAGGAACAAACCTTTGGAAGATTTGCTGCGGTTTTTCGGCGAGACCCTCTTTGGCGTTGGGATCATTGTCATGCTTGTCTTTGCCGGGCTCATCTGGTATCTCCTCCGCCTTCGGGCGGAAATCCGAAAACTTGATTCCCGGGAAGGAAAAGAGCTTGACTGACAAAACAGCAACCGGCTTGAATCTGCTTGCTCCATGAAAGCCGTTTCCTATATCTTCGGACCAATCCCCTCGAGACGTCTGGGCCGATCGCTCGGTGTGGACATCATCCCAAAGAAACTCTGCACGCTGGATTGCATATACTGCGAGCTGGGACGCACGGACAAGCGAGCGTTGCGGCGTAAGGAATATGTTCCGACGAACGACGTGATTGCTCAGGTCAAGTCGTTTCTTGCCGACCATGAAGGGATTGATGTGATCACATTCTCAGGATCGGGAGAGCCGACGTTGCATTCCGGTCTGGGGTCGATGATCGGAGCGTTGAAGGAATGGACCTCCACTCCGGTTGCAGTCATCACGAACGGCACTTTGCTGTACCGCGAGGACGTTCGTCATGATTTACTTGAAGCCGACATCGTGCTCCCCTCTCTCGACGCGGCAACGGAAAAGACCTTCATGGCGATCAACCGGCCTCATCCAAGACTCCATCTCGCCGCAATCGTCGAAGGCCTGAAGCAATTCCGGAGGGAATATCGGGGTCAGCTCTGGGTTGAAGTCCTTTTCGTAGAAGGGGTGAACGATTCCAATGAAGAGACCCAACGGATGAGAGATATTCTTGAGGATATCGGACCGGACAAAGTCCAGTTGAATACCGTTCTTCGTCCCCCCGCCGATCGCTCGGCTCACCCGTTGAGCGAAGAGCGACTTCATCGGCTCGAGGGGTTTTTCGGGAATCGGAGTGAAGTCATTGGAAGGTATCATCCCTCCGGGGGGAAAAAGGACTCCGTTATCAGGGACTCCGAAGTCATTGCCGTTCTTCGGCGGAGGGCTATGACGCTTCGGGAACTTGAACAATCCCTTGAAGCCCCTCCAAAGGCCGTTCTTATTTCTCTGTTGTCACTGGTGCGGGACGAGAGGGTTTTTTCTTTTGTGTACCTCGGCAAGAAGTATTATCAGGCATTTGAGTCCCTCGGGGACGCTCTCTCTGTTTGAATGAGCATTCCATTGAACACGGCCGCTTTCGAACGCGACGGGAGGACATCATGAGATCTCCACGGAAAATCCTTATCCCCACCGACTTGAGTGCCTGTTCGTTTGAGGCTCTTGAATACGCGGAAGATATTTCCAGGCTTTTCACAACGGACATTATCCTTTTGCATGCAATTGATCGCTGCGATCACGGCGGAAAACCCAAGACGAGATCGGAAATCGACGAAGAGGAGTTCGAAGTTCGCAAGGGTCTGATCCATGCACTCATGGAACGCCACCTCGTACCGAGGAATCTGAAGATCGAGATTGTTCCCGGAGACGCGGTCGAGGCAATTGTCGCTGCCGTCCGGCGGTTCCAGATCGATCTTGTGATCATTTGCACCCATGGACGAACCGGGTGGCAGCACGCGCTGATTGGCAGTGTGACCGAAAAGGTCGTTCGGCTCTGTCCCGTTCCCGTCGTTGTTGTCAAAGGTGAAGAGACAGAGAGGGCCGACATATACGACACCCTCCGTTTCCATCTGCATCTCAACTGACCTGCCGGCGCCGGCGAGTGCCGGGAATTCCGGACCGTTCTTTTGTGTTTTTCTCATTACGTTCCAGTAACACCGACCGTTTGTTTTTCAGAATGAAAGGAATATCATGGCATTGAAAACTGCTGAGCTGCATCAAGTACGCGGAATCACGTTTGCGGCAAAAGGGGGGAGCAACCATTGGGTGATCATGGACGGTTCTCCCGAGCTGGGAGGAAGCAACGCCGGATCCTCTCCGAAAGAGCTTCTTTTGATGGCTCTTGCAGGGTGCACAGCAAGCGACGTCGTCCCCATTCTTCAGAAGAAACGCGTTCCCTTCAGCGACTTTGCGATCAGAATCACGGCCCACGACCGGGAAGAACATCCCAGGATTCTGACCGATGTCCACGTCGAATACATCGTCTACGGAGCCGACATTAATCCGGCCGACGTTGAGAGAGCGATCGAGCTTTCTACCACCAAATACTGCTCCGTCTCCGCCATCCTCCGGGCGAGTGTTCCACTGAGGCACTCGTTCCGGATCGAGCCCTCTGAAAAAGCCGTGGCCCGGCCCGAGCCGGTTGACCAGCAGGAGAGATGAAAAAGACGGTCCGGGTTACCAAACTCCTCTTCACAACACCGCCTCTCCGTCAGGTCTTTAATGAGCAGGTGTGGGAGATTGTCGCGCGGGTTCCCAAAGGAAAGGTGGTCACATACGGGCAAATTGCCGCAATGATTCCGAGACCACGCGGTGTGGGAGTGAAGCACTTCCGGGCCGCGAGAGCGCGATGGGTCGGCGGCGCAATGGCCTCCTGTCCCTCCAACCTTCCCTGGCATCGAGTCATCAACGTTCAGGGAAAGATCAGTGTCCGTTCGAACAACAAGCATCATCTCTTACAGAGGCAGCGGCTTGAAGATGAAGGAATCCTCTTCGGCGCCGGCGGGAGGATTGACCTGCATGTGAACCGGTGGCGGCCGCGCAAGTAGGCACACTACCATCCTTGAGGATGGTTTTTTCAATAAGCGTCCCGCTTGAGCGGGATACGAGGCGGTAAAGCCAAATACCGCCCAACAGAAGCATCCGTAAAAGTGTGGGACTTGTCCTGTAAGGGAGAATCTCAGATTGTTTGTCGGGCAAAACCCCCTGTGTTCTCTTACCCAGATGCTCTCAGAAAAGGACTCCGAAGACGTGAACAGCCTATTGATCGATAACCATTCGCGAACGTAGGTGGGGCTGTGCAAAAAGTACTTTCAACCCACACAATCACTTCGGGAGTTGGTTTTTTTTGAAGATTTTCGAAACTCAACCTGGTCGGGATGACATCCCGACCTACATTTTGCACAGCCTCCAAAAGAAATTTCGACCCGAAATCGTCGGCAAGTGGGTGGATGCCTGACGGAGGTAGCGTTTGATTTCGGTGCAATTCCTCTCTGACGGAGATTGTCATTCGATTGCGCACCGAAATCACCCGGCAAGCGGGGGGCCAATCCCGTGCGTTCGATTTCGGGCAATGTTTTCTTTCGCCGATTTCTTTTCCTAAAAGAAATCGGCCCTGCGTTCATCGATCATCGAGACTGAGACTCTGGTTGCAGCATAGGCTCCTGGTGAGGATTGTGCTCAGGTGCTTGCAAGGTGCAGGAAACGTGCAGATACTTTAAGTCTTCGTTTGGCTCACAAGTGAATAATGTTTTCATTTATCACGGGAACCCTGACTACCACACTTTTTTGGATGCAACCCCGCCCAACGAGGCTCTTTGAATTTCTCCCAACCCTTCCGTATCTTTTCCTTTCCTCAAACCACCGGAGCTACTTCTGACGACCCCGCAACTCGACCTTCTCTGCATCAACACGATCCGTACCCTTTCGATGGACGCTGTCCAGAAAGCAAAATCCGGACATCCCGGCCTGCCGATGGGCGCAGCGCCAATGGCATACGTCCTCTGGACCCGACATCTGAAACACAGTCCCTTGAACCCCCATTGGCATAACCGTGACCGGTTCGTCCTCTCAGCAGGACACGGCTGCATGCTTCTCTACAGCCTCCTCCATCTTACCGGATACGACCTGACGCTTGACGACCTCAAGAGTTTCCGACAATGGGGAAGCCGCACGCCGGGCCACCCGGAATCTCACCTCACCGCGGGGGTGGAAACCACGACCGGACCGCTGGGACAGGGATTCACCAACGGCGTAGGAATGGCCATCGCTCAGAAATATCTTGCGGCCCGTTACAACAAGCCTGAATTTCCCATCGTCGACTACCGGATCTACGCCGTTGTGAGCGACGGAGATCTCATGGAGGGTGTTGCTTCTGAGGCCGCCTCCCTGGCCGGCCACCTGAAGCTCGACAATATCATTTACCTCTATGACGACAACCACATCAGCATCGACGGGTCGACCGACCTTGCGTTCACAGAAGATCGGGCGAAACGGTTCGAGGCCTATGGCTGGCACGTTCAGACGATTGCCGACGGAAATGATTTGAATGCCATTGACAAAGCGATTACAGCGGCAAAATCGGTCAAAAAACAGCCCCACTTGATCAAAATCCGCACCCACATCGGGTATGGAAGTCCAAACAAGCAGGATACTGCTGAAGCTCACGGCTCTCCCCTCGGGGAAGAAGAAGTCAAACTTGCAAAACGCGCTCTGGGCTGGGACCCTGAGAAGCATTTCCACGTTCCGGACGAAGTCCGCGCACAGATGAGCACTGCATTGGAAGCGGGGAAGAAGGCAGAAGAAGAATGGAAGAAATTGTGGGATCGCTACGTCGGGGCGCATCCCAAACCCGCGAGGGAACTCGAGCAAGCCCGAAAGGCGGAATTCGGCAATGCCTGGAAAAAGGCCATCCCGATCTTTGACACTCCCATGGCCACACGGGAAGCGTCGGGCAAAGTCCTGAACGCCATCGCACCCCACCTGCCCACCCTGGTCGGCGGATCGGCGGATCTGACACCATCAAACAATACCTATCTTAAGGATCTGGGTGAGTTTCAGCAGGGAAACTATGCGGGACGCAACCTTCGCTTTGGGGTGCGCGAGCATGCCATGGGTTCCATCCTCAATGGCCTTGCGCTCACCGACGGGATGATTCCCTACGGCGGAACGTTTCTCATTTTTTCCGAATACATGCGTCCGCCTATCCGGCTGGCCTGCATCATGGGCATCAGACCGATCTTCGTCTTCACGCATGACAGCATCGGTCTCGGGGAAGACGGCCCAACGCATCAGCCGATTGAACAGCTCGCGTCGCTCCGCTCGATCCCCAACATGACATTGATTCGTCCTGCGGATGCCAACGAAGTCGCCGTTGCCTGGCGGGTGGCCATTGAGCACAAGGACGGCCCCGTCGCCCTTGCCCTCACACGGCAAAAACTCCCTCTTCTCGATCGAACAAAGTATTCGCCTGCGGAGAATCTCGTGAAGGGTGCCTACACGCTGGCGGAATCGGCTCCCAAGCCGGATCTCATTCTTTTGGCGACCGGGTCTGAGGTCCAGCATGCCGTTGCGGCCTACGAACAGCTCGCGTCAGAAGGCGTCAAAGTCCGTGTAGTCAGCATGCCTTCATGGCAGCTGTTTGAGGCCCAATCGGCAGAATACCGCGAAAGTGTTCTCCCCCAGGGAGTCGAAAAACGACTGGCGATCGAAGCGGGAGTTGCGCTCGGATGGCACAAATATGTTGGAACCCGGGGGGATGTATTGTGCATGACCCGGTTTGGCGCGTCTGCACCGGTCGATGCAGTGATGGGGGGGTTTGGATTTACTGCGGAGAATGTTCTTCAGCGGGCGAGAAATCTGCTGGGGTCCTGAACCAACGTTCAGTTCACGTTGGAGATTGTTGTCCAATCATTGGCCGAGTTTTCCCACTGGGCTACAACCTGAACGGCGGACGATCCGTCGTACCCTTCCACGCTGCCGAATCCTTGAAAGAGAATCCAATCGTCGCCCGTCGTCACATACAGTCGGATCCGGTCTGTAACGGTGAAACGAGCGGAAGCTTCGAAACCTTGAAAACTTCCCTCTCCGCCGCCGATGCTTTTCGGCCGTGCAGAATACTTTTTCGCTTCACCCAGGACAATATTCATCTGATGAAGGACAAGATCCCTCTCATTGGATTGGTTGAAGGATGACACAAGCCGGACGCCTGTCAAGATGGCAAGCCCGGCGACAAACACAGTAAGGACAATGATGAGGAGTTGTTGCTGACCCACGAATCAGATCCTTATTGAATAACGAGACCTCGTCGCCCCATTTCCCCCAGCACCATAGAAGTCCCTTTGGCAAAAACAGTTAATTCCCAGGTTCGGTTTTGGTTTCTTTCGGCACAGTAGCGCGCCAGCTGCGTCACGATTCCGATTTTCTCTTCTTTCTTCCTGTCAAGCCATTTCCGCTCGTTCACGACAAGTTGTGCCTGCATCACATCGAACGATTCAACCAGGCCGTCAGCCCTCCATTGCGCAACGATGGGATCGATCTGATTCAGATCTTCCGGAATCGTTGCACGATCAATGATTTGCATGTAGTCGTACACCAGGTAAGAGAGGCCAAAAATTCCGATGGAAAACAGGGTGACGATGATCCGTTTTTGACGACGATCTTCCTCATCTGCTTTTCTTACGTCGCGAACAACAACCATACCGTTGTTTCTTTTTGGAGTGAATGCCGGGAGAACCGCGTAACCGTCACCGGACCAGTATCGGCCGTGGGTTCCCCTGATTTGTCAAGTGTGGGAGGAAGGACGTTTTGAATTTACATTTTTTTGATTGTAACCGCAAGAACTTGATGTGACGTGGGCCTCGCAAAAAAAATCGTTTACGCACAGACCTGTTATTGCACTTTACTCCAAATAATCCGAAATTCCTGCGTTCCATCAGGCCTGAGGCCTGTCACGTCATGTCAAAAAGGAGCTCCCATGGCTTCTCTGAAACTCTCCATCAACGGCAAGTCCCGCTCGGTCGAAGTAAACCCTGAAATGCCTCTGTTGTGGGTTCTTCGCGATGTCCTTGGGATGACCGGAACGAAATTCAGCTGTGGACGGGGATTGTGCGGTTCCTGCACGGTCCTCCTTGACGGCGAAGCGGCACGCTCGTGCGTCACCGCGGCTGAATATGCTGAAGGAAAGAAGATCACGACAATCGAAGGTCTTGCAGAGAACAAGAAGAATCCGCTTTTGAAGGCCTGGATCGCAGAAGACGTCCCACAATGCGGGTATTGCCAGCCGGGGCAGATCATGACTGCTGCGGCGCTGCTTCAATTGAATCCACGCCCGGCTGACGCTGATATCGACGCGGCGATGGCAATGTCACCCTGCCGCTGCGGGACCTACCCACGCATCAGAAAGGCCATCAAACGGGCCTCTCAGGCCGGCCCGACTGTCGGCCAAGGAGGTGAATAATGAGTACCTCCACACTGAGCAGAAGAACATTCATCAAGGTCGCATCCGCCGCAGGAGGCGGACTTGTCCTGAGCTTTTACCTCCCCGGAAAGGAGTCAATGTTCGCGGGGACTTCCAAAGACGAAGCATTCGCTCCTAATGCATGGCTGAGGATTAGCGGGGATGGGGCAATCACCATTACGGTGGCCCGATCGGAAATGGGACAGGGAGTTTGGACGTCTCTTCCGATGATCGTGGCAGAAGAACTTGAAGCAGACTGGAATGCCGTTTCGATTTACCAGGCCGACGCGCATCCTTCGCTCTACGGAAGCCAATCAACGGGAGGAAGCTTCAGTGTTCGGGGATCCTGGATGAACCTCCGCAACGCCGGCGCCACGGCGCGGGAGATGCTTATTTCGGCCGCCGCACAGAAGTGGAACGTCGCAAGAACTGCGTGCAAAGCCAAAAACGGGTTTGTCCATCATTCAACGGGAAAGAAACTTTCTTATGGGGAACTCTCCGCGATTGCGGCAACACTTCCGATTCCCCATTCGGTGAAGCTCAAGGATGAGTCGGCATTCAGCTTGCTCGGAAAAAGAATCCCCAAGCTCGACACTCCGGACAAAGTGTACGGAAAGGCTGTGTTCGGAATGGATGTCAGGGTTCCCGGGATGGTCTTTGCTTCCATTGAAAAATGCCCTGTATTTGGGGGTAAAGTCGTCTCTTTTGATGGCACAAAAACAAAGGCTCTCCCTGGCGTGGTCGACGTTGTTCAAGTCGATGATGGAATCGCAGTCGTCGCGACATCGACGTGGGCTGCTTTTCGGGGACGGGAAGAACTTTCGGTTTCGTGGGACGAAGGGAAATGGGCCAACCAGTCCAGCCGGGATATCCGGGAGCTATTCAGGGAAAGCGTAAAATCAAAAGGAAATACTGAAAATTATGCGGGGGACGTCGACTCGGCGTTCACAAACGCGGTAACCACGCTCGAGGCTGTCTACGAAGCTCCGTTTGTGGCTCACCAGACGATGGAGCCGATGAATTGCATCGCGGATGTGAGGCCTGATCGTTGTGAAATCTGGGCCCCGACGCAGAATCCTCAGGCGGGGCAGAACGAAGCGTCGCGCATTCTGGGACTTCCGATTGACCGTGTCATGGTGCACGTTACTCTCCTCGGAGGCGGATTTGGCAGGCGGTTGAATTCCGATTTCATCGCCGACGCCGTCAAAGTCTCGAAAGCAATCGGAAAACCTGTGTCGGTCGTGTGGACGCGGGAAGACGATACGCAGCATGATTGGTACCGGCCGATGACGTACAACGTTTTGAGAGGCGGATTGGACAAGAACGGCGTTCCCGTTGCGTGGCATCACCGTGTGGCCGGCCCTTCGTCACGGGGTCTTGTGGTCGGGGGATCCACCCCGCCGTACGCGATTCCGAATTTCCTCGTGGATTCCCACATCAAGGACACCGGTGTCCCCATTGGAGCCTGGCGTTCCGTTGGACCCTCCCAGAACGGATGGATCGTCGAAAGCTTCATCGACGAACTGGCTCACACGGCAGGAAAGGATCCGCTCGAATTCCGGAGAGGATTGCTCACAAAGTCGCCGCGTCTGAAACGTACCCTGGAATTTGCCGCAGAGAAGGCTGAGTGGAACAAATCACTTCCAAAAGGTGTCGGCCGCGGTATCGCGTGCGTCGAAAGCTTTGGGAGCACCTGTGCTCAGGTCGCGGAGGTTTCAGTTGACCGCGACGGTTCTCTCACCATTCACCGCATTGTGGTCGCCGTGGATTGCGGACCCGTGGTCAATCCGGATACCATCGAAGCTCAAATCGAGGGCGGCATTGCATTCGCTCTGAGTGCATTGCTCAAAGACGAAATCACGATTGAGAAGGGCCGCGTGCAGCAGGGAAGTTACGACGACTACCGAATGATCCGGTTCGATGAAATGCCAAAGGTCGAGGTCCATCTCGTTCAAAGCTCAGAGCCGATCGGCGGGATTGGAGAGCCTTCGGTACCCCCTGTTGCTCCGGCAGTCTGCAACGCGATCTTCGCCGCAACGGGAATCCGCATCTGGCGGCTTCCGATTCGCCAGGGCGATTTGAAAAAGACGTAGCCGCAGGAGTTCATGCACTTCCGCTTCATCGCGTTCACGATCCTGGCGCTGCTCTTGGTCCAGGACGCAGTGACCCAGGTTTCCCTCTTTGCCCGTGAGGGAACCAGCCTGGTCAACGGCGTACGTCTCTATCATAAGAGTGTCGGAACGGGAGAGCCGATTCTCATCCTCCATGGCGGACCGGGGCTCAACCATTCCTACTTCCGTCCTCAAATGGGCGAGCTTGCCAGGACCCACCGGCTCATTTTTTTTGACCAGAGAGCTCATGGCCGTTCATCGTCGCCCCGCGATACAAATGCGGTCAGGATGAAAAATTTTGTCGAGGATGTTGAAGCCATGAGGAAGAGTTTCGGCCTCGGGGGAATGAACCTCATGGCCCATTCGTGGGGATCGCTGGTGGCACTTTCTTATGCCTTCAAGTACCCGGAAAACCTGAAGTCGTTGATTCTCATCAACCCCGTGGCCGCCAACGATTCGCTCGGCCGTGTAGCGGCACAAGTGCAGGCAGGCCGTGTCAGTCGCGAAGACAGTCTGAAGCGGGTTGACTTGATGAGGTCCGAGGGGTTCCGGCGTCGATCCCCCGCCGCCCTGGACCGGTTCTTCCGAATGGTGTTCCGGTCCTCGCTTCACGACGGCCGGTATGCCGACAGCCTGACGTTGTTTTTTCCGAGGGATTACGCTGCGAAAAGCGAAAACCTCCGGCATCTCGCAACAGACCTTGTGAATTTCGATCTCTACCCGTCTCTCAAGGCAATCTCCGCCCCGACGTTGATTATTCGCGGGGAAGCCGATCCAACGCCGGTCAGCGCGGTGGAAATGATGGCCGACTCCATACCCAATGCAAGAATCAGGACCATCGCCAAGAGCGGGCATTTCCCTTTTGTGGAGCAACGGCAGCAGTTTTTCGAAAGTGTTCGGACTTTCCTTTACAGCATCAAATAGGAGCTGGCCGAAATCTGAAACGCCAATGAAGTCCCCTCAATGAAAGATCTCCAGGATATCCTGACCGCCTATGATTTGCTTAACGGCCAGCCGGCTGCCCTGGCCACCGTTGTCAAAACAAGGGGGTCTTCCTATCGCAAACCAGGGGCACGAATGCTCATCCGCACCGACGGAACAATGGTGGGAGCCCTCAGCGGGGGATGTCTTGAAAACGACGTCGCGACCAAAGCTGCAAACCTCATCAACACCGAGCGGTCCGAACTAGCCGTGTTTGATATGACAACGCCTGACGACGACCTTTGGGGATACGGTCAAGGGTGCAACGGAGTGATCTTTGTTTTCATCGAACCGCTGGGAGGAGCCAAGAACCCCGACCCGTTTTCCGTTTTTGACGATGCAATCAACCGCCGCAGGAGTTCAGTCCTTGTTACAGTATTCAGGACGGAGGGAGAGATCAGGGTTCCTTTGGGAGCGAGAGTTGCCCTGTCAGACAATGGAACGGTCAAAGAGAATGTCCGCCATCCGGTCCTCACTTCGGCGCTGGTCGAACAGGCGGAATTGGCTCTTCGTGAAGGGACGACGCGATGCAGGGAGATTCGCCTCACGGAGGGGATGGTGGAGGTTCTCGTCGAAATCATTCAACCCCCTGTTTTCCTCGTCATTGCCGGCGGCGGGACGGATGCGATTCCTGTTCACAGAATTGCCAAAGAGCTGGGGTGGCAGGTGTGCGTCACCGACCACAGGCCTGCTTTTGCCACGAAAGAACGGTTTCCTTTTGCAGATCGTACACTCGTCCGGACGCCGGAGGAGCTCTCCGGCGAAATTTCCGTTGACCATCGAACTGCAGTTGTGATTATGACGCATCATTTCGAACACGATCTCGCACTTCTCTTGCATTTTGCCAGGACTCCGGTTCCCTACATCGGGCTGCTGGGGCCGGCCAAACGCTCCGAGCTTCTCCTTCAGCGGCTGGAAGAACAGGGCCCGGCATTGAACAATGAACAGCGTTCACGGCTTCACAGTCCTGTCGGCCTCAACATCGGAGCGGAGGCCCCGGAAGAAATCGCTCTTGCCATCATCGGGGAAATCCAGACTGTACTTACCGGCCACCGGGGAGGCTTCATGAGAGACAAGCGCGGTTCCATCCACGGGTCGTAATCGCATTCACCGAACACCCTTCCTCTCCTACCTCTTTTTCTCCTCCCGTTCCCTTTCCCGTATCTTCCTTAACCGGGCTTGCTGCTCGGATGAAAGCTGATTTTTGATCCTGAGGATCAGGCCCAGCTGTGCCCGCTTCATGTCCCGTTCCAGACCCAGGATCTTTTCCAGCTGCGAAAGTACCCGCTGTTCTTCCGCTTTGTCTTCCTTGAGGAGCGATGCCATCGATTCCATTTCGCTCTGCAGTTGCCATTGCAAGTCCATGAACCGGCCCTGCGTCTTCTGCATTTCCGTTTTCACAAATGTCCGCTGCTCCTCTGTGAGTCCGATCGCTTTCTGGTGTTGCATCAGCATTTCCGGTGGAAAGAGGTGCTCGGCGAGCGGATCGTCATGCGGTGGCGATGGCGGTTGAGCAATTCCCGCCGCAGAAAAAAGCGCAGACAACAGACTAAGCAAAACGATTCTCTTGTTCATAAAGCCTCCGTGTTGATACTGGGCTGAGTGAAGGGAATCAACGGCTTTCCGAATTCCGGAACAGAGGTCAGGAATCTCTCATCCGGGGAATGAAGCAAAAAGGCGGTGGGAGATTGCCATTGAGAAATGCTTGGATCGGTGACATCTTGATTTTTGCCGTATTCTTCGACGGCGTAGATCGCCGCAAGGAAAAGGAGGACGCTACCGATCAGAGCGAGCGCGGATTGTCCCGCATACCGCCGTGACGATTGTTTTCCCGTCCGGGACAGAATCGCCGAAAATTCCGGGATACGCCTGGCGTCCTTTTGTTTAAGTCCCTGAAAGAGTATCCTGAGTCTTTGTTCGTCAGGATCGAAGTTCGGCGACGACATTGGATTCCTCCATCCATCGACGTATGTTGCGCTTCCCGCGTTCATAGTGTGTGCGGGCCGAACCGAGTGAGATGCCAAGCACCGCTGCGGCTTCCGACAGCGTCATGTCCTGGTAAAACACCAGATGCAAAATCCCCCTCTGTCTTTCGGAGAGCGTTTGCAGGGCGCCTCGAAAAAGTTCTTCAAGGTCGTTTCGGTCAAACTCGGTGTGCGGATCTTCCGCTTCGACTGCCATTTCTTGTTCCTCGTGATTTGAGAAAAAAAGTCCCCACCGTTTCTTTCTGTAGAGTTCGATGGCAGTGTGCCGGATCACCGCAAAAAGCCATGTGCGAAAGCCCGATCGTCCATGAAATGTCGCTTTTCCTTCAAGGATCTTCAGATACGTCGTTTGCAAAGCTTCCTCCGCCATCATTCGGTCGTTTGAGCAGCAATGGAGAGCCCAGCCGAAGCTTTTGTTGTGAAGCTGTCCAAGTTGAGACCTGAGTTCCGAGAGATTCATCCCTTCGATCCGGCAGCCTGACCTGTTGAGGTATTAGTGAGGGAGCGAGGCAGTTTGTATGACAGGAAGATACGGAAAATAGAGGATGGATGACTCCATCATTCCATCCTCTGCTCCAACCTTTCTCCTTCCATTTTCGGACTTTCCTTTTTACCTTTGAACCTGTTTGTGCGTAACCGGCATGTTGACCGACCGTATGCTTACATCGGACCTCTCTCATCCCATATTCTTGTATTCACCAGGAATCTCATCCATGCATCCCCTCGCCAAGATCGCTTTTTCTGTGATTGGACTCTCCGTTGCCGGCGCGTCGGTCGCTTCCGCGCAGGAACGGGACCGGAACAAGATCCCCGACCGATACAAGTGGGATCTTACCCAACTTTACCCTTCCAATGAGGCATGGAAAAATGAAAAGGAAAAGACTGTTGCACGGTTTCCCGGCATCGAGAAATTCATGGGAACGCTGGGATCTTCGTCCGGTCAACTGCTCGGATGTCTCAACCTTGTGACAGATATCTCCAAGGAAATGGCGCGGCTGTACAGCTACGCGAGCATGAGTTCCGACCAGGATACCCGCGAATCGAAGTACCTGGCTTTGGTTCAGGAGATGAGCCAGCTTTGGTCCGATTTCAGCGCCAGGGCATCCTTCATCGAGCCGGAGATCCTCAAGATCGATCGAACCACGGTAGATCGGTTTCTCAAGGAGGAGCGGGGACTGGGAATCTTCCGGCATTACCTTGACGATATTCTGCGGCGCAAGCAGCACACGCGGACGGAAAGCGAAGAAAAAATCATTGCGGATGCCGGTCTCATGGCGGACGGTCCCGAAGGGATCTATAATATTTTTTCGAACGCCGATTTCCCCTACCCGGAGGTGACTTTCAGTGACGGAAGAAGTGTGAAGCTGGATAAATCGGCTTTCGGTCTTCATCGTGCGGAGCCAAACCGCGAGGACCGGCAGAAGGTGTTTCAGGCGTTTTTCAGCCGGTTGCACGAGTACCGGAGGACATTCGGGACGCAGCTGAACGCCGAGGTCAAGAAGAACCTCTTCTACATGCGTTCCCGGAATTACGAGTCGTGCCTCCAGCGGGCTCTGGATGCCAACAACATCCCTGTTGAGGTCTATCGAAGTCTGATCGAAAACGTGAACAAGAATCTCCCGACGTTTCACCGCTATCTGAAACTCCGTCAGCGGATCCTTGGGTTGGACGAGCTTCATTATTACGATCTCTATGCGCCGCTTTTGAAAGACGTCGATCTGAAGTATCCGGCGGAGGAAGCCGAGAAGAACATCCTCTCGTCGCTGGAGCCGCTCGGGAAAGAGTATCTCCAGGTCGGCAAGAGATCGTTCACTGAACGGTGGATTGACATGTTTCCGAGCGACGGGAAACGGTCCGGCGCTTATTCAAATGGATCTGCGTACGACGTCCATCCGTACATGCTCATGAATTACAACGGCAAGTATGACGACATGAGCACACTGACGCACGAGCTGGGCCACACCATGCACAGCCATTTCTCCAACAAAACGCAGCCGTACGCAACGGCGAACTATTCGATCTTCGTCGCTGAAGTCGCTTCCACATTCAATGAAGCCCTGCTTATCGACTACATGCTGAAACAGATCAAAGACGACGACGTTCGCCTGTCGCTCCTGGGGAACTACCTTGAAGGGATCAAAGGGACCGTGTTCCGTCAAACGCAATTTGCGGAGTTCGAACTGAGGATCCACGAATCGGCTGAAAAAGGGGAACCGCTGACCGGTGATGTGTTTGATTCGCTCTACTTCGACATCACGAAACGTTATTATGGACACGATCAGAAGATCTGCATCGTCGACGACGAGATGCGTTCCGAGTGGGCCTACATCCCACACTTCTACTACAACTTCTATGTCTACCAGTACGCCACGTCGTTCACGGCGTCATCCGCGCTCTCTGAGCACGTCCTTGCGGGAGACAAGACGGCGACCAAACGCTACGTCGAATTTCTTTCGGCCGGAGGATCGGACTATCCAATCAACCTTCTGAAAAAAGCCGGAGTGGATATGACGACGGCTGAACCGTTCGAACTGACGATGAAGAAAATGAATCGTGTGATGGATGAGATGGAGAAAATCCTGGAAAAACGCGGAGTGAAGGGTAAAGGGTGAACGGTAAACAGTGAAGCGTAAAGGCGTAAGATGTGAGAGATGAAAAGTGACCGCCAGAGGCGCCAGCCCGCCTCTATCAGGCCCGGACTTAGGCTGGCGGG
>JACPLA010000102.1 GCA_016186715.1 Ignavibacteriales bacterium | reverse complement strand
GATGCCGGATATCGTGACATTGGCGTCCGCGTCAAGCTGATTACCCGGAACATTCACGTTCAGTGCGAACCCCGCCTGAGCGTTTGTGATTTTTGAAGGGACGAAGTCGGACCGCCCGAGGGGCATTGCTGCAACGGGGATTCCGGATAGGGTTGCTTTGTACTGATCCACAGGGACATCGTGTGTTCTGTCAATGGAGACCTGGAAGGTTCCTTTTGTGCCGCGCCCCTGCATTGCCGCCAGATCTGCCGTTGTGGGAAAGCCTGTGAGCTTCTGGTTGGACGCTATGTTCAGGACTTCTCCGCGCGCATAGAAGTAATTCGGGTTCCTTTCCTTCTCGGTGCCGCCAGAAACGAGGATTTTCTTGATCCAGAATTTCGGATACGACCGCTCCGCGGGAAAGTGGATGATCTGCCCTTGTAGCCTTGGCGGTTTCGCGTTGTCGGGGGACGAGGTTGTGTTTTTCACCTTTGTGCGGGTGAACTCCACCCAATAGAGATATTCATTGGCTTTTTCAAGGATATCCTTTCCCAGAAGGATCTCCGCAAGCCCCCCCATAGATACATCGGGAAGCCGGGCGAGGTCCAGCAATCTGCGGAAGTCTTCGCGAACGAGATCATCGATCGTCCAAATTGAGCCCGTTAACCGGTTTACGTCGCTGGTCACCGATGATTGTCTCCTCAAGTATGTTTCATGAATCTGTTTCGTGCCTATGTAGGCATCGTTTGCATTTTTGAGAGCCGAACTAATCTGATCAATCGTTTTCAAATTCTGGACATTGATTGCCTTCACGCTTGCTTCGATTTGGGTAAGGCGTTCTTTTGATTTCTCAATATCGGCAAGTGTTGCCTGCCATTGCTGCGCCGTTTCTTGGATCTGTTTTTTCAACGCCTCGATATGCTGCACTGATCGGAGGTTCTGAACATTCAACAGGCTGTCGATTTTTAGTTCAGATCGGAGTTTTTGCAGATCGAAGACCGGGGCGGATTGCTTCTTTTCGGCGGCGATTGTTTCGGCCTGCTGGGCGAGAGACGGTTCCGTTGTCTTGCCTGAAGGCGGGGGTTCCGGCTTTTTGGGGAGAGATCCGTCGGTGGCTCTTTCGGTCCCGAAAATCAGCTCATTGACCTCCATGGTTTCGATGATGTACTTGTTGCGCAATAGTTGTCCAAGGTCGAGGGCAAACTTCACATGTCCCGTTTCGAACATGTTCTTCCATGGATCGCGGGCGTTGGCGACCTGCAGACGGGTAAATTCCATTCCGATGGGATTCAGAGTAAGCTTGAGGTTATCAATTTCCACTTTTGCGCCGACGGCGGATTCCCCGGCGGCTTCCAGGCCTGCTTCAACCCATTGATCAAGAAAGAGATAAAGAATCAGGCAGAGGGTAATGAACGGGACCAGAACGACGAAGACGAATTTCTTTCTCATGTTACCCTCCCAGGCTGCGGATTTTCTGATACCATTGAACGAGCTTATTGTTCCGCACGACCTGATAGACTTTCCACTTTTCGATTCGCGCGCCCAGATGGGTCCGGTAGGCAGTTACAAACCGTTTCATAGCGAAGTAAACAAAGGGTGAAAGGAGAAGAGCTCCGACCAACGATCCGAGGACGAGGGTGTTGTTGAATCGGGTAAGCGGCGCCAGGGGTGCGTTGTAGAGCGAAGTCCAGAAATCGCGCAGGCCGTCAACCTGTACGAGTAGATAGTAGCCAAGTTCATGGAATAACGGGTCAAGCAAATACGCAATCAAGGCGAAGACGGTAAATGCCAGGAAAGCTGCGGACAGGTTGACGTCGAGAACGAAAATGATCAACCAGAGAAGGAGTCCCTGCAGCGTAAGGATGGGGGAAAAGCCGACAAGAGAGCCAAGGGCAAATCCTCCCGCGATCTGGCGAGGAGTTTGGCCGGCGCGGAGGACTTTGATGAAATTGGAAAGAAGCTGGAGCCAGAACATAGATTAACCGTCGTGAATGGTGAACGGTGAAAAGTGAACGGAAGCAAGATAAGGGGAAGGGGGAACATTAGCAAAGGAAGTAAGGGACAATGAATGTAATGTGTAGAATGTGGAGGAGAGAGGGTGGACGCGCGCAGTCTCCGGTGATGAAGGACAGGGGAATCATCAGCAGACCGGAGAGTTACCTCATTGCGGTATAACCCTGACAAGGCTAACGCTTGGTAAGATCCTCCCACAGCAACTTTTGCCCCGATTGCGCATCTTCCAGGAAAGCCGGTCCGGCGAGATCGTTCTCATTTTGAAAAACCAAGGTGCAAGTACTATCCGACAAGGAGGTTGCGACTCGGCTCAGAGGGGGTGATGTAGAAGCGTTTGCCGAGCTCTATAAACGATACCATTCCCGGGTGCGCCGCTTTGCCCTGAAGCTGCTGAGAGATCCGTCGGCCGCCGACGACATTGCCCAAGAAACGTTTATGAAAGCACAGAAGGGTGTGGGTACGTTGCGAAGCGCCTCTTCCCTGCGATCATGGCTTTTTTCGATTGCCCGGAATGAAGTTTATATTCATTTCAGAAAAACCCGTGGTAACGGTCGGATACGCGAGGAAGATATCTGGTCGGGTGAAACGCCTCATGAGGATATGGTGAATTCGGAGACCGTGGAAATTGTTCGGGGAATGATTGCCCTTTTGAAGCCAGATTACCGGGAAGTGCTGATCCTGCGGGAGTACGAGCAGCTCTCGTATTCTGAGATTGCAGAGGTGACGGGAGACACGGAGAGCTCGGTCAAATCAAGACTCTTCAAAGCAAGAAAAACGTTATTGAAGAAATTGAAGCCGTATTTCGGAGGAAAGGAATAGATCATCATGCCATGCAACGAATATCAGGAGGAGGCGAGCCAATACCTAGATGGGGAATTGGTGGATGAGAAGGTGGAGAGCCTGTTCAAGCATCTGGGCACGTGCGTAGAGTGTCGACACTTTCTCCATTCGGTACTTGAGCTACGGTTCCGGATCCATGACGAAATGCTTCGGGATGCCCCAACAGACGCGGCGAGACAACGGACAACGGGCTTCCCTGTTCGAAAGGCGAAAATCCATCTTTCCCTTCCGGTCGCCATTGCGGCTATCGTGCTCATTGTGATCAGCACGGCCTTCGTTACGATGGCTGTTAACTGGGAAAAAAGAATCGGTTCCGAAAGTAGGGAAGTCACCTATGTCATGAGCCTGCCCACCATTGAGGTTCAGGGCCTCTATCCGGCAACAAACGAGGGAGAAAGACCATGATTCTTAAGTTCACGATTGCGGCATGTTTCCTTATGCCGGTTTTTCTTTTCTCGCAAACCGAGAAGGACTTCTATGTTTCCGCACGGGAACTGCCTGAGCCCGTCGGCGGGATCATGGCCATTCAGCAACATGTTGTGTATCCCGAATCCGCTCGATGGGACAGCATCCAAGGAACTGTGTATGTTGAGGCATTCATCGACTCTCAGGGTAACGTCATGCGCACAAAGATCGTCAGGGGCATACGAGAGGACGTCGATGAAGCAGCGGCAGCTGCGATCCTGTTGACGAAATTCAAACCGGGCAGAATCTACGGCAAGGCGGTCAACGTGAAACTTGTCATCCCGATTCGGTTTAGACTCACGGGAACTGAGGTTAGTCCGATCAAGAAAAATGTGGATAAACCGACGGTATTCATTCTTCGCGGTCCGGAGGAAATGAAGAAGGAAATTGTGTACCCACGTGAGAGCCGGAATTGAAGGTACTGTGTTCGCCTCAGCTGTGGTGGACGAGAACCGGAGCATCAAAGAATTGGCAATAATTAGGGGGATCGGTGCAGGGTGTGATGAAAGTGTTCTTCGAGCACTCGCCTCCGCCAAGTTTGTACTCGCCGTCGCCCGAGAGAAAGACAAAGGAGCTGAGAAGATCCCAATAATAGTGGATTTCGTACTTCCGAGAAAGTAGTCAGAGAGATGGGACAATGACCAAGGCCACAAGGATCCCTACTTACCGATCTTCGATTTTCTGGAGCTCTTCGAAATACTTCCGAATGAGTTCCTGGTAGTCCTTGGAATACCCCTGCTCAAGTGCTTTCAGAAGATCCTCACGCAAACGATTTCGTCCCTCAAGAGCAGCGGCATCAAGCTCTCCCGGGCTTCGTCTGACGATTTGAGTTCCGGTTTCCGATTTCCGTTTCTTCTCGAAGTCACGCTCCCGGGTCGAGCGCGCCGCGTCCAGAAGTCGTGAGAGAATTCTTTCCTGCTTCCTGATCGTTTCCGGGTTCACCTCGTTTTGCTCAAGGTTTCTGACAACCTCCTGCATTTCCTTGGCGATGACATCCAGGTCCCCGAGGATTCGCTGCTGCTCCTGCGCAGCCCGTGCTTCGTTGTTCAACTGTTCGAGGGATTTCCGGAGAGCCTCCTGTTCCACGGCAAGCCGCGCGGCGTCCTGAAGCGTCTGTGTTCTCAGGTTGAGATCAAGTTGTTGGCCCGCAAGCGATTGCAGCTGGCCCATAAGGCCTCCGCCCTGGCCTCCTGACTGGAGGAGAGATTGCAGCGCCCCCTGAACCTGCATTGCCGCCTGGTTCAGTGCCGACATCGCCGCGGCCTGTTCCTGGGATGCCGCCGCGCCGGTTCGTGTTTCAAGGGCAGTCATGGAATTCTGCATCCGGGCGAGGGCTTCTCCAATAGCTCTTCCCATGGCCGGAGTGACCGCGAACGAGCGCTTTGACAATTCCTGAAGAGCCGAGATGATGTTTCCGAGATCCTGAATGACCCGTATTTGTTCCTGGGCATTCTGACGAAGTTGTGGCGAATTTGATGGCGCTTTCCTTGACTGCTCTTTCAGGGCCTCCTCACGTTTCGAGAGCTCAAGGAGATCGCTGATAGCCCTGCGGAGTTCATTGACCACGAATTGTTGCTGCTGCTGAAGCATTTGCATCTGGATGGCACCCAGTTGATCAGAGAATTGTTGAAGATCCTGTTGTACGCCCTGCTGTGCTTGCTGGGCCTGTGCAGACTGACTTTGACGAAGTTGGCGGCTTGCCTGCCTCATTCGTTCTCCAAGGTGTTTCTCCCGCAGCTGCCGGTTTGCTTCCTGCAATTCACGCTCGGGCATTTCTGTGAAAAACTCCTCCATCCGGTTCTGAACATCCTCGGCAGCTTCTTCCAGGCGATCGAGTTTCTGTGCCAGATCCTCCTGTCGGCGGGCAAGCTCCTCCTGCCGCTCCGCATTTCCTTCGGTCTGCCGTCCCTCCTCGCGTAATTCTTGCTGCAAGCGCGTTAATTCCTGTGCGCGCTTATTCAGCTCGTCGAGTTTTTGCTCGATTTGAATCCTCTTGAGAAGATCGAGAGTGCGCTCGATACTTTCACGAAAGCGTTCTTCTGAAAAGGTGACCTGTTGAAGGGCCTGTTGCAGCTGTTGCTTGTTGAGGGCCTGTAAGGCCTGTTGCATTTCCCGAAGTGCCTTTTGAAGTTCGGCCGAATCCAGCTGTTCAAATAATTGTTGGAGTTCGAGGTACTTTTCCAACGTCTCCGTGGAAAGCACCTTCTGCTGCTGCATTTGCTCGACGATCGCGTCCAGCTGTCGGCGGGCATCGTCAAGTTTTGACTGTAACTCCCGGTATTTCTGTGCGGTTTCCTCCATCTGCTTCTGCCGTTGCCAGTCGACGGGTTTGTTTTTTTTCAGGTCCTGACTGATGGACTCAATCCGGTCTTTCAGGTCCCGGGCGGCTTGCAGCGTCTTTGTCAGCTGCTCGGTGGTCTGCCGGTGCTCCCGGTCGAGGTCGGTAAAGACCTCTTCCAAAGAGGGAAGTCGAAGGGTATAGAGGGGCGTTCTGGATTGCTTTGGTCCGCCGACGCGATCGTTGTCAAACACTTCGGCAAAATAGTCAACAACATCTTCGGGTGCCAGGTGAAGAGAAGAGAGGTCCCAGAGATATGGAATCTCAGCAACAGCCGAGGGAGACGACGGCAAATCGATGTCGAGATAGGAGGGTGCATTGGCGACCGGTTCGTAGCGGGAACGAGCGAGACGGTGCCCAAGGCGCATCCTGGAAAATCCGAAATCGTCCTTGATCTGAAACAGCATGGGCAGAGAAGATGCCCCGGCAACATCGAGGTTTCTTCCAGGCCGGAGAATAGTGATGGAAGGAACCGCATCGGGAACGGCAGTCAGTCGGTAGGAAACGGGCTCAAAATTCGTGACGTCCTCCAGATCCCTTAGCTCGATGTGATAGGATCCTTCGGTCTTCAGAACAAACCGCGTGGAAAAGCGGGTTCCGCGAACGACGAGCGGTACGGGTTTTCCCTCGTGAAAGACGAGCAGCCCGTGAGAAAGCTCTTTGCTCGAAGACCCTGAGATGCTGACCGCAGTACCTGTGAGCGCCGTAACATCACCAACGAATTCGTCCTGAATCTTTGGGGGTAATTGTGAATAAGCGGGATGATCAAGGCGCACCTGCAGCGAACGGATCACAGGTCGATCTCTGACGAGAAGGGTGTAATGCTCGCTCTCGACGTTTTGGTATTGTGCGAAATAGTCGGTGTTGTTCTTAAGATTTTCCAGGGCTGTAGCAAAGAAACCAAGAGAGTCGGCGAGAAGTTTTCGTTCCTCGAATTCTGTTTGTCCCTCGGGCTGCCAACGCAGCCAAAGCGGCTCATCGCCGATTGGAGAATCCTCAGCGGCAATGACTTTGACCATAATGGCGACGGTCTGGCCTTTGAGCACTTCCTGATTTCCTGGGGAAACTTGAAAACTGAATCTCGGGGGCGGTATGAAATCCTGATGGAAGAGAACGAGGCGCCGGACAGCGTCCGTGAATGACAGAGGAACAAGGGCAGCAGTTACCAGAGCTATCAAAACGCTTGCCCCCGCTACCAACCGTGCCCGGCGAACGGGAGTCCAATCAACGGCTTGCCGGAAATCCAGCGGTTGAATGACCCCCGAGAGATCCTCAAATGATGCATCAATGAGTTCGGGGGAGTACAGAGTTCCACGCGACGCTTCCTCATGGAGTTGGAGTAAATTTAGCAGGCGATCGCGGACAGACGGAAGGAAACGGCCAACCAGACGCGCAAGCTCGGAGTCGGTCGGAGGTCGCAGTACTCCGGCAAGCCGGAGCAGGGGACGGAGAACCAGCCAAATAAAAGCAACGGCCGAGAATGCGATACCACCAAGGACAAGAACCGTTCGCGTCGAGCTGTCGAATCGGAAAACAGCTTCGGAGAGCGTAAGAAAGAGCCAAAGGGAAACAATGAGAGCGATCCAGATCAACCCCTGGGACACCACTCCTATCCTTAGCCATCGGCCGCGTACGCCTGCCAGCCGACGGCGAATTTCTACGGATATCGAGTGTGCGTTGTTCATCATGGATTCTCGCTGGGCTCCTCCCCTCAGTGAGTCAACGCCCAAACGACAATGTTTGTTCCAAACCGTAATGCTTCTTGGCGGACCAATTCGGGGTCATTGTGGATTTCGGGGTCGGCCCAGCCGTCGCTCGGGTTTGATTCAAACGTGTAGAACACCGCAAGGCGGCCCTGAGAAAACAACCCGAATCCCTGAGCCGGCTTATTATCGTGTTCGTGGATTTTCGGAACGCCGTTGGGAAAAGAATAATGGCAATGAAAAAGTCCGTAGCTGAAGGGGAGTTCGACAAGTTGCTGGTCGGGAAATACCTTCATCATTTCGCGCCGAACCGCCTTGTCCAAGCCGTAGTCATCATCGATGTACAGAAATCCGCCGCGACCTAAATATTCTCTGAGTCGCTGAACTTCATATTCCGAGAAAACCACATTACCATGTCCGGTCAGAAAGAGGAAGGGTGCAGAGAACAACTGATCGCTCGAAAGGTCCAGAAACTCATACCGCGGGTCCACATCGATGGAAGTGTTTTCCCTGATAAATTTCAGGAGGTTTACTTCCGCCGAGGGATCGTTGTACCAATCACCCCCGCCGCTGTATTTCAGGCGAGTAATACGGAATTGGCTTTCTACGCGTTGCTGGGCAACGAGGAGGAAAGGGAGTAGAGAGAACACCACGATCACAATCGCTTTCACAGGAAGAATTTAGATAAACACCGGGAGAGAAACAAGAAAAGCAGGCGACGTCAGGGTCGGAATTCCTGCGACGTTGTCCACCAGGCGTCGGTTGTGTGGGCAACACGCTCAGCGAGGCTCAGAATGATCTTTCGAGCGATATCGGGGTGGTTGAGAACGAGATCCTCCAGTGACATGTTAACATACAGGAGGGATGTTGGTTCAATTGCTTGGAGGGTTGCGGTGCGGGGAATTTTGAGAAAGGACCCAAGTTCACCGAAGACCGTCCCGGATTCGCCGAACTCGGTGATGGAAAGGTCCTTCTTTACCACACCCACCCTGCCGTTGAGAAGGACAAACCAGCCTTCGCTGGGTTCTCCTTCGCGAACAATGGTCTCTCCGATCCGGTAATACTTCTTCTTTCCCGGAAGCTTTGTTACATCTTCTTTAGTATCGACCATTCTAGCATCATCACTTTCTTCCCCTATCAAACGAGCCGTTGTCCGGCCTCATCCTTCCGGCGGCTCTGTTGCAGGGAGGACATACCGTGACGAATCTCCGAGAGCATCGAAAGGATTGGAGCCGGAAGCCGTGACGGAGATCAGTCCATAATCTTCCGCAAAAAGGCCGGCTTATCAGGATCGGATTTGTCAATCTTCTCCTTTTCTTCCGAGCTGTCCTTCAGCGCGCTGAAGGGTAATTCCACTCCGCGCCTTTTGAACGACGGCTCGTCAAGCTTCTGCAGATCCGACGGACCCGATGGAATTCTCTCCATCAGCTTCGTCGCAGGCTTAACCGGTTTTTGCACAGCGGCTTTCTTATTGAAGCCCGTTGCAATGACGGTGACCATCACCTCATCTGTCATGTTCTCATCGATCACAGTTCCAAGGATAACGTTTGCCTCGTCGCCAGCCGCCTCGTGGATAATGCTGGTTGCTTCATCCACTTCGACCAAGCTCAGATCTTTCCCGCCGGTAATGTTGACGAGAATTCCTTGTGCTCCGGCGATCGACACGCCCTCGAGCAAGGGACTGGAGATAGCGGAGTTTGCAGCCTCGACGGCGCGATTTTCGCCGTTTGCGACGCCAGTTCCCATCAACGCGTCTCCCATCTCCCGCATAATGGTGCGGACATCGGCGAAGTCGACGTTGATGAGGCCGGGGACCGTGATGACCTCGGAGATCCCGCGTGTAGCATTCCAGAGAACCTGGTTGGCGATTTCAAATGCCTCGAGCAGGGGGGTGCGCCGATCAATGATATCCAGCAGCTTCTGATTCGGAATCACAATCAACGTATCGACCTGCTTCTTCAGCTCATCGATTCCCCAGTCGGCCTGAGACATTCGTTTTTTCCCTTCGCTATTGAATGGCTTTGTCACGATGCCGACGACGAGGGCGCCAAGACTCTTTGCGATATTGGCCACGCCGGGGGCGCCCCCGGTTCCGGTTCCCCCACCCAGACCTGCGGTGATAAACACCATATCGCTTCCGGACATCGCCCGGGCAATTTCCTCGCGATCTTCTTCTACGGCCCGCTGGCCGATCGTGGGATCGGCGCCGGCACCCAGCCCGCGGGTCAAGTTTCTGCCGATCTGGAGCTTGTGGGCGGACTTGTTGCGCTCGAGAGCCTGGAGGTCGCAATTGATAGCAACGAAATCGACGCCGGCTAGCCCTTTATCGATCATGCTATTGAGCGCGTTTCCTCCTCCTCCGCCGACACCGACGACACGAATTCTCGCGCCGCGGTCACTGAGGGTGTCGAGTTCTATCACGGTATGTTCCTCCCTTGTTGTGAAATGATTGGGTGATGGTCAATAATTTCAATCGTTTGTATGGGCGGCTTACAGTT
Source organism: Ignavibacteriales bacterium (assembly GCA_016186715.1). Taxonomy (GTDB): domain Bacteria; phylum Bacteroidota; class Ignavibacteria; order UBA10030; family UBA10030. The sequence goes on along the minus strand of JACPLA010000102.1, from coordinate 72,704 downwards.
CGTCAAACCAGGTTTTCATCCGGTTGAAAATATTCTTCAGAGATCCTTTCCCTTTTCCGTTTCTCAGGGCGGCCGTAATTGCCGACTGGTCTCTGTATTTCAGCTCATGAATGACAAGCCCGACTCCGGTGGCGAAGATGGGGTTTTCAATTTCGCGGATTAATCCCGCGCTGAATCCGGACGGGATTCCGATCTTCACAGGCATACCGAGGACCTCCCGCGCAAGGTCGGCGGTACCCTTGATCAGTGAGCCGCCTCCCGTGAGAACGACCCCGGCCGAAAGGTGTTTGGAATAACCGGAGCGTTTGATTTCCATTGCCGCGATCTCAAGGATTTCTTCCATGCGGGGTTGGATCACCTGGCAAAGCAGCCGTTTGTCAATCTCGATGGGTGGACGGCCCCCGATTCCGGGAAGGACAATGGGGCCGTTGTCAGCGATTGCCGGCATGTAGGCGAATCCGTTCTCAATCTTCAGTTTTTCTGCCTGGTCGGTTAGAATCCCAAACCCTTTGCGGATATCGTCGGTGACCTTCTTGCCCGCCACACCAATGACAGCGGTGTGACGGATCGTTCGTTCTTCAAAGACGGCAAGATCGGTTGTCCCCCCGCCGATATCGAGCAAGGCAACACCGACCTCCTTTTCTTCATCGTCAAGAACAGCATAGCTCGAGGCGAGCGGCTCCAGGACCATGTCGTTCACCTGGATGCCTGCCCGTTGAACACACTTGTAGATGTTTTGCGCCGCGGTCACGAGCCCGGTGATGATGTGGACCATCGCCTCCATGCGCACACCCGACATTCCCACAGGATCGTAGATTCCGTCCTGGCCATCGACAATGAACTGTTGGGGGATGACATGGATGATTTTTCGGTCCGATGGAAGAGCGACGCGCTTGGTATCTTCAATCAAGCGATCGACGTCCTGCTGGGTGATTTCGTTCTCTGGTCTGCTGATGGCGACGACGCCACGGCTCTGGAAGCTTTGGATATGATCACCGGCAATTCCGACCGTAACGGCGGTAATTTCCAGTCCTGATTGTGCCTGAGCATCACGGATCGCCATTTGAATCGAGCGAACCGTTTTTTCGATGTTCGTTACAACACCCCGGGTGAGGCCGTCCGAGGAACTCCGTCCGATTCCTAAAATGTTGAGCTTACCAGGGTGATTCTCGTCTGGCGCTGCCACAATAGCACAGACCTTTGTGGTTCCGATGTCTAAACCAACGGCAATTTTTTCGTTGTTCATATGCTTCCTTATTGGTAAACGCTCATCTCATGAACGTGATGCAACTTTTCGATGAGAAGGTTTCCACCGTACGACGACCTGATTCTCATAGCGCAAATCAATATACTCGAGATCCTGGATTCCGCGCTCGCGCACGACGGAATTCCAAAACGTGTCGAGACGAACAAGTTTACTTGAAACATGCCCGCGTCCGAACAAAACCGGGATTCCCTCCTCAGCAGTATAGAGAATTATGTCCCCTCCCTCCCGCAGGCACACCTCTGAAATCAAGTGGTAGAGTTCCCTGCTGACGGCTTTGGCTGTGGAAAGAATCACCAGTGCTTCCCGAATGTCCGGATGCTTCAAGGTGGTTCCCATCGCGAGGCGCGTCGTGTTGGGAATCCCAGTGACGATGGGAAGGTCAAACAATTCCCGCGAAACCTGGTGAGGCAGAACGACACCGTCTTGGTCGAGATAGAGAATCCCGTCGCGATTGACCATCGCAAGGGGTGTTCTTTCGACCACGGTAATCCTGATCGTGGACGGCAGGTCGCGTTCGACGAGGACGGAGTTGAGAAAGTAATGGCTGAGCACATCTCGCCGAATCACCATCAAATCAAGATCGTAGAGTTTCATGCCCGGCTGAACATGAGCGAGCTGGAGGATTTCATTGGCGTCCACGACCCGGTTGCCTTCAACAAGTATCTTTCTGACAACAAGGCCGGATTTCCAGCTGTTGGCACCCACTGTCAGGAGGAGGCCCGCGAGAAGAAGCAGGATCAGTCCCAGGGTTATTCTTCCGGATGCTTTCATGACGCGTGTGCGACGCTGTTTTGTGGAAACCCAATCAACTTTACTTCCAAATCCAGTTGAATCCCGGTGTTCTGATGCACAGTTCTGCGCACCAACTCGATCAGTCGGAGAATGTCTTCAGCCCGTGCGTTCCCCAGATTGACCATGAAGTTTGCATGCTTTTCTGAAATTTGAACATTGCCGACCCGTTTTCCCTTCAGCCCCGCCTGTTCGATCAGGCGAGCGGCGAATGTGCCCGGAGGATTTTTGAACATGCTGCCGGAGTTGGGGAGATTCAGCGGTTGAGTTGCGTTTCTCTTTGCAATCAATTCGCTTCTGCGTTTCATGATTTCATCCCTGTTTCCAGGCTGAAGGTTGAACCGGGCGGAAAGCACAATGTCGGCTGTGAATCCAGACCGACGATACGAGAGATCTGCTTTCTCCTTTTCAATGCGGAGCACACTTCCTCCGCGATACACTTCCACGTCCACCAGCGAATCCTTAATCTCCCCGCCGTGAGCGCCGGCATTCATCACAACTGCACCGCCGACCGTTCCGGGGATTCCCGCTGCCCATTCGAGCCCTGAAAGGCTACTTTGAACACAGAAGTCAACAAGCTTGGTAAGTCGGGCGCCGCCCTCGGCAACGATCAGCCCTTCTTCAAGGGTTACCCGGGATATGCCCTCTTCCAGGTTGATTGCGGCCCCGCGGTATCCTTCGTCACTGATAATAAGATTACTGCCACGCCCCACCATCATGAACGGAAACTTATTCTCCTCGAGATACCGTACGATGCCGACCACGTCGTCTTTGTCGGCCGGCTCAAGGTAGTAATCGGCCGGACCGCCGACTTTCATGGAAGTGTACGGTGCCAGCGGCTCGTGGATGGTCAGGCGGCCACGAAAAAAAGTCTGTATGTCTTTTAACGATACCATCAGCGGATTTCCGTTGATTACTTTCGTTCCCGAAACTCCTTCAGGAACTGGTCCCCATACTTCCAGATATCGCCGGCACCCATGGTGATGACGAGGTCTCCTTTTCGCACAATCTTCCTCAGTTCCGAGGGAACCAGAGCCTTGTCAGCAACATAATGCACATTCCTGTGTCCGAATCGCTTCGCGGCGTGGACAATCAACTCCCCGGTCACGCCCTGAATCGGTTCTTCCCGCGCCGGGTAGACGTCGGTGACGAGAAGGACGTCGGAGAGAAGAAAAGACTTCCCGAATTCTTCATAGAAGTCGCGGGTCCGCGAAAACAAATGAGGTTGAAACACGCACACAACCCTCCGGCGCCATCCGGCCTTTGCTCCCGACAGGGTCGCCCTGCATTCCGTCGGATGATGTGCGTAGTCGTCGTAGACGCTGATTCCATCCACGTCGCCTTTATGCTCCCATCGGCGATAGACGCCGGAAAAGCGTTCGATTCCTGCCTTGATCTTCCCGAACGGCACTCCCAGTTCAAGACCGACGGCGATAGCGGCGAGAGCATTTTGAACGTTATGCTTTCCAGGGACCTGCAACGCAATCTGACCGAGCTCCTTTGATTCGCGAACGAGGATAAAAGATGTCGTGTTGTTTCTATGGCGAATATCGACGGCCTGGATATCTGCCTGAGCATTCAGCCCGTAGGTGATGATCTTCTTCTTGCTCAGCTGGGGCATGATGTCGAGCAAGGCCGGCTCATCGAGGCACAAGACAATGAACCCGTAGAAGGGAACCTTGTTTGCAAACTGAATGAACGCCCCCTTGATATCTTCAAGATCCCGGTAGCAATCAAGATGGTCGGTTTCGAGCGTTGTCAAGACGGCAATCGTGGGGGCGATGGAAAGAAACGACCGGTCGAACTCGTCCGCCTCGACGACGATGAAATCTCCATGCCCTAATCGAGCGTTCGTGCCTCCGAGTCCGCTCAGCTTTCCGCCGACAATGACTGTAGGATCAAGACCGCCCTCCATGAGCACGAGGCTCACCATGGACGTGGTGGTCGTTTTTCCGTGGGTGCCGGCAATGCCGATGCCATATTTCAGGCGCATGACCTCTGCAAGCATTTCGGCGCGCCGAATCACAGGAATCTTCCTGCGGACAGCCTCGGCAACTTCGGGGTTCTCCGGAAGGACGGCCGACGAATACACGAGGGCATCCACCGAATCCATCACATGCTCCGGCTTGTGGCCTTCAAAGATCTTTGCGCCAAGTTCTTCGAGGCGATCTGTCACCTCAGAGCGCGCACGATCCGAACCTGTAACCGAAAAACCTTGATCAAGAAGGATTTCGGCAATCCCGCTCATACCGATGCCTCCGATTCCCACAAAGTGAATTGTTTTGATTGAAGAGAACATTGCATTAGTGTGCTGTTCTCCGCTTCATACCGAATCGGCGGTGCCGTCCCTTCGGAACATGGACAGCAAATTGCTCCATTTCGCTGACCAAGTCATCGCCCCGCTCGTACCGGCCGACCCGGATGCGGAAGATTCTCCGTCGGGACTTTATTTTGAACACGATCAGTTGAAACCGACCCGCTGTCTGCACAAGCCGTTCGCGCCCAATATGCATCCATTCAATGTCCTCGAGACGGATGACACGCTCCCGATACCGGTTGTGGAAAACCAACCTGTCCTTGTCGATGATCAGTTTCCGGTCACGAAACCGGTTCATGATCAGCCCGACGAGGGAGATGGTGAGAAACAGGATCATGATGTAAAAGATCGGATCCCTGTAAATCACTCTGAACTGGTCTTCCACAAAATTTCCGCGGATTCCTGCGTAGAGAAGCAGCGCAAGGAAATAGATAAGTGTCTGCTGGTAATAGAAATCGAGTTTGTATTTGAATGTTTTTTCCACCGACGATGTGCCGCTGAAACGAAACTGAATGATTATTTCAAATCAGGCCGATTCCTTCTTGGAGATGATTTCCATGATTCTTTCCGCAACGACGCGGGCGGCCTCAGGGCGGCCCAGGCGTTTGGCCGCAACCGCCATGCCGCGTTGTTTCTCAGGATTGTCAAGGAGCGAACGAATCTCCTGCGAAAGCCGTGACCCAAGGTCGCTGTCCGGGATCAGAAGAGCAGCCCCTGATTCGACGAGAGAACGGGCGTTATGCGTCTGATGATCCCCGGCCGCGAACGGATAGGGGACGAGAATTGCCGGTATTCCAACACGGGTCAATTCTGCGATGGTCGTTGCACCGGCACGACAGACAACAAGATCTGCGGCAGCATACGCCAGATCCATTCTTTCGATGAACGGGCCGATCCAGCCAACAGGAGTTCCTTCCGTCGCTTTCCGGATTACCTCGAAATGCCGCGGCCCGGTCTGCCAAAGAAGCTGGACTCTTTTGCCGAGCCGTGAAACCGAAGCCAGGACAGCGTTGTTGATTGAGACCGATCCCTGGCTTCCGCCTGTAACGAAAACAACGGGTTTGCGGTTATCAAGTCCAAAGTGACGGAGCGCTTCTTCTTTTGAGGCTTTCTCAAAGGAATCACTCGTTGGAGTTCCGACCAGCTCGATATGCTCTTTTTCCCGTAGCCACCGCCGGGCATCATCCAAACCAAGGAATACCCTGGTTGCATGGGAGGCCAGCAGCCGTGTGGTCGCGCCCGGATAGCTGTTCGACTCATGGATGAACGCCGGTACGCCGAGCATTACGGCGGCAGCGAGCGCGGGACCGCAAACATACCCGCCTGTGCCGATGACGGCCGACGGTTTTGTGTGCCGAATGAGAAAGAACGATTGAATCGTCGATACAAGCAGCTTCAGCGGAAACAAAAAGTGCTGCAGCCCAAGACTTCGTTGGAAGCCGCCGATCCAGAGAGTCGTGAAATCGTATCCGTAACCGGGGACGATCCGTTCTTCGATCCTGTTCTTTGTCCCAACAAAGATGATCCGGGCCTCCGGTCGCAATTTCTTGAGCTCAGCGGCTATTGCAAGTGCCGGAAACACATGTCCGCCGGTGCCACCGCCGGCAAGGATCAATGTGAAGGGAAGCTGAGACACATTGCCTCCCTCAATCAATACACTTTGGGACTCTGCTCCTGGAGGGGCTCCACCGGGAGGACCCCGTCAGGCAACCTGGTCGATCTCGGGTGCAGATCCGTTTGTGCCGAAATATTCAGAAGGGCGCCGACCGCAAAAGACGAGAACACCAGAGACGATCCGCCGTAACTGACGAATGGCATCGGCAACCCTGTTGTCGGCAATATTCCGAGGGAAACGCTTGCGTTGACCAACGCATAAACGGTGACGGTACACGTAATGCCAAGGGCCAAGAGTCGGCCGAATTCTTCGTGGGCGTGTTTTGCGATCTTGAATCCACGGATCATGATGAGAAAGAACAGGGTCATGAAAAACATGGTCCCAAGGAAGCCGTACTCTTCCCCCACGATCGAAAACACAAAGTCTCCGTAGGACTCGGGCAGGAACAGATCGCGTTGCTTACTCTCTCCCGGGCCAAGCCCAAGCAGGCCGCCATTACCAAATCCGATAATTCCCTGCCAGAGTTGATAGTTTACGCGTCCCGATCCCCATTGTGTGCCCAGAAACGATTGGATGCGTGCCAATCGGTACGGAGCGCTGATCACATACGCGATCAGCAGCGGCACCATGTACATGACTGCCAGGAACAAGTGGTGAAGCCGGGCGCGGCCGACGAAAAGGATAATGAGGCTGACAACAACGATCATAGTGCCGGTACTGAAGTTGGGTTGAAGAAGCACGAGCAGGGAAACGAGCCCGATCCAGATGATCATCGGCAGAAAACCGCGTTTGAAGTCCTTGATGGCCTCGCCTTTGGCTGCAATTAACGAACAGAGGTGAAACAGGAGCGCGAACTTTGCAAATTCCGATGGTTGAAAGCCAAATCCAGCGAACTGGATCCAGCGGGTAGCGCCCTTCAATTCTCCGCCGAGGAGAAGAGTCACTAGCAGGAGACCGATCGCGCCCAAGAGTACCGGTTTTGTGAGTTTCCGATACTTCCTGTAATCAATTGTTACGCCGGCAAACAGAGCCACGATACCCACAAGAATCTTCAGCGCGTGAGAATTCAGCAGGCGGTTACTTTCCCCGAATTTTTGCATCGCCCAGCCCGCGGATGCGCTGTACACAATGCCAAGACTGAGCACCATCAGCACCAAGACGGCGATGAGTGTCGGGAGGTCAATATGGTTTTGCCGGGATTTTACCGTGAGAGAGCTCATAGTCGATTTACTAATTCCTTGAAGACATTTCCCCGGTGTTCGTAATTGTCGAACCAGTCGAACGATGCACAGGCAGGAGAGAGGAGCACAATGTCTCCGGCTTGTGCCAGGCGAGACGCATGCCGAAGAGCGTGTTCCATTGAATCAGCTTTTGTTACGCTGACCATCCGCCCAAAGGAATCAACGACTTTGTCGGCCGACTCTCCGATTGCAACGACCAGCTTCACGTGCTCTCGTACAAGTTGTTCCAGCCGCGAGTAATCATTCCCTTTGTCTCTTCCCCCCAGGAGAAGAATCACCGGTTCATTGAAGGCACGGAGCGCGTAACCGACCGAGTCCACGTTGGTTGCTTTGGAGTCATTGTAGTACCGGACCCCCCCAACCTCGCGCACAAATTCAAGCCGGTGTTCAACCCCCTTGAAATTCTTGAGGGTTGCTCGAATCGACGCCGTGCTTACGCCCGCCAAATGGCCGACGAGGGTTGCAGCGAGGGCGTTCGACCAATTGTGGATCCCCTTGATGCTGATCTGATCCGTGGGAAGAATCTCCGCCCGCTTTCCAGCGAAAGAGGTCACAAGAGAGTCCTTCCGGATGAACCCGCCGTTTTGGACCTCCTGCCTGCAGCTGAACGGAATAGTTACACAGGGTGCCTTCCCCGCAGTTTTGACGGTCCATTCATCATCGGCCGAATAAATCAGAATATCTGTGTCTGTCTGATTCATGAAAATGCGCGCTTTCGATGCCGCATAGCGTTCCATCGAGTTGTCATAACGATCCATGTGGTCCTCGGTAATGTTGAGGATTACGGAGATCCACGGCCGAAACTGCTCGCAGTGATCAAGCTGAAAGCTGCTTACCTCCAGAACAGCAAGATCCGTTTCAGCCAGTTCCAGAACGACCTCTGAGAATGCCGTTCCAATGTTACCCGCAACCACATGTTTCTTTTTTGCATCGCCCAGGATTCTCCCGATCAAAGTGGTCGTGGTCGTTTTCCCGTTGCTGCCAGTGACGGCGATCATGCGGGACCTGCAAAACCAGCTTGCTGCCTCCAGTTCGCTGACAACCCTTATTCCTTGCCGGAGTGCTTCCTGTACAACCGGTGCATTGCTCGGAACGCCTGGGCTGATGACCATGAGCGTACACCGGTACACCCGCTCGGTATGACCGTTCACTTCCGCTTCAATACCCTGGGAGCGGAAGGCCTCCAGGGAAATTTTCAGTTTTTCCGCAGGTTGACGGTCGCTAACAAAAACACGTGCACCCTGTGAGTGTAACAATCTTGCAACCCCGGCTCCGCTCCGTGCGGCACCGATGACCGAAACAGCCATATTTCGGATCTGGGGACCATTCAAGACGACGCCCTATCGGACTTTGAATGTTGCGAGACTTAAAATCATGAGCAAAATGGCGATGATATAGAATCGAGTGACAATTTTCGGTTCCGGCCAGCCGAGAAGCTCGAAATGATGATGGATTGGCGCCATCCGGAAGACACGCCGCCCCTCGCCGTATTTTCGTTTTGTGTACTTAAAGTAGGCTCGTTGCACAATCACGGAAAGTGTTTCCAAGAGAAACACTCCGCCGAGCGTTGGCAACAACAGTTCCTTTTTCATCAGAACGCACATTGCCCCAACGACCCCGCCGAGGGCAAGCGACCCTGTGTCCCCCATGAACACCTGTGCGGGGTACGAATTGAACCAGAGGAATCCCAGGGCGGCCCCCACAAGCGCCGCGCAGTAGATTGCCAGTTCCCCGTTGCCCCGCAGATGAGGAATTGTCAGGTATTGACTGAGCTCGGCATGGCCGGAGACGTAGGCAATAACTGCAAGCGTCATACCGACGATACCGACTGTCCCGATTGCCAAACCGTCCAGACCGTCTGTCAGGTTGACCGCATTAGAAGTCGCGGTGATTATAAAGATGACAACCGGGATGTAGAACCACCCCAAATCCAGTTCGAGATTCTTCAGGAACGGAACCGTTGTGCTGGACTTGAGAGGGAACAGACTGGAATCAATCCATTCAGGAAAGAAAAAGATGACACCTCCCACTACCAATCCCACGACGACCTGTCCAACGATCTTATACCGTCCGATCAACCCCTTCGGTTTTTTTCTGACAACCTTGAGGTAATCGTCAAGAAATCCAACAGCTCCAAGGACAAGAGTAACAAACAGGATGAGGAGGACATAGACATTGTAAATGTCTGCCCAGAGCAGGGCGGGAATGATGACGGATGCAAGGACGATCAGTCCTCCCATAGTCGGTGTTCCGGCTTTGGTCAGGTGGGTTTTGGGTGCATCGATTTTTGCGGCCTCGCCGATCTGCAACTGGCGGAGCCTCCGGATGATCTTTGGGCCCAGCCAAAAGGCAATGATCAGCGCCGTGACAGCAGCTGCTCCAGCACGAAATGTGATAAACCGGAACACTCCGAAGCCCGGAATGTCATAGACCTTGTCCAAATATGTCAGAAAGTGGTAGAGCATTGCCTAGGCAGCTTTTGAAAGACGCTCTTGGATGAACGTCACAACATCTTCCATCTTCATGCCGCGGGAGCCCTTGATTAAGACGACATCACCCGGCGTTAACAGCTCAATAAGGTATTCGGACAGCATATTCTTCTGATCGTAATGGACTTTGAATTTGACGCTGGCGGCTTCCGAAGTATGCCTGGAGAGAGGACCGTACGTCAGAAGATATTCCACCTTTGACGATTCAACCTGTCTTGCGACGGACTTGTGCAGTGCTTCACTGGCGAGGCCGAGCTCGAGCATGTCGGCCAGAACGGCAATTTTCTTCCCAGGAGTCCTGATCGACTTGAGTGTCTGCAGCGCTGCAATGACTGATTCCGGATTCGAATTGTAGGTGTCGTTCAGGACAGTGACTCCGTCGATCGAAAGAACCTCCATCCGTTTTCCGGTCGGAGCAAACGACAAAAGGGCCCTCTGAATTTTTGCCGCCGGCACTTTGAGCGTCAACCCGACAGCAGTCGCGGCGAGGGCGTTATACGCATTATGAATGCCGGGAACCGAAAGAGTGATTTCAATCGGGCTTTTCCCCCGGGGTTTCACACGGAATCGTGTGTTCCCGTTGCTTTCAGTACTGATGGCCGATCCCCGGAACACGGCGTTGGGAATCTTGAATCCGTAGTTGACAATGTTCCTGAGCTTCTTTCGGCGTTTTGCAAGATGGCGGTCATCGCTGTTGAGAAACAACCAGCCGTTGCCAGACCGATGTGTCGCAATCCAATCGAATAATTCGCCTTCGGCTTTTGCCACGCCGCTCACCGTGTTGAAAAATTCCAGGTGCTCCTGGCCGATATTCGTGATCAAACCGTGCGTTGGCTCCAGTACCCCGCACAAGTAGTCAATTTCGCCCCTGTGGTTGGTGCCCACCTCGATGACGGCGACCTGGTGCTTTTTCTCCAGACGGAAGATGGTCAGCGGAACGCCGATGTGGTTGTTGAGATTTCCTTCGGTGGCCAGCACGGAATATTTCGTTTCAAGGACTCTTCGGATCATTTCCTTGGTTGTTGTTTTTCCATTGCTTCCGCCAATTGCGAGTACCGGAATCCGGAATTTTCTCCGGTACCACGCAGCCAGCTCTCCCAGGGCGCGTGTCGAATCTTCAACGACAAGATACGGGATGGGGAGGCTCAACAGAAAGGCCTCATTCAACTGCACCCATCGGTTCTCGAGAATGGCTGCCGAGGCTCCGGCTTCGATCGCCTTTGTCAAGAAGTTATGTCCGTCGTAGGTTGTGCCTTTGATGGCAAAGAAAAGGTCTCCCCGGCGGAGAATGCGGGTGTCGATTGAAACCCCGGTTACCATCAAGGATTTCCCTGTGCCGAAATCGACGGCACGGAGATGAGTAATAGCCAGGATGTCACGAGCAGAGAGTTTCATGAGATTGACCGGAGATACGCTTCCACAACTTCGCGGTCGCTGAAATGAATTCGTTCAGTTCGAATCACCTGATATTCTTCATGTCCCTTACCCGCGATGACAATCACGTCCCCGGAGGTTGCTTTTTGGAGCGCATATTCGATGGCTGTCCGACGGTCTACTTCCGTTCTGACGGCTCGCGATTCAATTCCGCGGACGATGTCGTCAATGATTGCTTGTGGGTCCTCACTCCTGGGATTATCCGAGGTCACAACGCATTCATCGCTGAGTTCGCTAACGATGCGGCCCATGAGTGGACGTTTCGATTTATCGCGATCCCCGCCAGCCCCGAACACGGTCACGATTCTTCCACGACTGCTTTTCGGGAGGATGTCGTGGATTGTGCGCAGACATTTCTCCAGAGCGTCGGGGGTATGGGCGTAGTCGATGATCACAGTCCAGCCCTGCGGAGTGGAAAGGCGTTCAAAGCGGCCTTTGACAGTTGTGAGACGAGCGATCCCCTGGCGGATGCTGTCTACAGGCAAGTCAAGGGCAAGCCCCACAGAGATCGCAGCAAGCGTGTTGTAGACATTGAACCTGCCTACAAGAGGCAAGCGGAAATTCAGCGTGTCGCCCCGATAATCGATGGCAAGAGAAGTGCCGTTGATGCTCAAATCCGCCGCGGCAACCCTGACGTCAGATTCTGATTCGTACCCGTACGACATCGTCCTGCTTTTCGTCGATGCAAAGATTGCCCTTCCCCAATCGTCGTCACGATTTGTGATCGTCCACGCATCCCGGGAGAGATTGTCAAACAGCCCTTTTTTTGCCTTGAAATATTCTTCCATCGATCCGTGATAGTCCAGGTGATCCTGCGTCAGGTTGGTGAAAACGGCGACTTGATAGTTGATTCCATGCACCCGCGACTGTTGAAGGGCATGGGAAGAAACCTCCATGGACACCGTCGAACAGTCGGAGGCCGCCATCCGGGCAAGCATTTGATTCAACTCTAGGGATTCCGGAGTTGTATGGCTTGCCGGAATAGTCTCCGTCCCCATCTGATATTCGATCGTTCCCATCAAGCCAACTTTTTCTCCTGACGCTTCCAGAATTGATTTGATAATGTATGTTGTGGTCGTTTTCCCGTTGGTTCCCGTCACTCCGATCATCCTCATTCTTTTCGAAGGATGATCGTAGAAGTTCGCAGCCAGAAGGGCCAATGCGCTGCGGGAGTCCGGGACAACGACCTTTACAACTCCCTGATGCATGCACAGGGAGTCGGGAACAGCCGCGTCATCTTCAAGAATAAGAACCTTCGCCCCCTGGGCGATGGCTTCTTGCGTAAAACGATGACCGTCGACACCGGCACCGCGGATTGCAATAAAACAATCTCCCCGCTCGATCTTGCGTGAATCGTATTGAAGTGCATGGACCTCCACTTCATGCGTGACCACCATGTGACCAAACATGGTTTGAAACATCTTTGAGACCGGAACGCCCTCGAGCAGTTGTGAGAGTTTCATACATTGTCTTCGATCGTCAATCCGTCTTAATAGAGGGCCGCCGGAGCCGTGCCACGGGGTTCACAGACAACCCGGATTCTGGTTCCGGGGGGAACTCGTTCTCCGGGTCGCGGTAACTGCCGGGAGACGACACCGGATCCTTCGAACTCAACTTCGAATTCCTCCGCGACCAAACGATTCATGGCACGCCGCATGCTCATGCCGCGCAAATCAGGTACGACCATGCGTCCCTGCCGATCGGTGCCGATATCGTTATTGAGAACGAGCTTCACCACATCGCCTTTCTCGACGCGCGCACCGGGTGGAGGAGACTGACGGATGACAACGTCTCCTTCACCGAAGACCTGACTGCTCAGTTGCAGGCCGTGGAGAATCTTGGACGCGATCACAGTCCTTACATTCCGGACATCAGGAACTGCAATGATGCCGCGGTCGCGTGGCTCCGCGTCGGGTGGTTTCGAGAATTTTGCAGACGTATGAATGACGCGTTGGGTGATCGCCCGAAACACCGGTCCGCTGGTTGCTCCGCCGTAATATCCGCGGGCACGCGGATTATCCATCATGACAAGACACACAATCTGGGGGTCTTCCGCGGGAAAGTATCCGACAAACGAAGATGTATAGCTTCCCGGTGCGTAACGACCATCGACAATCCGTTTGGCGGTGCCCGTCTTGCCTGCGATGCGAAGTCCGTTCAGGCGAACTTCCAGGGCCGTTCCTCTTTCCACGGCACCTTCGAATGCCTGGGTGAGAAGACGAGCGGTTTTCACAGAAACAACGGTTCGGATTTTTTGAGGCTGTTGTTCTGAGATCACATCTCCCCGTTCGTTTACAACGCGTGCCACAACGAACGGTTTCATCAGAACGCCGTTGTTGGCGATTGCGGCGTAGGCAGTCGCGATTTGCAGCGGAGTAACGGCAACCTCGTACCCGTAGGCCATCGCCTGAAGAGACGTTCCCGACCACTCATGAGGCTTTTTCAGGCGCCCCCGGACCTCGCCCGGAAGATCAACGCCCGTGGGGATGCCAAAGCCGAAATCACGCGCCTGGCGATAAAACCGTTCGGCTCCGATTTGTTCAACCGCTTTTGCCATGACAATATTGCTTGATAGTTCGATTCCTTCTTGGAACGTTAAGACATCGTGCTCGTGTGTGTCGCGGATGAGCCGTACGCCACCCGAACGGAGCCGAATCTTGTACTCGCCGCCTTCAGTATTGAAACGTTTGCCGGGGGAGAGAATGTCATGATCATATGCCGCTCCCGCTGTGACGATTTTGAACACGGAGCCGGGCTCAAACATGTCCGTAATGATTCGGTTCTTTGCCGCCCCCGGACCGTACGTTGCCGATTCGTTGGGATTCACCGCCGGCGAGGTTGCCAAGGCGAGAATCTCGCCCGTTTTCGGATTCAGCATGATGGCGAGACCGCCGTCGGCTTTGTTGAGGGCGACCCCCCTTTTCAGCTCTTCCTCGACGATAGCCTGATACGCCAGATTGATCGTCAAGACGAGATGATGACCGTTGACCGGAGCGATGTACGGGTAGTCGGCCGAGGGACGTGTACGGCCGAGGCCGTCGCGCTGCATGGTGACCGCGCCGGCAATTCCCAGTAAATCGGAATCGTGCTGAAGCTCAATCCCCGAAATCCCCCGACTGTCGATATCGGTGAAGCCGATGAGGACGCCGGCGAGATCATCATAGTGATAAAGTCGCTTTGGTTCATTGATGACAACGACGCCTTCGAACTTCGCGGCTTCGACCTTGCGGGCAATTTCGGGACTGACACGACGCTCCAGCCAGATGAACCTTCGCGACGGCTCCGCACCACGAAATTTTGCCAAATAGTGCAATTTTGGCCTTCCGAAAATCCTGCTGAATTTCTCCGCTATTGCATCATCCCGGTCGGCCACAATCTTCGGATCGGCAGCAAAGGAGACGTACATGGTGTTCGAAGCCAAAACGTTGCCATTCCGGTCGTAGATGTTTCCGCGAACGGCCGGAAGCGTAAACCGTTGCTCGTACTGCTTTTTGGCAATGGACTGATACTCGGGGGCATGGAGAATCTGAATTTCAACAAGGCGTCCCGCGACGACAAGAAACGAAACCATCAGAAAGAGCTTCAGGGTGAACACGCGTCCGGAGAAACCTCTTCCAGAAGGCTGATCGGGGAGATGAGTTCCCCTTTCCGGCTTCGATTTCACAGAATCAGGGAAGACCATGTTCTTCAAGTTCCTTGATTTTCTCCGCGTCCACCTCGATCCAGACGGGGGGTCCCTCCAGTCCTTTCAGACCCAGCTCTGCTTCAGCTTTTTCCTGAATACGCTCCAGACTCGCCATTCTGTTGATTTGAGCCTTCAGCCGCTCCTGATCCATCAGGATTTGCTGATGTTCCGTTTCAAGAGCGTTGATTTCGAGAAGAAGCTGATTGACTGCAATAATATTGCTGACATACAAGACAATGCCCGCCGCCATGCCGATCAGGAGGAGCATGATGTTAAAAGGGGAGAACGACGGACGCTTACTCTTTGTTGTTCGCGGCCGATCAACGAAGGGAGTGCCCGGCCTCCG
The DNA here is from genome assembly GCA_016186715.1 of Ignavibacteriales bacterium. Classification (GTDB taxonomy): domain Bacteria; phylum Bacteroidota; class Ignavibacteria; order UBA10030; family UBA10030. Next base: position 57,521 of record JACPLA010000102.1, on the reverse strand, counting down.
CGGTGTCGCTGTTCCGGGATAGACCGGCGGCCTGTCGGTATCCGGCTTCCAGCCTTCGACCGCCGGAGCGATGTTCTCGTGGTTCACAGATCTCATGTCACAGTTTCCGGGCGGCCCGGAGTTTTGCGCTGCGTGATCTTGGATTCCGCCGTATTTCCTCAGCGGACGGTTTGACCGGCTTTCGCGTCAGAAGCTCGATTGACGGCTGAATTGGTTTGTCGGGAAGGAGTTTCGTTCCCGAGGGCAGGGAAGTCGCGGCCGCACCCTTGAACACCGCTTTCACAATTCGGTCTTCCAGCGAATGATAGGAAATGACGGCAACTCTGCCCCCCGGCTGAAGGGCGTTGAGTGCCTGACGAAGCGCGCGATCCAGGCGTTCAAGCTCATTGTTCACCTCGATCCGCACGGCCTGGAAGATGCGAGCAAGCGATTTCACCCGGTGACGATCTCCCACGATGCTCTCGACAACGGAGACGAGGTCTTTTGACGTTTGGATCTTCTTCGTCTTGCGTCGCTGGATGACGGTCTTTGCAATGCGCCGGGCGCTGCGTTCCTCTCCATATTTCCGGAAAATTTCTTCGAGTTCTTCCGCGGAGTAGGTATTCAGCACTGTCTGCGCGTCCAGCGATTGTGTTTGGTTCATCCGCATGTCGAGCCTCTCATCGAGGCGGAAGCTGAAACCTTTCTCGGGTTGATCGAACTGCGACGATGAAACACCGAGATCAAAGAGAATTCCGGACAACGCCGGCACACCCAGGTCGGCCAGAACCGATTGAAGGTTGTCGAAGTTTTCGCGAACGGCGACAAAGCGGTCGCCAAAGTACTGAAGACGCGCGGTGGCCGCGTTGATCGCATCCGCATCGGCATCAAGCCCAATCAATCGCGCTGTGGGCCCGAGGAGATTCAGCAAAGCTTCTGCGTGTCCGCCTCCGCCCAGTGTTGCGTCGACGAAGGTGCCAGGGGGCGCGGAGAGGAGGAACGAGAGAGCCTCATCAAGCAAGACAGGCGTATGATAGGGAACCGAAGACAACGCTCATGCATTCGGTTTGAGAACCGCCTCTGCGACCGTTTCATAGGTCGCGGGCTGATTGTTCATGTACTCTTCATAGGTCTTGGGATTCCAGATTTCGATCCGCTCTAAAACCCCAAGGATAAACACTTCATTTTCGATACCCGCGAATTTCAGCAGTTCTTGGGGAACGGAGATGCGGGCCTGACTGTCCAGTTGACAGTCACTGGACCACTGCAGCAACGTGCGGACAAAGAACCGATGCTGGGGATTTGAAGGGGAGAGGTTACGGATCGAATCCTCGAGGCGGTTCCATTCATCCTGCGGGTAGAGAAACAGACACTGTTCAAAGCCGCGGGTAATGATGAACATGTCGTTTGCCGCGGGCTGGACGCTCTTTCGGAGTTTTGCGGGGAGCGCTATTCGCCCTTTGTTGTCCACAGCGTACGAGTATCTTCCCTTGAAGGACGACATGAGGTCGTAGAAAGGCCTCTGGAAGTAATTGATTTTATTGGACTAAAGACACCTCACCCATCTTCCCCACTTTTCCCCACACGGCTTTGCAATTTAGACAAATGTGCTTTAAAGTCAAGCGAAAAGATCAATAAACAAAGGGGTTTGCGGCGTGTGGATAATTCTGTTTGCTTGTGGATAAGTTGAGGGTGTAAAATTCCCCGCTTTCTAATGAAAAAGCCAGAATTCCAGGAAGGGATGCTTCAGATGGAGCGGCAAAATTCCCTGGCCGTTAAAGGGGATTTTGTAGCTCTAATACCTTTATGATCGAAGAATAGTCCTCCTTTCCGTACCCAAGCCGGACTGCTTGTGAGAACAGTTGTTGGGCGACTTGAATTCCTGGAACGGAACTGCCGGCGCGGCGAGCTGAGTCAACGATCAGATTTATGTCTTTGAGCATATGCTCCGTATAAAAGCGAGGTGTAAAATTTCGGCCGATGATCGACCTCCCTTTTGTTTGATACGTCGGCGCGTTCAAGGTGGAATTTCCGATGATTTCCAGAATCGTTTCCGGGGAAACACCAACACGCCCTGCAAAAGCAATCGCTTGAGCTAACGTCACAATCATTCCGGCAATGAAGGAATTACAGAGGAGTTTTGCATGGGAAGCCTGGTCGACACGGTCAAACTTCCACACTTTGTTGCCAAGCACCTTGAGCAGCTCTGTAGCTCTTTCCAATGCCCGGGGGTCTCCGCCTGCCAGCATCAAGAGCGATCCTTCGCTTGCCTGAGGTACACTCCCAAGGACCGGGCAATGAAGAAACCACCGTCTGGATTCTGAATATTTGCGGGCGAGTTCGCTGGTGAGCGCCGGGGAAACTGTGCTGCAGTCGACATGGATCGCGTCTTCTCTTAAGCCCGAGAGAATACCCTTCTCTCCGAGAGCAACTTCACGCAAAACATCCGATGTTGAAACCGCGGAGAAAACAAGATCAGCGTGTTCAGCCACGCCGGCCGGGCTCTTTTCCAACGACGCCCCGGCTTTGACCAGCTCCCGTGCTTTTTTGGCTGTCCTGTTGTAAACGACGAGCGGATAACCTGTCTGTTGCAAGCGCCGGGCCATCGCAAATCCCATCAATCCCAACCCAATAAAACCAATCTTCTGTTTCATTGATTATCCTTAAGAATCTTTTTTCCAAAGTCGCCGTGTTTTTTTAAACGCAAAGCCCGTAAGGAAGTCGCAAAGAGCGCGAAGCGATACTTGTTTGCATACACTAATATAGCGATCTCAGCCGGAAGCGACAAGGACCTCATGTCATTGCGACCCAATCCCCCTTCATCATTCTACATTCGATGTTCAGTATTCGATATTCTGTTGAAATATCGAATCTAGAATGCTGAATCATGAATGTAGAGGTTAGGCGGCGTCAAGGCGTTCGCGCGGCGAGAACCTCGAGCGCGCTTGTCTTTTCCATGAATTCTCAGTTTCTTTACTCCCCAAGTCCGTTCCCATCACTCACTTGAGGAACTCATGACACAACGATACTTTGGTCCCTCCGACCTTGATCGCATTGCTCAGGCCGTGCGTCAGGCCGAAAGAAAAACGTCGGGTGAGATCGTTCCTTACTTTGTGGAACAGAGCGATGGATACGAGGAAGCAATCTGGAGGGGAGGAGGCATTCTTGGCGGACTTGCGCTGGTGCTGATTGCAGCCATACACCTGTTCGGCGAAACGTGGCACGGTGTGGGACCGACAGAAATCGGCATTATTCTTCTTGGAGGCACGGGGCTTGGAATGATGCTTGTTCGCTCCTCTCCCCTGTTGAGACGTCTGCTTGCGGGGAACACTTTGCTGGAGCAACGCGTGGCGCAGCGCGCGGCGCAGGCATTTATTGCAGAGGAAGTCTTCAATACGCGTGATCGGACGGGGATTCTTCTCTTTGTGAGTTTTCTTGAACAAAAAGTTCTTGTCGTTGGCGATTCCGGCATCAATAGAAGGGTCAAACAGTCGGAATGGGAGGATGTCGTTGCGCGCGTGGTCGGGGGAATCAACAGCGGCAGACCGGCGGATGGTCTGATCGATGCCATTCTACAGTGTGGGGTGCTTCTGAAAAGGAAGGGGGTGAGACGGAGAACGGATGACCGGAATGAACTTTCGAACCGGCTAAGAGTCGGCGGGGCGCGGCATCCGCGAGCGGGGAGGAAAAAGAAATGAGAGCGCTTCTTCGACTTGTCGTCATCACGTCATTGCTCTATGGCGTTCCGGCCCTCTCTCAGGAAGTGCCGTACCTTTCGGGAAGAGTTAATGACTATGCAAGAATTCTTTCTTCCCAGACGATTTTCGACCTCGAGAATCAATTCAGAGATCACGAAACGAAGACCTCGGACCAGGTTGCGGTGCTGACCGTGATCAGTCTGGAAGGATATTCTGTTGAGGAGTTTTCTCTCAAAGTCGCGGAGACGTGGAAACTGGGACAGAGGGAAAAAGACAACGGCGTTCTGCTCCTGATAGCGAGAGATGAGCGGAAGCTTCGGATCGAAGCTGGAGACGGCCTGGAAGGAGTGCTGACCGATGCGAGGTGCAGCCAAATCATCCGTCACGAAATTGTTCCGCATTTCAAGAACGGGGACTATGACAGCGGGGTTCGAGCCGGCGCTGCAGCAATTCTCGCCACGATCGAGGGGACGTATGTTGCGGAAGAAACCGATGGCGGGGTTGAAGGTGGTTTTGAATCCTTCGGGGAGAAGCTCATCGGACTTGGAATATTCGGATTCGTGGTTGGCCTTTTTACTCTTATTGCTCTTGTTCAGAAAGGAGGAATGGGCTGGTTTTTGTATTTCTTTCTGATGCCGTTCTGGCTTGCGTTCCCGTTTGCCATTCTTGGGACGATTATCCCTTTTATCGTTTATGTCGTCACGTTTCCGGTAGTAAAGCTCCTGCTGGGGAACAATCCCACATTCAGGCGATGGGGAGAACAATTGGCGGCTTCGAGCCGCGGAAGCTCCGGATGGTCTTCGGGAAGCGGCTGGTCTTCCGGGGGAGGCGGGTTCTCGGGAGGAGGGGGGAGTTTTTCCGGAGGAGGAAGCTCGGGAAGCTGGTAGGAACGCCTCAACACTCACCTACAGGAGAGACAAAGACGGGAATACCCGTTCCAGCTCAGCTGTGGTTGAAAACAGCAGCGCCCGCATTCCTGCTTTTTCTGCTGCGCGGGTATTCTCAGGTAAGTCGTCAACAAAAAGAATTTGCGGCGGGTCGATATCGAGAGATTGCACAACATGTCTGTAGTACTCCGGATCGGGCTTCAGACATTTCATCCGATACGAGAGAAAGAAGTGGTGGAACGACTTCAGCACGGGAAACGATGCCCGGCAGTGGTCAAAATGAAGCTCATTGGTGTTGCTGACCAGCCCAAGTGTCGTCCTCCCGGAAATACTTCGAACCAAATCTTCCATCCCCTCGATCGGTTTGCCGATCACGTTCAACATCGCCCCGCTCAGTTCCTGCCGGGAAAACTTTCCTTCAAACACCGCGCCGAGGCGATCGAAATATTCCGGAGAGGCAATTGCTCCTGCTTCGTACTGATGGACAAGATCGATGACGTTCTTCCGGTACCGGCCGCGGGATTCTTCGTGATCAAGTCCCAACGTCCTGGAAAATGCCGCCGGATCGATGGAGATGAGAACGTTGCCAAGATCCAGCAAAACGACGTCCGGTTTCGTCATCCCTTCAACTCCACCGAGGTCTCTTTTCCGATGGAAATAACCGCGTAGTATCCCCTTCCCGCCGGACCGCAATTGACGACGCGTGTCTTGCCAATGGTGTCAAGCCCCCTGGCTTCATGGATATGTCCACAGATTGTCACATCCGGTTGGCACTGCTCAATGAACTTCCGGATTGCAGTACTTCCGACGTGGTTATTGGGCTTGATCAGATCGACCGAGGTATTATGAGGGGGAGCATGTGGAACGAAAATGCGGATACGAGCTGCCTGAACGTCCTTCCAGCCCGCATGAGCACGGAGCGCAATTTCCTCTTCGGAAATCTCGTACGGAGTGTGCATGGGTGTGACCGGTGAGGCAGAGACGCCGAAGAGGCCGACGTCGTCGAGAAGTACCCCGCGTGCATTGATGCTCACGTCGAGAGCGATGAATGTCTTTTCAAGCTCCGGCGGATCCATGTTCCCGGCGACAACGAACACCGGTGCGCCTTTCTTCTGAAAGAGCTTCACCGCGCGCTCCGCCTCGGCTGGCGTGCCATTCGTCGTAAGATCTCCGCCGACGATCACCGCGCTGAAGGGGCTCTCTCCCACCATTGCACGCTCGACACGCTCGTACGAGCCGTGGATGTCTGTGAACGCAAGAAGCTTCATGTCGGGTCCTTTCATCAGGCAGAAGAAAAGTACGAAGAATTCTTGGCCCAATGCAAACACGATCGTGCCTTTGTTCAGAGAATGTTACACAGAGCGACACACAGTTTATGAAGAGAGCTCCACGGAGGAGTTGCATTTCCTTCTTTCCTTCGGTACCTTGGCGCGCACTCTCAATGTTCAACATACTTTTATGACGGCAAAACGCGCCCTGCGAAGAAAAGCAGATCCCGTCTCCTGGAACCCAAACAAAACCGCTCTTGTCACTGGGGCTTCAAGCGGAATCGGATATGATCTTGCGTCGTTGCTGGCACAAAACGGTTATAACGTGATTCTCGTTGCACGGAGCAAGGAGAAACTGCAGGCCCTGGCTCATCAGGCACGTGAAATGTTTGGCGTTTCGGCGAAGGTGATTGCAAAAGACCTCTCTGATCCCTCGGTGCCCGCCCAAATCTTCAAAGAGCTGAAGAGGGAAAACATCTCCGTTGACGTTCTCATAAATAATGCGGGTTTTGGCTCTCTGGGAGCGTTTGTTTCTTTGCCAACAGAAGAGCAGCTCTCACAGATCAGGCTCAATGTTCTTGCGCTTGTTCATTTGACGAAGATGTTTCTTCCGGCGATGGTCCAGCAAGGAAGGGGACACGTCCTGAACGTAGCATCCACGGCGGGATTTCAGGCCGGACCGCTGATGGTGAGCTATTATGCCACAAAAGCATTTGTTATCAGCTTTTCCGTCGGGTTGGCTCACGAGGTTCGCAGAAGCGGCGTCTCGGTGAGCGTCCTTTGCCCGGGTCCCACGGCCACCGGGTTTCAAATTCGAGCCGGAATCAGGCGAAACCCCCTTCTGCAATTTACCGGCCTGGATTCGAGGATCGTGGCACGCGCCGGATACGAAGGAATGATGGCAGGCAAGACAATTATTGTCCCCGGAGTGTTGAACAAGCTCGGCACAATTGTCGTTCGGCTGTTTCCGATGAACTTCGTTGCCCGAATCGTGGGGACGATTCAGGAAAAGAAAAGACTGTAGGCGCCAGCATGGCGTCCCGACTTGTCGATCTCAGTCATACCGTCGAACATGGCATGGTGACCTACGAGGGTCTTCCCGCACCGGCGATTTCTGATTTCATGAGCAGGGAAGAGTCGCGCGACCGATATTCCCCTGGAACGGAATTCCAGGTCGGCGCTATTACCATGGTCGCGAATACCGGTACCTATGTCGATGCCCCGTTTCACCGGTTCGCAGACGGAAAAGATCTGGCCGATCTTTCGCTTGAGTCTCTTGCCGACTTGCCGGGGGCTGTTGTGCGAATTCCGCGTACGACGAAGTCCATCAACAAGGACGTTCTCAAGGACCTCGATCTCCATCAAAAAGCCGTTCTCTTTCACACAGGGTGGGATCGCTACTGGCGGACACAGCAGTACTTCAGCGGCCATCCTTTTCTCACGAGGGATGCATCCGAGCTCCTCGTGAATCAGAAAGCGGCCTTCGTTGGGATCGATTCGTACAATATCGACGATACACGCGACGGCTCAAGGCCCGCTCATACATTGCTGCTTGGAGCAGGCATCCCGGTCTGCGAACATCTCTGTCATTTGGACCGACTCCCCGACGACGGATTTCGCTTCTTTGCAGTTCCGGTAAGAGTGAAGAAGTTCGGATCCTTTCCGGTACGTGCGTTCGCAGTCGTCACAGAAAAACGCTGAACGCCCATTCGAAAGGCTCACCGTGGGTGGCAAAGCCCGTGTCATACATGAATATGGAGATGCGCCTGCCATTCAGCTTCCGGCTGTCGCCGATGAGGCGGAAATTTCCTCGTCGTCATTCCTGATTGTCTCCCTTGCATTTGTCAGACTCTTCGTCCATGTGTTGACAAGCGCCCTTGGCGGCTACGGCTATTTCCGCGATGAGCTTTACTACATTGCATGCAGCGAACATCTTGCCTGGGGATACGTGGACCATCCTCCCCTGTCGATCTTGATCCTTGCGATGAATCGCCTCGTCCTGGGCGATTCCCTTGTTGCTCTCCGCTTCCTTCCTGCACTCGCCGGGGCTGCAAGCGTTTACGTCACCGGCCTGATGGTCCGGGAACTCGGGGGAAGAAAGTTTGCCATCAGTCTTGCATGCCTGGCGGTGATCATCGCTCCCGCCTATCTCGCCATCGCAGGATTCTATTCCATGAACGCCTTTGATCTCCTGTTCTGGAATATCCTCCTCTTCCTTCTTCTCGTCATCCTGAAACACGGACGGCAGGAAGTCTGGCTCCTCTTCGGGCTTGTTGCCGGCCTTGGACTCATGAACAAAATCAGCGTGCTGTTCCTTGGATTCGGCCTGGTTATCGGACTGCTGCTCACCCCCGAACGAATTGTGCTGAGGAGGAAATGGATCTGGCTCGGTGGCCTGATTGCGGCTCTCATCGTCTTACCGAATATTGTGTGGCAAATAGTTTATGGCTGGCCGACGCTGGAATTCATTGAGCAAGCCCAGCGGTACAAGATCGCTTCCATGGGGCCCGTCGAATTCCTCCTGGGACAAGTCGAATATCTGCATCCTCTCGTCTTTCCGATCTGGGTTGCCGGGCTCTGGTATTTCTTTTTTCATCCGGACGGAAAGCAATACCGTTTGTTCGGGTGGATGTATGCGGTGATCTTTGTGTTCCTCGTTGTTCAAAACAGCAAGGTCTATTATCTGGCCCCCATTTATACGATCCTGATTGCTGCCGGAGGAGTCATCATTCAGCAGTGGATCGAACAGCGGGGCAGAAAATGGATGAAGCCGGTACTGATTGCCCTGTTGGCATTGGGGGGAATTGCCACGGTTCCCCTCACGGTACCGATTCTTCCAGTGGAGTCTTTCATCCGGTATGCTCGAGTCGTCGGAATTGAACCTCGGGCCGAGGAGAATAACCCGCTGGGCGCGTTGCCGCAATTGTATGCCGATTGCTTCGGATGGGAAGAACTGACGGCAACCGTCGTAAGCGTCCACAGAGGTCTTTCTCCCAAGGACCAGTCCAGGTCTTTGATTTACACGCAGAACTACGGAGAAGCGGGAGCCTTGAACTTTTTTGGACGGCATTTTGGATTGCCCCGGGTCGTGAGCGGTCACAATAATTACTTTCTCTGGGGGCCGGGGACTGATTCCGTGCATGCGGTCATTATTGTTGGCGGGGAGGAAGAAGATCACCTTCGCGCTTTTGAGAATGTCCAAAGGGCGGGGGTCTCCGTGTGTACCTATTGCATGCCATATGAGAATAATCTTCCCATCTTTGTCGCACGAGGACTTAAAGTGCCTCTTGACGAGGCCTGGTCATCCACAAAACACTACAACTAGACTAATGCGTATACTGAACCTTCCGGTCGCCACACTTTTAATGGCGACAGCCCTGGGACTTGGTTGGAATCCCAACGAGTCCGCAAATCTGTCGCGCAACGAACACCTTGTCATGTCTGTTCTTTGGGTTCAGCGGTCTGCGGAATGGCGGGCGCTCTCATACCAGGCGTTCAACATCGCGCGCCTGCAGCTGGAAAGAGACCTCGACACAAACAGGAGCACACGGCGTCGGGCCGTTGTTGTGGATATTGATGAGACGATCCTCGACAATAGCCCGCATATGGCGAAACTCATTGCTGAAAACGAGGTGTTTCCGTTTGCCTGGACCGATTGGGTGGGTCGCGCCGAGGCAGAGCCTCTTCCCGGCTCTGTCGAGTTTCTCACGTATGCGGTGTCCCGTGGATACGATATCTTCTATGTCTCAAACCGTTCGGAGCAGAAAGAATTCGACGGTACCCTCTATAATCTTAAGACCAAAAAATTCCCTCAGGTAGAAAAGAGCCGCCTCTTACTGATGGCGGCTGAATCGAGCAAAGAGACACGTCGAAGAACGATCGAGCGAACTCATGACATCGTTCTTCTTTTGGGCGATAATCTGAACGACATGGCTGCTCTTTTTGAAAAGCAACCGGTTGAAAAAAGGTTCGAAGTGACAGACAGTTACCGGATGGAATTCGGACATCGATTTATCGTTCTGCCTAATCCGATGTATGGAGAATGGGAGGCGGCCGTCTACGGATATCAGAGAGGCTTCAACGATGAGCAGAAGAATCGGAAACGGAAAGCTGCTTTGATGGCGTTTTGATTCAATCGGGGAATCCCACAAGCACGAGGCGAAAGAAAGGATAGCGCGTGATTGTTTTCCGATGTACTCCGGCCTCCCGAGCCATGGACTCAAGTTCTTCCGCTGTAAAAGCTCTACGGGCAGAGAGATAAGAGTCAAACAGTGTTATGGGATTTCGGGTGGTGAGGTGGGTGTAGAGCCAGGCGGCCCACGCCGTGATCCAGCTTCGGTGAAGGTCATGAACGACCAGAGCGACCCGGCTGAGACGTTTCATCGACCGGAGGATTTCAATCGCGTCGCCTCGCGAAAAGTGGTGAATGGCGAGCGAACAAAGAACGAAATCAAAACTGTTGTCAGGATAGGGAAGGGTGAGAAGGTCCCTTTCTTCGATGGTGATTTCGGGGAAGGCAGAACACTCCGCCCGTGCCACGGAGAGCATCACAGGGTTCTTATCGAGAGCGACGATACGGATTTTTCGGCCCTCTCTGCGGGCAAAACGTACCAGTGCGATGGGTTGATCCGCCGAACCGGTTGCAAGGTCAAGAATCGTAAGCTCCCGTTCCGCGGGGATTTCCTGAAACAAGGGGAGGATGCTCTTTCGATTGGCTTCGAGTCCCCCGAAGTATTTGTTGATCGTTCTGAGGTTGGCCAGGTCGTCCCGAAGAACGTCGGGGTCGGTTTCCGAACGGTCCATCATTTCCTGGATCGCGGGGTCGAATTGTCGCCGAGGTATGAGAAAGCTCATCGCTGGAATCTAACATGAAAATCGTGAAACCGCCAAGGCTCCGGAAGGGGGATGTGATTGGGCTTGTTTCCCCTGCGAGCGCGCCATCATCTCCCGATAAAATTGAAAAAAGCACACAATATCTCGAGCATCTGGGGTATCGTGTGAAGATCGGTAAGCATGTGATGGATGAAGTTGGCTACCTTGCCGGACGGGATGAGGATCGGACATCGGACCTGAACGAAATGTTTCGAGACCGTTCCGTCAGGGCGATCATTGCCGTTCGAGGAGGCTATGGAACACCCCGCATTCTCCGGAGAATCGATTTCCAGGCGGTAAAGCGTGATCCCAAAATCATTGTCGGATACAGCGATCTGACTTCACTTCAACTCGCCCTGTTCCGGAAGACAGGATTGATTACGTTTTCAGGACCTATGGCCGGAGTCGAAATGTGGAACGACATCGACCCGTATACGGAAGAGCATTTTTGGAAAGTCATCACCTCCACGACGAAAATCGGCCTTCTGGAGAATCCTCCCGACGTTCCTCTGAGAAGTCACGGAAGGGGAAAAGGATCGGGGCGGTTGATGGGGGGTAATCTGTCTTGCTTAATGTCGAACCACGGAACCCCCTATGCAGCAGACTACAGGAAGGCAGTTTTGGTTGTTGAGGATGTCGATGAGGCACCGCACCGGGTGGACCGGATGTTTGCCCAGCTTCGCAACGCGGGAGTGTTCAAGACGATCACCGCTCTCTTGCTGGGATGTTTTACAGATTGCCATCCTCCGGATCCGTCCAAGCCACATCTGACCATTGACCAAGTCCTGGCCGAAGTAATTGAAAGCAGTCCCGTTCCGGTTCTGTCGAACCTTCAATACGGGCACATTCCACGAAAACTCACCCTTCCCATCGGGAGTCGCACCCGAGTCAGCGCCTCCCATCGTACCCTGGAGATCGTGGAATCTGCCGTGAGGTAATTGTCAGACCCGAAACATCGCAATTCATTGACAATCCTGCGACTTATCGTTACATTGGCTACCGGCCGGATCACGTTTTCGCTCGAACCCTCTTGAATGAATATTGCCGTCTTTGCGTCGGGACGCGGCTCAAACTTTGAAGCAATCCTCAGCGCAATACACCGCGGTAACCTTCCAGCTCGGGTCTGTGTCGTGATAAGCAACAACTCCGGTGCGGGAGCGCTGGAGGTTGCCCGGACACGGAATATCCCCGGGTATCATATCAGCCAGAGACAGTTTCCGTCCGAGGATGCGTTCGTGGCAAAAACGATCTCGGTCCTGCAAGATCATAACGTCGATTTTGTCGCTCTTGCGGGATACATGAAGAAGCTTTCTCCGAAACTCATCGGGCGATATCGGAATCGAATCGCCAATGTTCATCCGGCACTTCTCCCGGCGTTCGGCGGACCCGGAATGTATGGGATCCGGGTGCACGAGGCTGTTCTTCAATCCGGAGTGAAGGTGACCGGGGCCACCGTTCATCTGGTGGACGAAGAATACGACCGTGGCCCCATTGTGATGCAAAAAATCGTTGCGGTCTCCCCGACGGACACTCCGGTAACTCTTGCTGCGAAAGTCCTGGAAATCGAACATGAAATCTACCCGCTTGCGTTGAAGGCGTTTGCCGAGAAACGAATTCGGATTCAAGGAAACACCGTGTGGATCCAATAACCATTCCAAATCTAATGCCAGCCGCCGGGGGAGAAAAAGAGAACAATCTCCTGATCCAGCGTGCGCTTCTAAGTGTCTCGGATAAAACAGGGATCGTGGAGTTTGCGAAAGCATTGGAGAAATTCGGCATCGAGATCATCTCAACCGGCGGGACGTTCAGAACTCTCAGTGAAGCAGGACTCAGGGTGACGCCGGTTTCCGAGGTTACCGGATTCCCCGAAATCCTCGATGGCCGGGTCAAAACGTTACATCCGAATATTCATGCGGCGCTCCTGGCGGCTCTCGACGATCCACGCCACATCGAAGAGCTGAAAAAGCTCGGTATCAGGCCGATCGATCTTGTGGTTGCAAATCTCTATCCGTTTGAGGAAACAGTTGCCCGGCCGGGAGTATCCGAGCGTGAAGTTATTGAGAACATTGACATCGGGGGACCCGCGATGGTACGGGCGTCGGCGAAAAACTTTCGACACACAGCCGTCGTTGTGAATCCGGAGCGGTACGATTCGGTGTTGGCCGAATTAGAAGCTCATCAAGGCGCCCTCACGGAGTCCATGAGGTACCGGCTTGCACAGGAAGCGTTCCAGCAGACGACTCGCTACGACGCCGCGGTTGCCGGGTACCTTGCATCCCGGGGGTCAAACGAAGGGCTTCCTTCCGTGTTGACTATTGCCGAGCCGAGGTCATTCACGCTTCGATATGGTGAAAACCCGCATCAGCTGGCTGGTTTCTACGGTGCCCTCGGCAAATGGATCGAACAAATTCACGGCAAAGTGCTTTCTTACAACAATCTCCTTGATCTTGACGCCGCCTTGGGGCTCGTGGGGGAGTTCGATCGACCGGCCGCGGTTGTTGTCAAACACACCAACCCCTGCGGCGCTGGAACCGGCCATACGCTTCTGGAAGCGTATCGTCATGCCCTCGCCACAGACTCGAAATCGGCCTTTGGAGGAATTGTTGCTTTGAATCGTGAGGTTGATTCTGAGACGGCAGATGCATTGAATGAGATTTTTTTGGAAGCGGTGGTTGCACCTTCTTTCTCACAGGAAGCCATGGTCATTCTTCAGAGGAAGAAAGAACGGCGGCTCATTCTGCAGAAAGAAACGGAGGGGCGGTCGAGGGGTTATGATGTGCGACGGGTTGGCGGCGGATTTTTGGTTCAGGAGACGGATGTTCGGGAAATGAGGGCGGGGGACGTGAAAACCGTCACAAAAAGAAAACCAACTGAGCCCGAACTTCAAGGACTGTTGTTTGCCTGGACCGTAGCCAAGCACGTGAAATCCAATGCGATCGTGTATGCGCGGGGAGACAGGACACTTGGAGTCGGTGCGGGCCAGATGTCGCGGGTTGATTCCGCGAAGATCGCTTCGTTAAAAGCGACCGAAGCGGGACTTGATTTGCGGGGTTGCTCGGTGGCCTCGGACGCGTTCTTTCCTTTTGCCGATGGCCTCCTGGAAGCCGTCAAAGTCGGAGCGACAGCCGTGATTCAGCCTGGCGGGTCTGTGAGGGATGAGGAAGTCATCAGGGCCGCCGACGATCATCACATCGCCATGGTCTTTACGGGAGTCCGTCACTTCCGCCACTGAAAACGTTCACTTTTTGGTCCTCACATGGGTTTGTTCTCACTGTTTTCCGCCGACATAGCCATCGATCTCGGCACTGCCAACACGGTGATTTGGATCAAGGGGAAGGGGATCGTACTCAACGAGCCTTCCATTGTTGCTTTTGACCGGAACACAAAAAAGATCATCGCCATCGGGAAGGAAGCCCGCGAGATGCTGGGTCGGACTCACCGCGACATCCGCACGATCCGTCCGATGAAGGACGGTGTTATTGCTGATTTCGAAATTGCCGAAGGAATGCTGAGGGAATTTATCAAGAAGATCAACTCCGCCTGGGTGCCTGCCAAACGGATTGTCGTCTCTGTACCATCCGGGATTACCGAAGTGGAAAAGCGGGCGGTCCGGGATTCTGCGGAGCATGCGGGAGCCAAGGAGGTTCATTTGCTTGCCGAGCCGATGGCGGCGGCAATCGGGGTGGGGTTGGACGTCGATGCGCCGGTTGGAAACATGGTAGTGGATATCGGGGGAGGCACGACCGAAATTGCCGTCATTGCTCTTTCGGGCATTGTCAACGAGGAGTCCATTCGCGTCGCAGGCGATGAAATGAACAACGCTATCATTCAATTCTTCAAGCGTAATCATAATATCCTGATCGGCGAAAGAACCGCGGAGGCGATCAAATGCGAAGTCGGATCGGCCATGCCGCTTCGCGAAGAGATTACGATCCAGGTCAAGGGGCGTGATCTGGTGAACGGGGTTCCAAAGACTACGGAGGTAAGCTCGGTGGAAATCCGGGAGGCATTGAACGAGCCGATCGCGCAGATTGTGGAAGCAGTGAAGATGACGTTGGAACGAACTCCGCCCGAATTGTCGGCCGACATTTTGGACCGCGGGATCATGTTGAGCGGAGGCGGGGCGCTGCTGAAGAACCTTGACGAGCGTCTCCGTTTGGAAACAAACCTTCCTGTTCACGTCTCCGAGGATCCCTTGACCGCTGTTGTCCGCGGAACCGGAAAGGTCCTCGAGAGCCTCGATCAATACTCCAAAGTGTTGATCAAGAGCAAACGATATTAGTCGCGGCACCGTCCGAGCGCTTTCATTCTTATCGGTCTGAACGCGACGTGCTTGACCCGGCACGCTGAACCGGCTCTTTCCCTCATGCTTGAACGACTCTACAACCTCTTTCTCCATTTTCGGGAATATGTTTTCCTTTCCGGGCTTGTCATTCTTTCTCTCGTTCTTCTTTCCCTCAACGATGCTCCACAGGTGAAACAAATCCGGACGATCGCCACAGTTGTGTTGGGGGTAATCCAGGATCGGGTTTCTTTTTTTCCGGCCTACTTGCGATTGGGGACGGAGAACTCGATTCTCCGGCGAACGAACATTGAATTGGCTGACCAGGCCAACCAGTTACGGGAGGCCCGTTTGGAGAACATGCGCCTTCGCCGGTTGCTGGAGCTGAAGGGGAGGGGAAATTACGACTTTGTTGCCGCGAAGATCGTAAGCAAGAACCTGACCCTGCTTCGGAACACGCTGACCCTGGACGTCGGAGAAGCAGACGGTGTGCACACGTCGATGCCCGTGGTTCATGATGCCGGTCTTGTTGGAGTCGTTGTCGCTGCCAGTCGGCATTACTCGGTTGTTAATATTCTTCTCAATACCGATTTCCGTGCCAGCGCGAAAATTCAGCGGAGTCGAGTGGACGGCATCGTTGCCTGGGATGGCGCGCGTCTGACATTGAAGAATATTGCCAAGACCCTCGATATTCAACAGGGCGACGTACTCCTGACGTCCGAGTACAGCAGCACATATCTACCGGGTATCCGCATCGGATTGGTTTCAGCAATCTCCGAGAAGCCGGGATCCCTGTTCAAGGAGGTTGTGATCATGCCGAGCGTTGATTTCATAAAGCTCGAGGAGGTCTTTGTGATGACATCCGTGCCGGATCAGGAAAGGATCGATCTTGAGCATCAGGCGGAAGAACGGTTTTCGCGCTAAGCGTTTGCAATCGGCGTGTGTTTTCATAGATTGAAAGGAGGAGACTCACCGATGGGTCTGGAAGACACAACAGGAAAAGCCAAAAGCTTGTCGGCAAAAATCGAGGTCCTGAGGGATCTCGAATCTCTCGTGAAAGACTTGATCAGCAAACACGAGGCGAAGAGGGATCTGTGGTGGCCCTCGGAAATCCTTCCGGCAGATCAAGGGAAGGATGACGAGGAATTTTACCGTACGTTGAGGAAGCGTGCGCGTGGAATCGGCGACAGCGCCCGGGTCGCGATCGCTCTGAACATTCTGACAGAAGAAGGACTTCCTCACTTCCACCGGCTCATTGCCGAAAACCTGGGCAGCGACACTTTTTGGGGACTCTGGAACGGGCTCTGGACGGCCGAAGAAGACCGGCACGGGAACATCCTTCGCGATTACATCCGAGATTCCCGGCTCCTCAACTTCCGCGTTCTTGAACGGCTGCAATTTGATTACATCCGGTCGGGGTTTCATCCGGACTGGAAGGGAGATCCCTACCAGATTTTTGTCTATACGACTTGTCAGGAAAAGGCCACCCAGGTCTCGCATCTGAATACCGGAAAGCTGGCGATGAACGAAGAGCCTCTGCTCTATTCTATTACGCAGAGGATTTCCCAGGATGAGGCACGGCATTACGCATTTTACAAAAGCGTTTTCACGGAAATCATGGACCGGGATCCGAACCAGGCGCTCTCTTCGGCGTCACAGATCATGCCCAGCATCGATATGCCGGGGATATCGATCGCGAACTTCAACGAGTACGCCGATGTCGTTCGCCGGTCCGGGATCTACGGGCCGCGGGATTACAAGGCAATTGTCGAGCAACTCATCTCAACCTGGAAGATCGATCTCGTGACGGGTTTGAACGAGTTGGGGCGCAAGGCGCAGGAAAAAATCATGTCCATTCCCGTCCGTCTTGAGAAGATTGCGGAATACATTGAATCGCGGCACCAAGCCAAGAGTTTTCGTTTTGAAGTTCTCTTCGGACGTGTGCTGGAGATGTCCTGAATCAGATTTTCCCGAAACATCGAGCATCACTGAATGCACCGATATTTTCGCTCCGCCCTCATCGTCCTTGGGCTTCTCCTTCTCCAGACAACTTTTGTTCCGTTCCTTGCGATTGGAGGCTTTGTTCCGGATTTGCTGCTCGTCTGGGTTGTCTACACGGCGATTCGCCGTGGGCAAACCGAGGCCATGACAGCCGGATTCCTGGTTGGTTTCCTACAGGACGTGGCGGCCACGCAGTTGCTGGGGCTGGCGGCTCTTTCAAAGACCGTCGCCGGATTTCTGGGGGGATATTTCTTTAATGAAAACAAAACGGACCAAACACTGGGAACCTCTCAGTTTCTTCTGATTGTCGTGATATGTTCACTTGTTCATAACGTGATTTACTTTGTAATCTTTTTGCAGGGAGCGGAGGTTTCCCTCCTCTGGACAACAGCCCAATACACTCTTGCGACAACGGCCTATACGACCGCGCTGAGTGCGCTTCCCATGTTTGCATTTTCCCGGAAAATAAGGTCATGAGCACCGTTGTTCATCATCAAGATGACATCGGCGCTCTACCCAGGCGGCGCGCTCTCCGCGTTGCCGTTTTTGCCATTCTTGGACTCCTCGTCTTTCGACTCTACCAGCTTCAGATGTTTTACAATATCGAGCTCGGGAGGAAATCCACGGAGAATACCCTCCGCGCCATTGTGCGGGAGCCGTTGCGCGGCTACGTCTTCGACCGGAAGGGCCACCTCGTCGTCGATGTGGGCCCCTCTTATTCGGTGACCATTACACCGGCAGAATACGACCCGCGGTCTCTCCCGATCCTCTCGTCAATTCTCGGCATGGATACAGGAGCGATCAAGGAACGTGTGCAAAAAGGAATTGCGTATTCCCGATTTTCGCCGACGCGCATCAAACGGGATATCAGCTTCACCGCCCTTTCCGACCTGGAAGAGCATTTGTATCTCCTGCCGGGTTTGGATTATCAGGTCGATTCGAAGAGGTACTATCCGACGAAGGCACACGCATCCCATCTTCTCGGGTACTGTAAGGAGATTTCGGATGCTCAACTCGCCCGCCTCAGCGATTATTACAAATTGGGAGATCTGATCGGCTCATCCGGTTTGGAAGCCAGTTATGAGGTGATGCTCAGGGGTCAGAAAGGGTACGAGTTCCTTGCTGTGAACGCTCGGGGCAAGGTCATAGGATCGTTCGAGGATGGAAGGAACGACATCTCTCCTCAGGAAGGGTTCGACCTGATTCTGAGCCTGGATGCCGGTTTGCAGGCGTTTGCGGAATCGCTCATGACAAACTATCGTGGCGCGCTGGTTGCGATTGATCCCTCAACGGGGGGAATCTTGTCTCTTGTCAGCAAGCCCGATTTCGACCCTTCCATTTTCAGCGGTGTCACGCCGGTGGAGGAATGGACACGTCTGAACACGGATACCACCAAACCGTTATTCAATCGCGCAACCATGACACGCTATCCACCGGGTTCAACATATAAGATGGTCCTCGCAGCCGCGGCCCTGGAAGAAGGAATCATCGACGAGAAGTTTCGTTACACCTGCTATGGGGCATACCGGTATGGAAACAGGACCTTTAAGGATTTGAGCGTTCACGGATCGGTCAATGTCGTGGAGGCGATTCAGCGTTCGTGCAACGTTTTCTTCTATCAGCTTATTCACAGGGTAGGCTTCGAAAAATGGACGGAGTACGGGCGCCGCTTTGGATTCGGGCAGCTGACAGGGGCCGATATTGGCGAGGAAACTCAGGGGCTTCTCCCGTCAGCCGACTATTTTGACCGAGTGTACGGAAAAGGGAGATGGACTCAGGGATATCTGGTGAGTTTGGCGATCGGACAGGGTGAATTGGGCGTTTCACCCCTTCAAATGGCCGTGTACGCAGCTGCACTGGCAAACGGTGGAACTGTTCAGCAACCGCATGCCGTCCAAATGATTCGAAACAAGTTCACAAACCGGATCGAGGAGTTCCAGCAGCACACACGCCCTGTGGGACTCTCGGCCACAAATCTTGCTCTGATCCGTGAAGGAATGCAGCGGGTCGTGAATGCTCCCAGGGGAACGGGGAGAGCGGCCCGGATCCCTGATATTGTTGCTGCGGGTAAAACCGGAACGGCTGAAAATCCTCATGGTGAGGATCACTCCTGGTTCGTCGGATTTGCACCGTTCGAACAACCCTCCATTGCCATCGCGGTTATGCTGGAAAATGCCGGCTCCGGGGGGGCGAAGGCGGCTCCGATTGCAGGACTTGTCATGGAGAAATATATCCACGGAGCCATCAAGCGATACCGGTACACCCCGCGATTAACTCCTCTGGTTCAGGCAGACACCGTCAAAGTCATCACGGAAGCGCGCTAAGATATGTTCGCTTACTTCAAAGAGTATTTTGATTTCAAGGTATTCTTTGTGACCCTCGGGCTTGTCGCAGTGGGGTTGCTCTCCGTGTACAGCGCCACCTACGATGCAGGTGCGGGCTTGATTTTTCAGCGCCAGCTCATGTGGGCGGGGATCGGTTTTGTGGGGATGCTGGCGGCGGCGATTTTGCCGCTGAAGACAATTCACCGGATGGCGTTTCCCGCCTATGTGGTCTCCTTGCTTGTTCTTCTTGCCTTGCTGGTCATCGGGAAGACTGTATCGGGCTCCAGGAGCTGGCTAGGAGTCGCGGGGCTCGGCGGTCAGCCGTCGGAGTTTGCAAAGGTCGCGGCAGTTCTTGCGTTCGCTGCCTTTCTTTCCCGGTCCACGACGCTTATTTCCGACCCGAAGCATCTCTTTGCTGCCATCACCCTTATTGTCATCCCCATGGGTCTTGTTCTTGTCCAGCCGGACCTCGGAACGTCCGTGGTGTTCTTAGCTGTGATCCTTCCGGTACTTTACTGGGTGGGGGCCGATCATTTTTCTCTTGCCGCGATTCTTTCACCGCTCCTCGTTGCAGCCGGGGCTCTTTTTGGAACATCCTTTTTTGTTGCCAGTGTCATCGTGAGCGCCGTGCTTCTTTACGTCAGTCGGAAAAACCGATTCATTGCGGCCATGGCGTTCGCCGTCACTCTCGCGGTTGGACTCTCGGTGCAGTTTGTGTTTGAGCGGATGCCGTCCTACCAACAGAAACGCATCATGACTTTTCTTAATCCGGAAGCCGATCCGCTGGGTTCGGGTTACAACGTCTTGCAGGCCAAGGTAGCCATTGGTTCAGGCGGAATGTTCGGCAAGGGATACCTCAAGGGGACGCAGACCCAACTGAACTTCATTCCCGAACAATGGACCGATTTCATTTTCTGCGTCCCCGGGGAAGAGTTTGGTTTTCTTGGGGCTTCGATCGTTCTCGTGCTTTTTGGAGCGTTGTTGCTGCGCGGGCTGACGGTCGGCTCCGCTTCCAAAAACAAGTTTGCAAGCATTGCTGCCGTCGGTATTACGTCCGTGTTTGCTACTCATCTGCTGATCAACGTCGGCATGTCGATGGGTCTCATGCCGGTGATTGGCATACCGCTTCCCTTCCTGAGCTACGGGGGTTCCGCGTTGCTGGCAAATATGGTGATGTCGGGCCTGCTGATGAATTTCTGGGCAAATCGTAAAGAGTATTAGGGAGCGATGTCATCTAAAAATGCCCCCATACGGGAATCAATCCCGAGTGGCGGATTGATTAACGCGTGTTAGGGTGAGGTTTTTCGCTATGAATCAAACAGTCATGTTTTTCGTTTTTTTTGTTTCCATTTTCACGCTATTCGGGCTCATGCAGTACCGGCTGTATCGACTCGTACGGTTGTGGAGCAGGAGCGTTTACGAGGGAGACATCCTGCAACGGCGGTTGAATTGGCTCAAACGATCCCTTCTTCTTGTGAACGCCCTGTTCCTCCTGCAGTTTGTCGTGCGCGGAACAGAATGGTATCAGGAACCTTTTCTGCAAGTCTTTCTTCTCTATCCCATGGGACTCTTCTTTGCGTTTGTTGTCCTTTCGTCCTTGCTGGTGACTTGTGCAGATGTCATTCGGCTCCTGTTTTTTGCAGGCGACAGGATGTTCCGGTGGGTCCTGAGATCCAGCCCCGCCGGAAAGCAAACGCCGGAGCTGAAGCCGGTCGATCCTTCGCGGCGCCGATTTCTGAAACTCGGAGGACTCTCGGCTGCGGCAGCCGCCGGAGCCATCCCTGTCGTGGCTTCCCTTGCCACCGCGCGGGACTATGTGATTAACCGTTTGGATCTTCACTTCGAAAACTTCCCGGCAGCTCTGGATGGATTGACGATCGCCCATGTGAGCGATATTCACTCGGGCATCTTTATGAGCGAACAGAACATGAGGGAGATTTTTGAGCTGGTGAATTCCCTCAGACCGCAGCTCATTATGGTGACGGGAGACTTTGTTGACACCTCGGATGCTCAAATAGAATCGATCTACAAAGCGACCGAGATGCTGAAGGCAGACCATG
The DNA here is from genome assembly GCA_016186715.1 of Ignavibacteriales bacterium. Classification (GTDB taxonomy): domain Bacteria; phylum Bacteroidota; class Ignavibacteria; order UBA10030; family UBA10030. The sequence continues at coordinate 36,150 of JACPLA010000102.1, read as the reverse complement.
GTCTCTTCGGTTGTCTGGGGAACCACGACCACTTTGCCACAGCCTCCAAGGTCTCCGCGGCGATGGAACAGAGGGGGATGTTCATGCTGAATAACGGTCATCAGAAGCTGATTCTCGAAAACCGGGAGTTGACGATCGTTGGAATTGATGACGCCGGGAGGGGACGTGCGAACTTTGCACGGCTGGACCAAGCCGTTGAGAATGTTTGTCCTGAATCTTTCAAGATCATGCTGACTCACCGACCCGACATGTGGGATACGGTTCGCTCATACGGCGCCGATCTGACCCTTGCCGGACACACCCACGGCGGTCAGGTTGGTTTTCGGCTGGGGCCATTGAATCTCAACCCTGTGTATCTTGTGCACAAGTATGCCATGGGTCATTTTGAGGCGGAGGGAAAGCATCTGTATGTCAACGTCGGTGTTGGCATGGTGGGCGTTCCGATCCGGATGGTGAAGCCGGAGGTCGCGCTCCTGACATTACACTCGGCCTGACGTAATTCATTGAAAGTTTTTCCTCTTTTCCGTATTCTGCCTCTGCAACTTCCTATCAATCCGCAAGCGCAGTGTCGGTCAGCTCACTTATTCTCGTTTTTGTCGGAGGCGCCTTCGCTGGAACATTCGGCGTCATGCTCGGATTGGGCGGCGGTGTGTTCCTGATACCGTTCCTTGTTCTCGTTCTTCAGGTTCCCATGCACCAAGCGATTGCCACGAGCATCGTCGCTGTAATCGCGACATCGAGCGCGGGTGCTGCCATGAACCTTGAACGACAAACGGTCAATATCCGGCTTGGCATGACCCTGGAAACGACAACCGTTGCCGGTGCAATCTTGGGCGGGTTGACGGCGTCCTTCCTCAGCGCAACAGTTCTTGCACGGATCTTTGGAGTTCTTCTTCTGGCCGTCTCAGGAATCATGATCTGGCGACGAGCGCCGTCTGACGATTCGGGTGGGGGTGATGGCGTGCTTCCTGCTGCTTATTACGACGAATCACGACAGACAGTAGTGACGTACTCCGTCAACCGCCTGCCGGCTACGATGGGAGTGTCGTTCCTGGCCGGAAATCTTTCGGGACTTCTCGGAATCGGAGGGGGGATTTTCAAAGTTCCGGCGATGACTCTTCTTTCGGGCGTTCCGATGAAAGCGGCAGCAGCAACCAGTAACTTTATGATCGGAGTGACGGCGGCTGCCGGCGCGTACATTTACTTTGCTCACGGGTACGTAAACCCCGTGCTGACAGCGTCAGCCACGCTGGGAGTTTTCGCCGGGACCGTCGTAGGGGTATCCATCGCGAAAGAATTTACGACGCGAACTCTGACAATTCTCTTTGCGGTCGTCCTGCTCATTGCCGCTTTTCAACTTTTAACCCGATCATGACTGCAACAGCACAAGAACAGCTCATCGGGCGGGTTCTCCGTGTTGGGGTTTGGCTCAGCGTTGTCTTGTTGAGCGCCGGATTGATTTTCTTTGCAGCCGAGGGAGTGTCAGAGGCTTCAAGTGTAAGCCTCAAGGATTTCTTTCCTCGTGTTTTCGGATCGGGCGACAGCCTTTCCCCCGGATTCAAATTGTTGTATGCGGGCTTGATCGTGCTGGTGCTCACCCCCCTTGTTCGTGTCGTCATGACTCTGGTGATGTTTTTTCGGGAAAGAGAATGGTCGTTCTTCACGATTTCGCTCTTCGTGTCGGGAATGCTCATCGTCGAACTGGTGATCGCGCTGACCTAACCGTGAGAACCGTTCCAGTCCTTCTCTGCCTGTCCGTTCTGTCGATTTCAGAGATTTTTCCGCAATCCCTCGATCTGTCGCGCACAACATTCAGTGCCAGCGGTGAGTGGCTCATTCCTCACAGGGAGTTTGGTGAATTCTGGAATTCAGGTCCTGGTCTCGGCGTCCGCGCGGAAACGCCGCTTTCACCAACGCTGTTTCTGATCGGCAACGGGCGGTTTTCCTGGTTCCAAAGGGCTGAGAGTGTGCGAAAAGGAAAAATTCCGCATATCCTTCTGATAACGCTGGGCCTCGGTCTGCAGTCGCAAGCAAGAATTTTTCCTGACTTGCTGTTTTCCGCCGATCTCTCGCTCGCAAACAATACGTTTGTCTTTTTGGGGCTGGCGGCGCCGGACGATATAGACAATGCCGTTGAATCAGAGTTTGGATTTCAGGGCTCCGTTCAAATCCGGTCCCCGGGAATCGGCTTCTTCATATCGTACCAGCATATTTTTGCTGGCCTCGATCCGGTTGCCGTTACCTCCCTGGGTGTCTTCATTCCTCTTCAATAATCGATGGTCCGCACCGTCCTCATCGTTTCAGTCCTCTTCGCTTTGGTGACCTGCGGGCTCGCTCAAAATCGGCCAGGTGTTTCCCTTCTCGGGGAACGCGTTTCCGATCATGTTCTCGCTCATTCAACGGCGCAACGGCTGACAGCTTCGAGATACATGCCGTTGATCTTGTTCCGGGGCATTGGTTCCTGGGCTTCCCCCCAAAGTTCGATACTGATAGACGGCGTTCCCTTTGGAGGGTTTCCGCTCAACCGCATCACGCCTGATTTTGTTCCAGTCGATCTGATTACGACTGAGCAGGTGGAAACGATTGCCAGGCCATCGCTTGTTGAAGGATTTTCTCTACCGGGCGGAGGAATTGATGTCCGCCGGTCATCGATTCCCGATTCCTTTCTGGTTGTCGCACGCGCCTTCGGCGGTGCTGAAACGGGGGATCCAATTCTCCAAACCTACACAAAAGATAACCTGAGGCTGTACAACAAGAACAAGATCGGCTATTCTGCTGCGACCTCTATTTCTCAAAGGTCAGGGGAGCTGGCTTACCGGGTCACGGGAGGAGTGTTCGGCTATTTCACAGCGGGCTATGTCGGGCGCGATGATGTCTTGATAGCTTACAAAGGCCGACAGATGCTCGGCAGGCAGAATCGCAACTACCTTGGCGCCGCAGAACTGGACTACGCCTTGGAATCCGGAGCGACCCTCTCCTTCTACGGAGGGATCAACGGTCTCGTGGGGTGGGAACAGATGCCTTTTCTCCCCATCCTTGGTTTCTTCAGCGGGTACCTCCATACGCTGCGGGTTTCGGCGAAAAACCTCCCTGCAGGATTCTTCATTCACGCGCGACGGGACGGAGTGTACCTTTCCATGAAAGAGCAGCTCGGAACCGAAGAGGGAGAATATTCGATGATCGTTTCTTCAATCTATACAGTCTGGTCGACGAATCTGTGGAGTGGTGCGAGTGTCACAGCAACGGCAGAACTCACCCGTGCAGCCATTGTGGGCTCAGGGCAGCCTAAAGCCCAATTCTTTCTTGGCGACCATGACGAGTTGAACTACGCTGCAAGCGTTGGGTTCGGATTTCATCCGTCGGATGCGTTTGAGATCACCGCGACAACGCGGTACGATCGGGGTTTCGGGGGCCGGGAGGAGTTCTCGGGCCATGCCGGCTTCATGATCCGGATGGCAAACGATCACGAGGCTGCCGCGTCACTCAGCTCTGTTGCCACCTTCCCGAACCTTCTTGAACGACAAGGATCGTTCGTGACCGTAAGAGACCGTGCGTCGATTGGGCGACAAGACACTTTTCGGATTCAGGGGAATCCGGGACTTGTTCCTGCGCGGGTACACAGCCTCGCGGTGCAGTACGGCATTCGATCATCGACCCTCGACGTTTCCGCGGAGGGATTTATCATCGGCATTGAGCGTTCAATCGAAAGATCCATCTTCAATGCAATCCGCACCGCCTGGCCGGGCGATGTTGTGTATTCGGGGCGATACATCAATGCGTCCAAGGGCAATCTCTGGGGGCTTGAAATTCGGAGTCGTATGCCCTTCACGGATGAATGGTCCGCAAACATGAGCTATCAATATGTCGAGAGCAAAACGATTCAGACCGTTCCTGTTCATTCCTTTCACATGACGAACGAGTTGTTGATTGTACAAGGGACACTGTTGTCCTTTGTGATCCGCGGTGTAAGTAGGACACGGTGGAAAGAATTTGTTGTTTTGCCGCAGGATGATGAAATGTCGGGAAGCGGTATTGACGGAGTTGTTTCGGAATACTGGGCGGTGGATCTTCTGCTTGAGCAGCGTTTGGGCAAAATCTGGTTCGGTCGGAACGTGATAGCGAAAATGGAAATTCAGAATGTCTTCAATCGCACGGTGAAAGTGATGCCGATCGGGATTTCGTTTGACACCTCCGTCATCGGTTACGTAGCCTTCACTCTTTAGCGTTGCTTTGGTGGAAATTCTTCGTACATTGCCACGCCTCTTTTGATTTTGGAGCGTCATGATTCTTTCCGACAAACAAATTCTGCGGGAGATGAAAAGGGGAACGATTGTCATCAGGCCGTACAAACGGAAATACCTGGGTTCCAACAGCTATGATGTCCACCTGGGCGAGTGGCTGGCGATGTACAATGAAGAGATTCTTGACAGCTGCAAGCACAACAGAATCCACTATTTCCGAATCCCGCTGGAAGGACTGATCCTGGTTCCCAGCAAGTTGTATCTCGGTGTCACCAAGGAATACACAGAAACGCACCGGCATGTACCGTTCCTGGAGGGGAAAAGCAGTATCGGGCGGTTGGGGATCGACATTCATGCCACGGCTGGAAAAGGAGACGTGGGGTTCTGCAATACGTGGACGCTGGAGATTTCTGTCCGGCAGCCTGTCCGGATTTATGCCGGGATGCCGATCGGTCAGCTGATTTATTTTGAGATTTCCGGCGAAGTGGAAGTCCCGTATTCGCTGAAGAAGGGAGCAAAATACAACAAACGCGGTATTAAGCCCGTTGAATCCATGATGTGGAAGAATTTCAAGAGGTAGTCTGCCGTTGTCCCCTGGGGAGCCGGTTGTTCCGTGAGTTTATTGAATTTCTCGCCAAATGAATTTCACCGAGCGACTCACAGAAACGCAATCACGTCAAAATTCAGTTTTGTGTGTCGGACTGGATGTGGATGCCTCGCTCCTCCCCGCCGCCTTACCGCCCGATGCCGAGGGAGTGATTGAATTTAACCGGCAGATTATCGGAGCGACACAGGATCTCGTGTGTGCATACAAAATCAATCTTGCCTTCTATGAGGCTCTTGGCGAGACGGGTTGGGGGGTTTTGCGGAAAACGCTCGGGCTTATTCCAAAAGATATTGTAACGATCGGCGATGGAAAGCGGGGAGATATCGGGAACACCTCCGAGAGATATGCCCGGGTGATTTTCAGAGACCTGGGTTTTGATGCAGCGACGGTGAATCCTTATATGGGATATGATTCGGTTGAACCGTTCTTACGGGATGAAGAGCGGGGGGCCTTCGTGCTCGCGCTGACGTCAAATCCCGGCTCGCAGGACTTTCAACGCCTCCGGGTTTCCTCGCGGCGGCTTTTCGAGAAAATCGCCATTGCAGCCAGGAAATGGAACAAGCGAAAGAATGTCGGACTGGTTGTCGGTGCAACTCATCCGAGGGAAATCAAATCCGTCCGCGCTCTTGTGCCTGCAATGCCGCTTTTGATTCCCGGTGTCGGCCGGCAGGGGGGCGATTTGAATGCCGCTGTCCGCTATGGGTGTACCGCGTCGGGGTTTGGGGTTGTGATCAACGCCAGCCGTAGTATCATCTTTGCTTCGAAGGAGATCGATTTTGCCGGTGCCGCGAGGGAGAAAGCAATAAAGCTTCGCGATGAGATTCGGACGATCCAGGCAAGGCATATTCGCTAGTACCGATCGTCAGATAATTCTCTGATTTGTAATTCTCAAGCCCACCGTTCACTGCGGTTTCTTCAACATTTACAGGCTTGATTTTTTCCTGCAACGAACGTACATTGAGCATATTTTTTACATATATTTTTATGTAAATAAATGGGTTAATTCATGCCCATGTTTGTGCATTAGTTCAGCCAGCAGCTTGTTCAATTGCATTAGTTGGAGAAACTTATGAACACCTTAACAACAACCACAAAAAACGAGAGGGTGAACTTCCTTATCCCAAGGGCTCTTATTAGGAAGGCAACTCACATGGCAAAGAGCAATAACTCAACGACAAGTGAGTTCTTTCGTTGCGCAATCGCTTTTTACATAGACTGGTTGGAAAAAAGGCAGATTGAGAAAGAACTCGAGGAAGGCTACTTAGCAAACTCGGAGTACTATTCCAAGATGAGTGAGGAGTGGAAGTTTGCCGACTCGCAATAAATCAACGCGAGGAGGACAAATGACTGTCCAACGGGGGGAGATCTACATGGTAGATTTGAACCCAACGAAAGGAGCCGAACTGCAGAAAGAAAGGCCGGCTCTTATTATCCAAAACGATACGGGCAACAGATTTAGTCCTGTGACAATAATTGCCCCAATCTCATCCATGAAGGAGATAACAAAACCGATACCTGTCATGGTTTTTGTTAAGGCAGGGGAGGGTGGACTGATGGAGGATAGCTACGTTGATTGCGGCCAGATTAGAACCGTTGATAAGGCCGGCAGACTTGGAAGGAGATTTGGGCAATTGGGTGGAACGAGAATGGCTCAGGTGAACAAGGCAATTCTTATTTCTCTGGGCATATGATCATTCTCTGAATCGGAAAGCCCAACCGCTCGAGTAATTATGGTTGGGCTCTCCGCTACGTGCACTTGCCACCGTTCGGCCTTTTTCTTACCTTTCTGAGTCAGCTTCATCGCACCTTTGTTCAAGGGGGATCACCCTTCTTTCCGCAGCAATGTCCATACGGGGGAACCACATACCTGAGCGAGTGCTCCAACACATCTGGCAGCGCCAGTACCTCTCTGCTCCGCTGAAAACAACAGACGGGAAATCAGTCGTTGTTCATTTTCCCGGCGAGATGAACGATGACGGTGGTCCGGATTTTCGACATGCGAGAATATCAATCGGTGGAACGAGATACTATGGCGAGATTGAGATTCACAGAAAAGCAGCCGATTGGATTCATCACGCGCACCACCGGGATCCAAAATACAACAGTGTCATTCTCCATGTCGTTTTGCACGGAGAGACCGACCGTTGGCCGACGGTCTCGCAAAGCGGACGCCGTGTCCCAACGGTTGTTTTTGGATCCTTCCTTCCTGAATCTTCCAAGAAGCTCTTCGAGAGAATAGTCCACGAGGTTCAAACGGATCGTCGGATTCCGTGTTCACTGTATAATGAGTCGATTGATCCCGGAGTCATGGAGCACTGGATCATGACGCTTGCAAGGCAAAGGTTGGAAACAAAAGTCCGTGTGCTGGAAGAGCGTCTCCGAGAGCTTGCGCGTGAAGAACTTCAGGTGAGTGAACCGCGTGGGCAGTTTGGCGTCATAGAACAGGAAGGATCCGCTGATGAAATTCCCCCGCCCTATCGGGAACTCTCTTCCAGTGAGATATCGAATCGGAGCGTGTGGGATCAACTCTTGTACGAAGGTATCATGGACGGCTTCGGATATAGCAGGAACAGGAAGCCGTTCCTGAGACTCGCCATGAGCGTAACACTCGGACGCGTTCGCGCCATGAGAATTGAGAGAAACGAAACGGATCTCCGTGCTGTGCTTTACGGCGTTGCAGGATTGGTTCCATCGGAGACACATTTGGGCGAAATCCTGAGAAAGCGGTGGGAAGAACTGCGCCCTTCCTTCCAAGGCGATGTTCTCGGGAAAGCCGATTGGCAGTTTTTCCCCGCGCGACCGGCAAACCTTCCGGCAACAAGAATATTGGCCGCTGCGGCGATGATTCAACGAATCATCCTCTACGATCTCTTTGGATCGATTGTGAAATCGATTGCCTCCGGTCGCACAAACGGAGAAATCCTGAAGCTTCTTCAGAAGCTCTTTTGCGTCACGATCGAAGGCAAAAGAGTTCTTGGACTTTCCAGAGCCAGCGATATCATCGCCAACACGGTGATTCCGATCTGCTTTCTGTATGCAAGACTTTACAAGCGGAAAGATGTTCGGGAAGGCGCACGGTATTTGTATGAATGGTTCCCGCCTTTGAGCACGAATGCCATCCTCCGGTTGATGGAGCACCAACTATTGAAGCAACGCCTGGAACTCAGTTCAATGCGCTTGCAGCAGGGAGTACTCCAATTGTATCTGTATTTCTGCCGGGAAGAGCGATGTCGGGAATGCGAAATAGGAAAAGTTGTTTTCAACGATTACATTAAGCGGGATCATGCCGGAGCTCCCTGATATTACCGTCTACCAGGAAGCGCTCCGCCGCCGCATTACCGGATCGACGCTTGAAAAAATCCGATTTGCGAACCCCTTTTTGCTCCGATCCGTGAGCCCTTCTCCTGAAAAACTTGAGGGAAGATTGGTTCTGGGAGTTGAGCGGATTGGAAAGAGAATCGTGATCGCTCTTGAACCTGATTTCTTCATCGTCCTCCATCTGATGATTGCCGGCCGGCTTCGCTGGAAAACCAAGGGTGCAAAGGTCCCGGGAAAAGTGGGGCATGCCGCATTCGATTTCTCTACAGGAACACTCATTGTCACCGAGGCCGGAACGAAGAAACGCGCGTCTCTTCACCTTGTGGAAACCAAAGCGGCTCTTCAACAGTTTAATCCCGGTGGGCTTGAAGTTTTGGAAGCCACCTATGCCTCTTTTTTCACGCGGTTGACGAAAGAGAATCATACGTTGAAAAGGTCATTGACCGATCCCTACCTTTTCAGCGGAATCGGAAACGCTTATTCAGATGAAATCCTTCATTCGGCAAAGCTCTCTCCCCTTAAGCAGACGTCTCAGCTTGGCGACGAAGAGATCCAGCGTCTCTTTGTTGCGATAAAAGAAACGCTCACTCGGTGGATTGAACGATTGAAGTATGAAACAGGGACAGGCTTTCCAGAAAAGGTGACGGCGTTTCGGGATGGGATGGCAGTCCACGGGCGTTTCGGAAAAGCGTGTCCTGTTTGTTCGACGCGCATCCAAAGAATCGTCTACGCGCAGAACGAGTGCAACTACTGCCCGCGTTGTCAGACAAATGGGAAGCTTCTGGCAGACAGGGCATTCTCGCGGCTGTTGAAAGACGACTGGCCGAGAACGATCGAAGAATTGGAGGCTAAAGAAGGCGTGAATGGACCATGATGATCTCCTTCAAGAGGTGCTAATACATGAATCCTCGCACAGCGTTCGTTGCTGGAGCCAGCGGCCTGATTGGCTCATTTCTCGCCCGTCTCCTCTGTGAGCGGCCCGAGTATGATGTCGTCAGAATTGGCATCCGGAGGAAAATCCAAATTCAAAGTCCAAAACTCAGACAGGAAATTATTGATTTTGATCGGCTGGAAGAGTCGCTAGACTTTAAAGGCGTGACCGACGTCTTTTGCACTCTTGGAACGACGATTCGCAAAGCAGGCACACAGCAAGCATTTCGACGCGTTGACTTCGAATACCCGCATTCACTTGCGCAGATTGCAGCGCGGGATCATGTTCAGGGATTTCTGATTGTCACCTCTCTCGGTGCAAACGCCATGAGCGGCAACTTTTATCTTCGGACAAAGGGCGAGGTTGAGGATGCGATCAAGAAAACGTTCGAAGGATCGCTTCATTTCTTTCGGCCTTCTCTTCTCCTGGGAGAGAGGGGTAAAGTGAGAATGGGGGAACGGATCGGGAGCGTCGTACTGAAATTCGCGTCCTTTTCAATGATCGGGCGATTTGGCAAATATCGCCCCATCCTTACTTCAAAGGTCGCAGGGGGAATGGTTTGCGCCGCTCTGGGTAGCGATCCAGGAGTGCATATTCACGAATCGGATCGCATTCGAGACCTTGCAGAAGGAGCGAGGCATCATGCTGATCATTGGAATTGACCTTGCCTGGGGAGATCGGAAATCCGACGGCGTGTGCTTTCTTGAGGCGGGGCATCGGGATGCGGCCGTCTCCGGGTATGCCTATCCCCGCGGAGACGATGAACTCCTTCGGGAGCTTTCACCCCGTGTTTCGGCTTCAGCAGAAGTTCTTGTCACCATCGATGCTCCTCTTGTGTTGCCGAACGTGACCGGAACGAGACCGGTAGATCGATTGACACATCGGTTGTTCCATCGTGAGCACGCCGCCTGTCATCCGGCGAATCTGACAAAATGCCCGCGGCCGCCAAGAGTCCTGGAAAGACTTTCCCGGCTTGGCATTCAGCCTGGATGGGAAGTTCACAAAGGAATGAAAACGGCGGCGGAAGTGTATCCGCATCCCGCCATGATCCGGATGTTCCGACTTCCGAGGATAATTAAGTACAAGAAGGGATCTGTGGAAGCGCGGAGGAAGGAATTCAGGCGATTGCAGCGATGCATCCGGAAGTCCCTTCGTGAACTGTTTCCGGCGCTGAAGCTTGATCGGGAAACGACGAAACTCCTCAAGGCACCCTGGAACAAGCCGACGGAAGATCGTGTTGATTCGTTATTCTGCGCGTTGATCGGACTATGGCACTGGAAACATCGGGGAAAGCGGAGTGAAGTGATCGGCAATCTTGAGACGGGCTTTATTCTGCTGCCGGAGGATTTGCGCAGCGAAACAGCTGTTCAGTCGGGCAAACAGGGAGGCAAGAAAGCCTGAACTAACGATTTTGAAGATCATGGAATATCGTTCCATTCATGCAATGACCCTCGCTTCACTCGGCTGGGACACCTTCTTTGAGGAATCATTTCTCCCCTTTCGGAATCGCGCCCTGAAGCCGGCCCGTGTTGCCATTCAACATCGGAACTCGTACGTGGTCTACAGCGAGTTGGGGGAGCTTCGCAGCGAGGTGACGGGGAGAATGGAGTACTTTGCCTCCGGGCCTTCAGATCTTCCTGTCGTAGGGGATTGGGTGGTCATTGCGCCGCGTCAAAGCGAAGGTTCCGCGACGATAGTTGACCTTCTTCCGCGGAAAACAAAGTTCTCCCGCAAGATTGCCGGGGCAAATCATCAGGAACAGGTCCTTGCATCAAATGTCGACAGGGTTTTCATCGTCAGCGGGCTCGACGGGGACTTTAATCTCCGGCGTCTCGAGCGATACCTCGTTGTTTCCGCCGAGAGCGGGGCTGAACCGGTGATTGTCCTGAACAAAGCCGATCTGCGCCATGATGTTCAGGAGATACGAACGATCATGAAAGACGTAGCGGGGCCCGCACCCATCCTCTTCACCAGCGCCCTGAAGGGGAAGAATCTGGAGAGGCTTCTTGAGTTCCTCCCGCGAGGAATGACCGGGGCCTTGTTGGGCTCCTCGGGTGCCGGCAAGACAACAATAATCAATTACCTCCTCGGGTCTCAAGATAGAAAAACACAGCCGGTACGGGAACAAGACAGTCGCGGTCGGCATACAACCAGTTACCGGGAACTCATTCTCCTTCCCTCTGGTGGTCTTCTGATCGATACTCCCGGCTTGAGAGAGCTGCAACTCTGGGGCGGGGCCTCTGGTGTTGGTGAGACATTTCGAGATATCGAAGAGCTTGCCGCGCAATGCAGATTCCGGGATTGTACTCATCGAGCTGAACCGGGTTGCGCGGTACAGGAAGCCCTTGAGGCTGGAACCCTTGACCCGGGGCGGTTCGCCAGCTACAAGAAACTGCTCAAAGAAGTCGCCTATCAGAATCGCAAGCACGATCCGGCTGCACAGCGGCAGGAAAAAGATCGTATCAAGAAAATCATGATCGCGTATCGACGAAAGCCGAAAAAGGGAAGGCCATGAAGCTGAACCGAATCCATCTCACAACCGGCATGAGTACCGTCATTGTCTTTCTCGGAACGGGCTTGTATATGCGAATGAACTTCCCTCAATTGTACGATGAGAATGAGGCCATTCGCTATTTGTTCCGGGCGAATCATGTTTATATTCTCTTCTCGGGGCTTCTGAATATCTTGCTCGGCCTGTATGGATCTTTCAGCGGTCTTCAAAAGCGAAGAAGGCTCCAAATCGCTGGTTCATGGATGTTGCTCCTCGCTGTTCCCTTCTTCGTTGCAGCATTCGTTTTCGAACCGCCGCTTGCACTTCCGTACAGACCGTTGACATTGGCTGGAGCCGTCACGGCTTTCGTCGGAACCATGTTACACCTCATTGGTGGGTACCGCAAGCCGGAGGATCAAAAAAAGGAAACACCAAGAGGTTAGGAGTCTGGTATGAAAATCGGAATTGTTGGAAGCGGGCTTGTCGGGTCGACGGCGGCGTACGCATGTGTCATGAGAGGAGTGGGCCGTGAAATCGTTCTTGTTGATGTGAACCAGGAGCGATCTCTTGCCGAAGCGGACGACCTCCTGCATGCAGTACCGTTCGCTCACCCCGTCGAAGTACGGAACGGCGACTATAACGACCTGCAAAATTCCCGCGTGGTCATCCTGGCAGCCGGGGTGAATCAAAAGCCGGGAGAAACTCGACTTCAGCTCCTTCAGCGAAACGCCGACATCTTTGCGGAAATCGTTCCGCGGGTTGTCCGGGTCTCGCCGGGGGCGGTCTTTGTCGTGGCGACGAATCCGGTCGATGTGATGACTCATCTGACTTCCCGCATAGCCATCCGGTTGGGAGTTCCGGCGTCGCGAGTAATCGGCTCCGGAACAACCCTTGACACGGCGCGATTCCGCGCGCTTCTTGGCCGCTACGTTGGAGTCGACGCGCGGCACGTTCACGCCTATGTTGTCGGAGAACACGGAGATTCCGAGGTTCTCACCTGGTCTCTTGTCACTGTCGGAGGGATGCCTCTGGATGAGTTCTGCGCGCAACGTCGGGTGACTCTGGACAACTCGGTGAGACGGGAGGTCGATGAAAGAGTACGAAAGGCGGCGTATGTTATTATAAAAGGAAAAGGCGCTACCTACTACGGCATCGGCAGTGCGCTGGCGAGGATCATTGACGTGATTCTCCGGGATCAGCGCTCGATCCTTACCGTGTGCACCCCCCACAGCGAGGTGCAGCAGATTCGCGATGTAACGCTTTCACTTCCCCACCTTGTCGGCGGCGACGGGGTTCTTGCTTCATTTCCTCTTTCCCTGTCGGAAGACGAATCGAAGAAACTGAAAACCAGCGCCGGGGTATTGAAAGAAGCGATTGAAAGTTTGAAGTGAGAGCGGTCAGAGTTTGCGCAACACTCTTGCAGGAAGATGAAGAGGGCCCGGAGGAAGTCAAAGACAGCCTCCACAGCAAGGCCAAGGAGACGAAAAGGAAGCAAGAAAAGCCAGACGAGCGGGTAGAGCACCAGAGCCAGGAAGGCAACCGGCCAGCAAAGAACAAGAAGAATCAACCAGAGAAGAAACTTTATCATAGGTACCAGCCACTACGATGCAGAATGGACGAATGTTTCATTCTCCAGAAGGAGCGAACGATGAAACGTCTGAACCGTTGGATTGCCATACTTTTTGCTCTTGTTGCGGGTGTTCCGGGCACAACGTGGGCTCAAGAGATCCTTCCGTGGAGCATTGATGGAGGAATCACGTTCTCTCACTTTCAGCAGCAAGTGAAAGCCGAGGTGGGTGATCCACGGGGCGAAAGACTGGTGAACGAAACACAGTTTGGTTTTATGGCGATGGGGACGTACAAAGTCTGGCAGCACGTCAGCGTTGGAGTGTTTCTTCAATTCGATCGTGGAAACAGACATGCGGCCCGGTTCGACGGATTCGATTCGGAAACTGGGAGGACGGTCACAAAAGACAAGATCGGAGGAAATTATGACGAATTCTGGGCCGGGCCGATGCTGAGGGTCGAGGCACAAAGGATCTTTGGAGAATTTGGCTACGGCCTTGTCGGTTTTCGTAATGACGATGCGCGCACCGACCTTGTTTCATCTTCAGGCGACAGTACGGGAACACTTACCCTCTTACCCAGCGTCGCATGGTATGCCGGCATCGGGGGAGCGATAAAGATTCTGAGAGAACTCGATCTTGTCATTCGCGTGGAGTACCGCTTGCGGTACTATGACAAACGGGAAGGAAATCCCTTTGCTTCCGATATTGAACACGGGACGCAGAATATCACGCCATACGTTGGCGTTCGGTGGAAATTTTAATGCTCGCCTGTTCTTTACCCCTCTTTGATCCTCGAAACGGCTATTGTGAAAAACAAGGACCAAATGACAAACAAGAACCAAATGAGAAATTACAATGAATGAGGAGCCTTTGAATTTTGAATTTGTTTGTAATTTGATGCTTGTTGTCTGGAATTTTTTTTCATGACATGCATGAAATTAGTCACGTTATTATCCTTTTTGCCGTTGGTGTTCTTTCAGCCTTTCTGAACGTCATGGCCGGGGGAGGATCGGCTATTGCGTTGCCGGTCCTGATTTTTCTCGGACTTGACAGCGCTGTTGCTAATGGGACCAACCGCGTTGCGATTCTGATTCAGAACGTTTCCGCGGTCGCGTCGTTTCGGAGACAAGAGGTCCATGCCATACGACAGAGTCTCAGGTTCACGCTCTGGGCGATGCCGGGCGCCGTCGCGGGAGCGGTGCTTGGAGTCACGATCAGCGATGTATGGTTTCAGAGAATCCTGGGCGCAGTCATGATCCTGACGGTTGTGACAATTCTGATTCCGGAGAAGGGAGCGGCTCCGGCGAGCGACGAATCAAAGCATCGGAGGGAACGATGGATCTACCCGATCATGACGGGGATTGGTCTGTACGGCGGCTTTATCCAGGTCAGTGTCGGGTTCTTGTTCATGGCAGCGCTCTACCACGTGATGAAAATGGACCTTGTGTATGTCAACATGCACAAGGTTACGATAGTCATGCTCTACATGATTCCCGCGCTTGCCGTCTACGCGCTGACAGGAAATGTCGATTGGATCCTTGGTCTGGCCTTGGGCGCGGGAAGCGCTGTCGGCGGTTGGTGGGCGGCACACGCATCTGTGAAGGGAGGGGAAAAAACGATCAGAATTGTCCTGGTTGTTGCCATCCTGGTTATGGCACTGAAACTGTTCGGCGCACTCTAATAAGAACGACGTAACCCCAGATAGGGCAACAGCGTAGATTCAGAAGAAAAAATCCCTCTTCGCTATGAGGATCCATGCTTGATTTGCTCGACCGATTGGCGTTTCGATTTTTTTTAATCGTCTTTTAACCAAGGAGGAAGTATGCGATTGATCGCCCGTCTTGTTTTTCCGATTCTGTTCATACCGGCTATTATCTTGGGCCAAGACCTTGGATTTCAGGTGCCTGTGGAATATCACAAACTTGAAAACGGTCTGAAAGTGGTGTTTTCACCAGACAACACATCACCGACCGTCGTCGTTGCGGTCTATTATAACATCGGCTTCCGGATCGAGCCCAGGGATCGAACGGGGTTTGCCCATCTCTTCGAGCATATGATGTTCCAGGGATCGCAGAACCTCGGGAAGATGGAGTTTATCCGGCTGGTTCAGAGCAACGGCGGGGTTCTTAACGGCTCAACCCGGTTTGATTTCACGAACTACTTTGAGATCCTTCCCTCCCATAAGCTTGAAACGGCGTTGTGGGCCGAGGCAGACCGGATGCGCGGGCTGGTTATTACCCAGGAGAATCTGACGAACCAACAGGGAGTGGTGAAGAACGAGGTGAAGGTCAATGTGCTGAACCGTCCGTACGGAGGCTTTCCGTGGCTGGACATGCCGCAGTATGCAAATGAGAATTGGTACAATGCGCATAACTTCTACGGTGAGTTAGGTGACCTGGATGCCGCGACGCTTGAAGATGTACAATCGTTCTTTGACACGTACTATGCACCCAACAATGCCGTGGTGGTGGTTGTCGGTGATTTCAATTCCAAGGATGCCCTCGGAATGATAAAGAAATATTTCAGCGACATTCCTGCACAGCCTCAACCGGCTCAGCCGGATATCGGCGAGCCGCGTCAGGGACAAGAAAAAAAGTTCACTAAGAGAGATAC
Organism: Ignavibacteriales bacterium; assembly: GCA_016186715.1. Classification (GTDB taxonomy): domain Bacteria; phylum Bacteroidota; class Ignavibacteria; order UBA10030; family UBA10030. The sequence goes on along the minus strand of JACPLA010000102.1, from coordinate 20,381 downwards.
CCTTGCCTTCCGTCCTGCCCTTGCGTTTGCATACCACATGCCTCCACGGAATACAGCGGAATACTACGCCATGGGTATACTGAATGAGATTCTCCTGCAAGGGGACGACAGCCGGCTGACGCAGATGCTTGTCAAGAAAAAGGGATTTGCCGGATCGGTCAGCGGCGGAATCAACGTGCTTGGGAACATGTTCAATTACAATGGCCCCATGCTCTGGATGGGGTCATTGATTCATGATCCAACTGCGCCGCCTGACGCGATCATGGCTGCCGTTGACGAGGTCATCGAAGAAGCACGGACCACACCGATCGATCAGGCAACCCTGGACAGGGCTCTGGTAAAACTTCGCTCGGGTCTGTATGACAACGTCGGAGGATTCTTTGGGTTTGGACGCGCCGATCTTCTTGCGTGTTTTGCATTGTTTGACGACAATCCCTCCCGCATCAATTCGATGGAGCGTGAGTTTCGAAACGTTACCGCGGACCTCCTGTTGCAAACTGCGCAGGAGTATTTGAGGCCTACCAACCGAACCGTCCTCGTTCTTGAACCGAAATCCGGATCATAGGAGCCAGCCATGAACACGACTCGATGGATTTTGATCTTCACGCTACTCGTTGCGGCTGTTCAGATTCAGCTTGGGCAAAAACAAAAACCGCCCGAAGGAGAAACTCCAAAAGACTTTACCCTCCCGTCGAAGCAGGCTGTGACCTTGAAGAACGGATTGTCCTTGACACTGGTGCCGTACGGTGCCCTCCCCAAGGTGACGGTTTCCATCGTGATCAGAGCGGGGAACGTCAACGAGGAAGCGAACGAAGTGTGGCTTGCCGATCTCGTCGGAGATCTGATGAAGGAAGGGACGGCATCCCGCAGCGCACAGCAAATCGCCGAAGAGGCGGCGGGGATGGGCGGATCGGTCAATATCGGGGTCGGCCCGGATCAGACATCGATCCGGGGAGATGTGCTTTCAGAATTCGGTCCCAAGCTCGTTTCGCTCCTGGCTGACATCGTTCGAAACCCTCTGTTCCCGGAGTCGGAACTGCCGCGCCTCAAAAACGACCAAATTCGTCAGCTGACGGTTGCAAAATCACAGCCCCGGCAACTCACCATGGAGCAATTCCATAAGATTCTCTATGGCGAACATCCCTACGGGAGGATTTTTCCCACAGAGAGTATGCTCCAGAGTTATACGATTGAGAAGGTGCGGGATTTCTTTGAAAAGAATTTCGGAGCCGGACGGACAAGCATCTATGTCGTCGGGAGGTTTGACGACCGGGCAATGGAAAAAGCGGTTCGTGATGCGTTTGAGACCTGGCAGAAAGGACCTCACCCCTTGGTCAATATTCCGAAGACGAGCGCCCGTCGGGCATTTCATCTCATCGACCGGCCCGGAGCCCCCCAATCAACCATCTATCTCGGTCTTCCTGTTATCAATCCGGCAGAAAAGAACTATGTTCCGCTGCTTGTGACGAACGCCTTGCTTGGCGGATCGTTTGGATCCAGGATCACGAGTAATATCCGCGAGCAGAAGGGTTACACCTACTCGCCTTCGAGCACTGTTTCTGTTCGTTATAGAGATGCCTATTGGGTGCAAGTTGCCGATGTGACCACGGAGTCAACGGGCCCCGCTCTTGAAGAAATTTTTAAGGAGATTGACAGGCTTCAGGCAGAGCCCCCGTCTACAGAAGAACTGAAGGGAATCCAGAATTACCTTTCCGGGACCTTTGTGCTTCAGAATTCGAGCCGGGGAGGGATCATTGGTCAACTCTCGTTCCTGCGGCTTCATGGTCTAGGGGACGACTATCTCTCCAATTATGTGCAGAACGTTCACTCTGTCACTCCCCAACAGGTATCGGAGATCACCAGGCGGCAAATCCGCGATGAGAAGATGATTCTCGTAATCACGGGCGACAAGAAAATGATTGAGAAGCAGATCGAGGAATACGCCCGCATCGCGCCGGAATAAGTTTTCCCTCCCAGGAATCCATCCCTCCTTCTCCCCCGGAGGAGGGATGAGTTCTCTCCCCAGGTTGGTATTTCTTCGAAAAATTTTCTACACTGCCTTTCCATTCCCTCAACAACAACGGTGTTCCATGAAAACGGCGCTTTTTCGAATTCTCTTCGTCATCTTGGCCATGGTTCTGGCCGTCCTGGTTGTTCGCAACGATGTTACGGCCGACGAAGGGATGTATCCCATCAGCGAGATCCACAAGATCAATCTGAAGGCAAAGGGCCTCAAGATCGAGCCCGGGGAAATTTATGATCCCAACGGGGTAAGCCTGATTGATGCCATTGTCATGGTAGGCGGATGCACCGGTTCCTTCGTTTCACCCGACGGGCTGATTCTCACAAATCATCATTGCGCGTTTGGAGGCGTTCAGTCGGCGAGCACAAAAGAAAACGACTATATTACGGACGGATTTCTGGCAAGAAACCGACAGGAAGAGATTCCCGCGCGGGGATATACGGTCCGTATTACCGAATCGTACCGGGATGTTTCAGGAGAAATCCTGAGTGCAGTCCGTGAGACGATGGAGCTTGCCGAGCGGACCAAGGCGATCGAAAAAAAGATGCGCGACCTGGAGGGTGATGCAGAAAAACAGAATCCTGGAAAACGGGCCGAGGTCTCGGAAATGTTCGCCGGGAGGAACTATGTTCTCTTTCTGTACGGGTTTTTCCGCGATGTGCGCCTGGTGTATGTGCCGCCGCGCTCCATCGGTGAATTTGGTGGAGAACACGATAATTGGGTCTGGCCCCGTCATACCGGCGATTTTTCCTTCATGCGCCTCTATGTCGACCCTGACGGGTCACCGGCCGAATATTCTACCGACAATATTCCTTATCAGCCCAAGAAATACCTCAAAGTGCAGCCAAAGGGTGTTGAGGAAGGGGATTTTGTTTTCATCCTTGGATATCCCGGCCGGACGTTTCGTCACCGGACATCCCACTATCTGGCGTACGAAGAGAACATCCGAATGCCCTTTGTCGCCGACCTCTTCGAATGGCAGGTCAGATACATGGAAGAGTTGGGCAAAAACGACCGCGCAGTGGCCATCAAACATGATTCACGCATCAAGAGCCTGGCAAATGTTATGAAGAACTACCGGGGGAAGTTAAAAGGCCTTCGTCGGCTCGGTCTGGTTGCGCGGAAGCAGGCGGAAGAAAAGGATCTGATGGCATTCATTCAATCCGATCCACAACGTCGGTCTGCGTACGCGAGTATTTTGAATGACATTAGCGCCGTGTATGCGGAAATGACGCACGAGGCGCCGAGAGAAATGGTGCTGGACTATCTTCTTGCCAGCTCTCAGATGTTCGGGAGAGCCTATTTTGTCCATGAGGCAGCGCTCGAACGTCAGAAACCGGATGCGGATCGTGCAAACCCTTACACAGAGAAAAACTTTGAAAACTCGAAGAAATCGGCCGTGCGTGCCTTGCAGGACTACCATGAGCCGACTGATCGGGCGTTTCTGAAGGAGATGCTTGCGTGGGGATCAAAACTCACCGGCAAACAGAGAATCCCCGCTCTTGACGCGCTCTTCGACAAGACCGATCTTGATCAGGCCCTTTCAACTTTTCTTGATAAAGCTTACGCAAAGTCGAAGCTCGATGATGAGCAGTTCTTTCTGGAGGTCGTCGGGAAAGAACCGAAGGGAATCGAAGCGATGGACGATCCGTTTGTCATTCTCGCCCGATCGCTCTATCCATCCTATCAGGAGCTTCGGGAGACGAGGCAACGCCGGGAAGGCGCCCTGTCGAAAGCGTCGGCTCTTTACGTCGATATCAAGGAACAGTTCCTGAAAGCGAGCTTCGTGCCCGATGCAAACCGGACACTGCGCCTGACATACGGCACTGTAAAGGGGTACAGTCCCGGTGATGCAACCTTCCACACGCCGCTGACGACCCTCACCGGAGTTCTTGAGAAGACAACGGGAGTTGAGCCGTTCAACACTCCACAGAAAGTAATCGACCTGGCGAAAGCGAAAGAGTATGGACGATTTGTGAGCAAGAGACTGAACGATGTGCCCGTTGCAGTTTTGTACAATCTCGACACAACCGGCGGAAATTCCGGAAGCCCGCTTCTGAATGCTTCAGGCGAGCTTGTTGGGGTGAATTTCGACCGGGCCTTTGAAGCCACCATTAACGACTACGCGTGGAGTGACTCCTACAGCAGATCCATCGCCGTGGATATTCGCTATGTGCTGTGGGTGACGGAGAAAGTCGCCGGCGCAAGCTCTCTGTTGACGGAAATGGGAGTGGAATGAAAGAGGTGAAGGGTGAAGAGTAGTGAAATGTGAAAGGTGAGAGGTGATGTGGGGAGAATGTGCAATGGGGCATCGGAGCGACGGAGGGTGCCGGTTTCAGGTTCAAGGTTTGGAATCAAGTTCTCGTGTTATTGCGAACGTTTTTCAGCGAAGCCCCGCTCTTCAGGGTTCCGCCTACAGGTGGGATTCCAGAGGCGGAACAATCTATCATGCGCATAATGTGTCATTTCAGAGATCGATGACGAAAGAACGCGTCGCAGAGCTTCATTCGCGCAAGATCACGCCTGAACTTTATCACGAAATCCGGCGTTTGTGGCAAATTCACTCCATTGCCGAGGACCGGCGCGATGTTCCCGGGTTGATCTCCACCCTGACGGAGGATTGTGTTTATGAGCTTGTTCAAACAGGGGACGTGTGGAGGGGACACGAAGGAGCCCGTCAATTTTACACAGAGATGATGGCGGCGTTTCCGGATATTCATTTCGAGCTTGAGAACATCGTTATCGGCCCACAGGGCGTCTTTGAAGAAGCCCATGTTACCGGGACGCATGTCGGGGCCTGGCTTGATTTCCCTCCGCCGACGGGCACGCGCGTGGAGTTCGATGTTCTGATCCTGTTTCCCTGGGACATCGAGAAAAGAAGATTCAGTGGAGAGCGGGTGTGGTTCTTGTTCCCACAGGCTCATCACCGACCAGGCGTGTCATAATGCTTCTTCATCACCGGTTCGTCCAGATAGCAAAAGAAAAGGGGAGCAAACCGGCAATTGTCGACAAGACGTTGAACCGAACCCTGTCGTACTCCCGGGCACTCATCGGATCTCTCCTCCTCGCTGCGAAATTTGACAAGTACGACCAGGGGTTTCTCGGGATCATGCTCCCAACATCGGCGGGGGCCGTGTTGTCTATTCTTGGCGCTTTGATGAGCGGAAGAACTCCTGTTATGATCAACTATTCCACGGGCGCACAGCACAATGCAGACTATGCCAAGAAGAGGTGCGACTTCCGCACCATCATCACGGCACGGGCGCTGTTGGAAAAAATAAAGTGCCCGGCGATTTCCGGAATGGTGTTTCTCGAGGACATCATGAATGATGTCTCCCTGAGGGACAAGCTGCTTGCGGCAGTAAAGTCGAAACTTCCCGTTTCCCTGATCCGGAAATCGATTCACGAGGGGGATGAACAGGATGATGCGGTGATTCTGTTGACGAGCGGAAGCGAAAAAGACCCGAAAGCAGTAGAACTCACTCATCGGAATATCATCTCGAATATCGAAAGCCTCACGTCTCTGTTTGCGATTTCGGAAAAGGACGTTTTTCTCGCCAACCTTCCCTACTTTCACGTCTTTGGACAGACGGCAAACTTGTGGGCGCCTCTGTACCACGGAATGACGTTCGTGACGTATGCAAACCCGCTCGACTACAAAGCTATCTGCACGATCGTGCGGGAGGAACGTTGCACGTTGATGGTCGGCACGCCGAGTTTTTTCTGGGGATATTTGCGGAAATCGGAGCCGGGAGACTTTGCAAGTCTCCGTATTGCCCTGACGGGAGCAGACAAATGCCCCGATGCGTTGCGGAAGGAATTTGCTGCCAGGCACAGCAGAGTTCTTCTGGAAGCGTACGGAACCACGGAAACGAGTCCGGGCATTTCAGCCAATACCATGAGTGACAACAAACCGGGGAGTGTCGGCAGACCGATTCCCGGGGTGCTGGTTCGGATTGAACACTATGAAAGCGGCGAACAGTGTGGGCCCGGAGAGATCGGAAAAATCCTGGTCAAAGGTGACAATGTCATGAAAGGGTACTTTGACGATTTTGAGGAGACTTCGCTTCACATCCGCCACGGATGGTACGATACCGGAGACATGGGCTACATGGACGCCGACGGTTATCTCTGGCACGTGGGACGGCTCAAACGGTTCCTGAAAATCGGAGGAGAAATGATTTCCCTGATCAAGGTTGAGGATGTCCTGGAAAAATTCCTCCCGGGCGACGTCTCATGTTGTGTTGTTGAGATTCCCGATCATCTGAAAGGCGCGAAGATTGTCGCCGCGGTGACACAGCCGGTCGATGAGCAAACCATCCTGAAGAACATGAGTGAACACCTTCCCAACATCGCTCTTCCGCGTCAATTCGTTGTACTGGACGAGCTTCCAAAGATGGCGTCGGGCAAGATTGATTTCCGAACCATCACCGAGACGGTCCGGGATATCGTCCGGACGCAGGAAACCCGTCAGACATCCCGCGGCTGATAGCCGGTCCCCTAAAGTTCGTTTCTTCCCCGTTTGATCGTGATTTGTCATACCCTTCACCGAGCTGATTCATAACGAAGTTCCAACCAGCATCAACAAGCCCCCGTCCCGATGGAGTGAAACCATCCAAAATCCTTTTAATTTGGCCGGTTTCTTGAAACTTCTGAGAAACAGCATCGTATCCCGGAAGGTCCCTCAGAAGAAAGGTTTTGTGACGATGAAGACGACAATGCTTCCTGCTCAACACAGGTTTTTGCTTCAAACGGTTACCTGCTGTTGCTTCCTCCTCCTTGCCTCAGCGGAGGGTTCGGCACAGGACCGGTTTACGATCCTGGAGCTTCGGGATTTCACCGGGACTGAAGTGAAGGGGAGCGGGCTTCTTCTCAGCGAGGATCTGACTCTTTCCATTTCGGCTCTTGGCGGCGGGGATCGGGTCTTCTGGCGCGACATGTTTGACAATGCAGACGAATCGAGGATGTATGCCTCAGGGTGGATTATCGATGCGGATTCGCGTGAGATAGTCTGGGAAATGTCGATGGACAATACATCGGGAAGATCGTCACGGCGTTCCTTTGACGGAACCGTCGACCTGAAACGGGGCGCCTATGAAGTGTATTTCGCGGCATACGGATACTACCACAGTTCAATGTTCTCAACGTCCTCCATCAATATCGATCGCCGGCAGGATCGTCCTCGTCACCGGTGGTCGGACGGCAGCTTCTTTGGCATTGTGTTTGGCGGGGGCGATGATCTGTACGAGGAGTTTATGGAGCACGCGGGCGATTATGGGCTCACATTGTCAGTCGATGCACGAAAAATTTCATCCGTGACACGATTTGATGAGCCGCGTGTTCCAGAAGGAGTGATTTTCCGGGCGGCTCCTCTCGGAGATGACGCAGTCGTGCGAAAGATCCTTTCAGTTGCAGCACCGATCACGCTTCAGGTCTATGCCCTTGGAGAGGGGAGGCGGAGGGACGAAATCTATGATTACGGCTGGATTGTAAACAGGTCGACGAGGGAACGGGTGTGGGATATGAACGACCGGAAGGTCCGTTACGCTGGCGGGGCTTCGAAGAACATCAAATGGATTGGAGACATCCAGCTGACGAAAGGGACGTATGAGTTGACGTATGTGACCGACGATTCTCACTCCGGAGATGACTGGAATGCCAAACCACCCTACGACCCGTTGAGCTATGGCATCACCCTTTCAGCGAAAAGCGAGAGGGAAACGAAAGCTGTCAGAGTTTCCGATTTACCGGAAACAGAAGCCAATGTCATCGTTGAGCTGACACGCGCACGGGACAACGACTTCAGGCAGTCAGGGTTTTCGCTCAAAACGGAAACACAGATTTGGGTTTACGCGATTGGAGAACGAGGGAACCGGGGAGAATTGGTGGACTATGGCTGGATCATGAATGCGAAGACCCGGGAAAAAGTGTGGGTGATGAACGACAGGGACGCGTATCATGCAGGCGGAGCCTCAAAAAACCGGCTTGTCGACAAAGTCATCACTCTTCCTTCAGGGGACTATGTCGCATACTATCAAACGGACGACTCGCATGGCTATGACGACTGGAACTCCGATCCGCCGTTTGACCAGAAGCGATACGGTCTGACCGTAATGGGAGCGGGTGAGCGGTTTGACCGGGGATCGGTAAGCCCCTACAACGAACGGGAAGACGAGAACGTTTTGGTTCAATTGATTCGCGTGGGCAACAGTGAACACCGGAGGGAGCGATTCTCCGTGGAGAAGGCGGCGTCTCTTCGTGTGTATGCGCTGGGAGAGGGTGCAGGCCGCAGAATGTACGATTATGGCTGGATCGCCGACGCGAGCACGGGAAAAGTTGTTTGGGAAATGACGTATCAGATGACGGAGCGGGCCGGGGGTGCAAGAAAGAACCGACTGGTGAACGTCCCGGTTTTTCTGGACAAAGGAGAATATGAGCTTCACTACCGGACAGACGATTCGCATGCCTTTAGTGATTGGAATGATGATCCCCCCGGGGATCGGATTCATTGGGGGATAACGATCTATAAGGAATAGAATCCGTTCGCTATCCTTCGGCGAACACCATGGGTGCACCGGGCGGGGACAAGCAACAGGCCCGGTGCATCTTTTTTTCTTCGAATTGGCCTCGTATATTCCCTGTATGAAGGTCCTCCCCCTTATTATCTTTGCCCTGTGGTTTTCTCCTGTTCGAGCTCAAACGGGTGAGCTGAAACTGATCGTCAAAAAGAGTGATTGTATTCTAAAGGCGTATCAGGGAGACTCTTTGATGAAGGTCTTCCCGGTTGCTGTGGGGCGGAATCAAGGAGACAAACAACGGAAGGGGGACAATCGTACTCCGGAAGGAGAGTTTGTGATTTCGAAGATCCACGATTCCCGGAGCTGGGTTCATGATTTTGGCGATGGGAAAGGCCCGATACCAGGGGTCTACGGACCATGGTTTCTTCGGCTCGACACCGGTTCGGACAGAACGAGATCCGGAAAGACGTGGACCGGCATTGGTTTTCACGGCACTCATGATCCTACCTCAATCGGCACCATGGCGACAGAGGGATGTGTTCGTCTCAGGAATGAAGACCTTGAGGAATTGAAGAGGCTTGTGAGCCCGGGAACGCCCGTCACCATCATTCGTTAATCTCTGTCTCATCCTGCCCAATGATGTTTGAATCAGGTCCTATCAACCTTTGATGAAAGGAAATTTCAGAAGATTGGTGGAGCACCTTCGCAATTTTGTTTGCTTCTTGTCATTTGTGATCTAAAAGTGAGACACTACCGGGTGTTCGAATTGCATCTCCCTCGATCTTCTCCTATATTGATCATCCGAACCTCCCCAAGGCAATTATGAATCCTACAATCCGACAGGCCACCCGGCAGGATGGACCCGTCATCGCGCAATTCAACGCGCTGATGGCTCAGGAAACCGAGCACCGTTCGCTGGATCATCGGGCGCTGCGTCATGGTGTCGAAGCTGTGCTGGCCGACTCTTCAAAAGGGATCTATTATGTTGCGGAGGTGGAGGGGCACGTTGTGGGCCAACTGCTCCTTACCTATGAATGGAGCGACTGGCGCAGCGGAGTGTTTTGGTGGATTCAAAGCGTGTTTGTAAGGGAAGAGTACCGGGGAAAAGGGATCTTCAAAGCGATGTACCGGCACGTTCAATCGCTGGCAAGGAAAGATCCGGAAGTGTGCGGGCTGAGGCTTTATGTGGATGGAGGGAACGAGAGGGCGCGGAAAACGTACGAGCGGCTGGGAATGAACAAGACTTCCTATGAACTGTACGAAGTGGATTTTGTTCTGGATGAGAGGGAGAGACGACGATGAACTGTTGCTCGACCGATCAGTATGCCGGTACGAACAAGTTTTTTTCCCGGTGGTCCCGGAAATACGCAAAAAGCTTCCGCCGAAAGGGATTGGAGAAGGTTCAGAGGCATCTTCTTGAAGGCATCGAAAGAGAGCCAATAACGTCGAAGGAAATCCTTGACATCGGATGCGGCGTGGGGGGCCTCCATCTGACTCTCCTCGAGAATGGGGCCGCGCGGGCTGTAGGGATCGATCTTGCCGAAGGGATGCTGCAGCAAGCCCGGGTCATTGCCAAAGAACGGGGACTGGAGGAAAAAACGACATACGTTCAGGGCGACTTTGTTGCCAGGGCCGACGCCCTTCCCGATGCCGACATTACTCTTCTCGACAAAGTCGTCTGCTGCTATGAGGATCTTGCAAGTCTCATTTACCACTCCACCCGGAAAACAAGGCAACTCTACGGGATCATTCACCCCCGGAACGCGCCGGTTCCCCGATGGATCTTCAAAGCTCAGATTCTCTTTTCCCGCCTTTTCTGCATGCAATTCCGTCCCTACTGGCACGATTGGCAGCAAATGAATGAAATGATCCGTGGCGGGGGTTTCCGACTTCTGTATGAGAGACCGGCGATCCTCTGGAACGTGGCGGTCTTTGAACGGGTTCGGAGCTAACGCCGCAGTCCATGAGGAGATTCCCCGCGCCGAGCCGCCTGAAGTTCCATGCTGGCCTTGCCTTCCTTCTCGCCGGTGTCGCCGTCCACATTCTCTTTTTGCTTTCACTCAAGTTCGGGTTTCTGAATCCCCTCTTTGACGATGCCATGCATCGCAAGGGACAGGGAGCGGATTTTTATGCAGTAGTACAGGCCGGCCAGAATTTTTCGGACGGCGTGAGTATCTACACAACATCACCCCGCCGGCAAGTGGTCCCGTATTATTACCCGTATCGCTATCATCCGTTTGTTGCTTACACCTTTGGCCAGCTGTTCCTTCTCCTCCCGCCCATCGGGGCATATGGCCTCTGGATTATCCTGCTGGAATTTGTTCTGATTGTGAACCTTGTCGTCACTCGAAAGCTTATCTCTGATGAACGAAGCGCCATGGTCCTGATGGGAATATGGCTCTTGTTTTCACCGTTTTACCTTGAACTGTATCTTGGACAATTCTCGTTTGCCATGGCAAGCCTCCTGTTCTGGGCCCTTGTTGCATGGGAACGAAACGCCCGCCGTATCGGGGATTCATCGTGGATTGTGTCGCTGATTGTAAAGTCAAATTCTGTGCTTCTTACTCCGGCACTGCTGAAGCAAGGACGATGGAAACTTGTGGCCATGGGCGCCGGTGTCGCCATCCTGTTGGCAGTCCCGTATTTTGCGTCCGTGCCGGGGACCTACCAGGAGTTTGCACGAAACTATACCAAGCCGATGTCGATGCCCCAACTTCTGGGCAACCAGGGATTTGCAGGATTGATCGGAATAGCGATCCTCCGAATGAACGGACTCTGGACCGACGATTTACATGAGCTTCACGCGAGACTGGATCAGATGGATCGACTGATGCAAACACCCCTTTCTGTCTGGACAGCCGTGATTCTCCTCCTGACGCTCCTGGTGACCATCAGGGCACAACGCGAACGGAGAACGGACCTTTTCCTTCTCTGGATTCTCTCTTACTTTCTGTTCTACAAACATGTCTGGGAACATCATTACGTCATGCTCCTGCCTGTTTTTGTCCTTCTCTACCTACGGATCACGACCGGAAAGCTCAACCTTGCTCCGGGAATCTTCTGGGGAACATTCAGTATCATTGCCCTTCCCACGCTGTTTCCGTTGATCGATCTCTCCAACGTTCTCTTCGATCCGGAACTCTATTGGGAAACATGGAAGAGCTTCTTGTACCATGTTCCAAAGCCCCTTGCGGTTCTTCTGCTCTATGGAGCCCTTTGTCTGGCCATTCTCCACAAATCGAAGGACCCGGAAGGACAGCAATCATCACTCGTACGATCATGAACCTTCAGCCGAAACATATCGCTCTTTCGATTCTCCTTATCTTATACATTCTGTTATCGGTTGCAACGTTGTCCTATGCTTACTTTACCAATGAAGGGTTCGGCTTCCCCCTGGATGATCCGTGGATTCATCTGCAGTTTGCAAAGAATCTTCATCAGTACGGAAGCTTTTCCTATTATCAGGATGAAATGGTAACGTCCGGGTCGACCGCTCCTCTGTACACCCTCCTCCTTGCTGCAGGCTTTTTCTTCACAAATAACGAACTGATTCTCAGCTATGTCCTGGGAATTCTCTTCTCTCTTCTTGCGGTCGTGTATTTCTACCGGCTTCTTGAAATTCTCTTCCCGACAAAGACTCTGTATGCATTTGCCGGAACACTTCTGTTGGTCCTCGAGCCGCGGCTCCAGTGGGCCGGTCTTTCCGGCATGGAAACATCGTTGTTCATTTTTCTGATCCTGGCGACGAGCTATTACTGGATGAAGCGAGCCCCTGTCGCGACAGGATTGTTCGGTGGAATGCTTCTCTGGACGCGGCCGGAAGCAATCATTCTCTTTGTTGCACTCGGGGCGGACCTTGTGTTGGCACGGATTGCGGTCAGCCGGGAAGGGAAGAAAACTGAGAGCAGCCGGGCCGGAACGTTGCAATGGCTCTTCCCGACATTGGCGGTTCTAGGGGCGCTTGGGGCGGGCTATGTTCTGTTCAATTATCTTCTATCCGGATCCCTCCTTCCAAATACCTATGCGGCAAAGGTGAAATACTATGCCCACGGCGGAGGAATGTACCCCTCGCGGGTTCTGCAATTTCTTTCGGATGGCCATCTGATTGTGTTTTCGGTCCTTGCCGCGGCAGGAATTGCTCAGACGGTGACAAGTGTCATCAGGCGACGACCGGCTATCATCCTTGTGCCTCTTCTGTTCAGCGTCGGAATGTTTCTCGCCTATTGGATCAAGCTCCCGTATCTCTACCAAAACGGCCGGTATCTGATTCCGATTCTCCCGTTCATCCTCCTGCTTGGATTGGTCGGGATGGATTGGCTGCTTACGGTCGCCGGAAGGACGATCAGATTGGGAGAGCAACAGCGCAAAGCTCTTACCGTGGTTCTCTTCCTCTACCTCGGTATTCATTTCCTTGTGGGTTCCTGGGAAAGCCGAGCTTTGTATCAGGATTTTTGTAAGTACATCTCGGACCGCCAGGTGAGGACGGCGCTCTGGATCAGGGATCATCTGCCGGGAAATGCCGTGGTGGCCACCCATGATGTTGGAGCCGTTGCATATTATTCCGAGCGGAGAATCGTTGACATGGTGGGGCTGATTTCGCCCGAGATGATCGAGAACATCGGTCACCTCGATCGCCTGAAGGCCTTCCTGATCCGCGGCGGAGTCACACATCTGGCACTGCTCCGCAATTGGTTTGAAGTCGTGAATGTGAATCCCGTGTTTCAGACAAACGAGCAAACGCCGGAGATCATGGAAGTGTTCGAGTTCGATCCGGACAAAGCCCATTTCACGTCATCACAAGTTGGGAAATTAACGGATGTCGGATGGCAGTTTCTGGTGCGCGGAAATGTGGTGCAAGGAGTGACACTGGTGGAGCGGGCCGTTCAACTCGATCCGAATTCCTCCCGGGCTCGTCATCGCTTCGGGTGGGGGCTGATGATGATAGGCCGGCTCGATCAGGCTGAGGAGGAATTAAACAAGGCCCTGGAATTACATCCGACGAACTGGGAAGCGCGGTTTGCGCTTGCGCAGGTTTCGCTTCGGCGCAATCGACCAAGGGAGGCAATTGGTCGGCTTGAACAATTGACGAAAGACAAGCCCGACATGGTTCCGGCCTATCAAGCGCTGGCGCAAATCTACGCGCAGACGGGTGACACCGCCAGGGCACGTCTTCTCGTTGATGAATTCCACAAAAGGAACAAACAGGCAACAGATTGACCATACCAATCCGGGAAACCTTCCCGAAGAGAAATGCGTTGAACGAGAAGTCCACCCCGATGAAGCGGTTCTCAAGGACCATATTCGTACTGCTGATCGTGACGGGATCGGCGCTTTCGCAAACGGAAGACGCTCTTGTCCGTCTGAGGTTGGCGCAAAGCCTTGAGCTGGCTGGCGACTGGGAACGCGCGGTGGCGCTGTATGAATCGCTCTACCGGCAAGCGCCGGCAAACCACGTCTACTTTGAAGGGTTGCGCCGCGCATACGTACAGTTGAAGGACTACCGGAAAGCGGTCGAGCTGGTTCTCTTCCGACTCCAGCTTCAGCAAAATGATCCATCCCTCCTGTCGTCTCTGGGTGGTCTTTATTACCAGATGGGGAACGAAACACAAGCCGACTCCATATGGACGTCGATCCTTGCGGGCAATCCGACGAATGCAAGCTTGTATCGGCTCGTGGCTTCTCAGCAGATGGAATTCCGGCTTTATGACCAGGCAATCCAAACTTTCGTGGCGGGACGGAAGGCGACCGGGAGCGAAATACTCTTCGTAGAAGAACTCGCATCTCTCTACGGTGCGTTTCAGCAGTATGATAAAGCTGCCGACGAGTACCTGCGGATGCTCCGGTCCCAGCCGCAGCAGCTGTCGTACATTCAGTCGCGTCTTTCCATATTTCTCAACAGGCCGGAGGCGCTGAAGCCGATCCGACAACGGGTTCAGGAAGAAGTGAGACAAGCTGAGAGCCTTGTTGCGATCCGGCAGTTGAACGCCTGGCTCCAGATGGAGGGGAAGGACTATGATGCCGCGCTCGAGGAATACCGCTTGATCGATCGTATGACCGGAGCTTCCGGGGCGGAGTTGTTCAACTTTGGTCAGCGAGCGATGCAGGAACGGGCCTACCTCGCGGCTGCGAGGGCTTTCCGCGAGGTCATTGAAAAACGTCCATCGACGACAATTCTCCCGATGGCCCGATTTAATTACGCCCGGACGATTGAAGAACTGAGTCTCTCAGCGGATACTTCCGTCGGGGAGGTCCCCGCGGTCGAAACTCCGGCCTGGCCTGTTTCAGAGACTCGACCGACATTTGGAGGAGCGATCAACCTTTATCAAGCGCTCAGAAAGGATTTCCCGAACACGGAACTCGCAGGACGCTCGTTGTTCAGGATAGGAATAATCAGGAAAGAGCGACTCTTCGATCTCGACGGAGCGTTGACCGCTTTTGAACAGGTGAGGGGTATGTGGCCCTCGCATGCGGTTGCCGCGGATGCCACGATGGAAATTGCCGAAGTTCTCACGCTCAAGAGCGCCCTTGAACAGGCCCGAAGTGAATACAGGGCCCTTTTGGCCTTGAACCGCCCGGAGATCCGCGACCGGGCCAGATACCGAATGGCAGAGATCGACTATTTCCGGGGCTTGTTTGATTCCACGACTGTCATCCTGGAGCCGCTCACCTCCAACGCACAAAATGACCTGGCAAATGACGCCCTCGTGTTGCACTACTTCATCCAGGAGAACCGTGTCACCGCTCCCTCGGCGCTTGCAGAGTTCGCGCGAGCGGATCTTCTTATGAGACAGCGAAAATTCTCCGAGGCATTGGAGCGGTTTAAGGCGATTACGACAACCCACCCTTCGGCACTTCTTGTCGACGACGCCTTTCTACGGATTGCCGAACTCCATTTAGTGTTGCAGCATCCGATGGCGGCCGTTCAGACTCTCGAGGCCATCGTCAACGACATGCCGCTGAGTATTCTTCGTGACCGGGCCCTGATGAAAATGGGGGAAGTTTATGAGAGGACGCTCATGAATCCGGCGAAGGCGCTTGAAACCTACGAACAGCTGCTGGCCCGGCATCCGAATTCTGTCTATGTCGAGGAAGCCCGCCGGCGTATTCGTACTTTGCGCGGAGACGCAATATGATCATGAGAGCCTTCTTCGTGGTGTTTGCAACGACTCTCTGGTTGCATCAGGTCCAGAGCCAGGCAAAACTGCTTATTCCGATGGATCAATCACAGACGGACCACCTGAAGGCGTACGGCGTTGCATTCTGGATGCTCGAGAAAAACGGCATTGTGGACTGGCTGCTCAACTTCAGGGCTGGATCTTTTCTGATTGACGACAGTGAGATCCTGGCCCGTGAGTGCCGCATTCGCGGTGTTTCGTATGAACAGATCGGCGCCCCCCGGACCGCCCTCATGTATGCCGAAGTTCAAGCCGACGATAACAACATGGACGTTATTCGTCTTGAAAAGGCTCCCAGGATAGCTGTTTATGTGCCGCCTAATTTCAAGCCCTGGGACGATGCGGTCACTCTCGCGTTGGAGTACGCCGAGATTCCGTACACGAAAGTCTGGGATGAAGAGGTCTTGTCGGGGAAGATTGCCGAGTACGACTGGCTTCATCTGCATCACGAGGACTTCACCGGACAGTACGGCAAGTTCTTTGCGAACTACCGTCACGCGCAATGGTATATTGAGCAGCAATTATTGTACGAAAGAGAAGCCCGGCGGCTGGGATTCCGAAAAGTTTCTGAAGCAAAAAAGGCGGTTGCCCGGGCCATCAGAGACTATGTGGGACAAGGCGGGTTTATGTTTGCCATGTGCTCTGCCACAGACAGTTATGATATCGCCCTTGCCGCCGAAGGTGTTGATATCTGCGAAGCCATGTTCGACGGAGACCCGGCCGATCGCGATGCCCAGCAACGTCTCGATTTTGGGAAAACACTCGCCTTTGAAAACTTCACCCTGGATCAGAATCCCCTCCGGTACGAGTATTCGGACATCGACATCCCTCCCAGCGATCCCCCGCCGATTCGCGACCCTTCCACGGATTACTTTACACTGTTTGAGTTTTCGGCCAAGTACGATCCCGTCCCGACGATGCTGACGCAGAACCATGTTGGCATTGTTCGCGGGTTCATGGGACAGACGACGGCCTTTCGCAAAGGTCTTATTAAGCGAACAATCGTCATCCTGGCTGAACGCGAGGGGACGGAGGAGGTCCGATACTTGCACGGGAATTTCGGGAGGGGAACGTTTACCTGGTACGGCGGGCACGATCCTGAAGATTACCAACATGCCGTCGGCGACCCCCCGACGGACCTCAACCTGCACAAGAATTCTCCGGGATACCGGTTGATCCTCAACAACGTATTGTTTCCGGCTGCAAAGAAAAAACAACAAAAGACTTAATAGAGAAACTGCGCTCAACGATCAAGAATGTCGCAGGGTTTTGATTCTGTCCTTTCAATGGTTCCGGTCGAAATTACAAATTCCATTCTCATGCAGGCCCCGCTGGAAAAGGTCTTTGAAACGGCTGCTGACCTTTCTCTGTGGCCAAAGATCCTTCCCCATTACCGCTGGATCCGGTTCCACGAACGTTCCGAAACGCGCAATGTTGCTACGATGGCAGCCCGGAGGAAGTGGATCCCTGTCCGGTGGACATCGGAACAGCAGATTGACAGGGTCAACCGTCAAATTCATTTTCATCACCTTACGGCGTTCACGCGCGGGATGCACGTGGTCTGGAGCTTTACGCCTACTCCCGTTGGTGTGGAGGTATCCATCACGCACGCTGTGCCGGCGAATATTCCGGTTATAGGGAAATTCGTCGCCGGGAAGATTATTGGAAGTTTTTTCATTCACTCCATCGCTCGCCAGACCTTGACGCATATGAAACGGTATGTCGAGGAAGGCCATGTCTCGTAGAGTCGTTATCTCAGGAATCGGTGCCGTCACGCCGATTGGTCATCGCCATTCGGGGTTTTGGAACGGAGTCTCTCGCGGAACATGCGGGATCAAGACTATCGATCGGTTTGATACAACGGGGATCGGCGCAAGGGTGGCCGCTCAGGTCGACGACTTTGATCCGCTTGATTACTTCGATGCAAAGCTGGCCAGGCGCATGGATCGGTTCGCGCAGATGGCCCTCGCGGCTGCTGACATGGCTGTTGAGGATGCGGGCCTGGAGATTGATCGCAAGAGGTTGAATCCTCGCGCGGGGGTAACGATGGGAACGGCCCTTGGCGGAGTCTCGGGGGCGGAGCGCCAGCATGAACGGTATATGACGCAGGGGCTGAGGAGTGTGGATCCGAGTCTGGCTCTGGTTGTGTTCGGCGGGGCCGGATCGAGCAATATTGCAATTCGCTATGGGTTCACCGGCCCGAGCAATGCAAATTCGAATAGTTGTGCATCGGGCGCGATTGCGGTGGGGGAAGCCTTTCGCTATATCAAGGAGGGATATGCCGATGTCATGATTGCCGCGGCGGCTGAAGCTCCACTCTACCCACTCACCTTCGGCGCATTCGCGCTGATCAAGGCTCTGACCTTCAATCCCGATCCTGAAACGGCTTGTCGACCGTTTGACCTGAGAAGAGACGGCTTCGTGATGGGAGAGGCCTCGGCAGCTCTGGTGCTTGAGGAATTGTCACAAGCCTTGAAGCGCGACGCTCACATCTGGTGCGAAGTCCTCGGGTACTCATGCAACAACGATGCGTACCATATGGTGGCTCCGCGACCTGACGCAGCAAGCACCACCCGGGTGATGAGAGACACCCTGACTCAGGGGAGCGTCAAACCGCAGGACATCGGCTACATCAATGCGCACGCAAGCTCGACACCGCTGAACGACAAAATAGAAACATTCGCCATCAAGCAGGTCTTCGGGGACCGGGCCGGGAACATTCCGATCAGCGGGACGAAATCCATGCACGCTCACCCGCTCGGAGCAACCGGTGCTCTTGAAGCCGCAATCTGCTCGATGATTTTTGAAAAAGAGTTGTTGCCTCCCACGATTCACTATGCGACGCCGGATCCTGAGTGCGACCTCGATTATGTTCCTAATCAGGCACGAAGTCAACGGGTCGACTACATCCTGTCGAACTCATTCGGCTTTGGCGGCATTAATTCCTCTCTCCTGTTCGGTCGTCATGAAGGGTGAATCTCATTATGAGGTCGCGATCATCGGTGCTGGTCCCGCCGGTTCTTCCTGCGCGACGATGCTTGCGCGCGCAGGAGTTCGGGTTTTGCTTCTTGACAAGAGCAGATTCCCCCGGGAAAAAATCTGCGGGGATTGCATCAACCCCAAAGCTTGGAGCCTCTTTCGCATCTTGGGCGTGGAAGACAAGATTCACGCTCTCGAGATTCCCCCGGTGACGGGGGTTCGCGTGCATGATTCTTTTCATTCCACCCTCGAAGTGAAGATTCCGAACTTGGCGGTCCCTTTCTTTGCGATCGGACGGAGGGAGATGGACGCACTCCTCGTTAACCATGCCGCCGAACACGGAGTGCAGGTTCAGCAAGGCGTGAAAATCAAATCAATCATCTGGGATCGAAAGTGGGTGATCGCAAGTTCGGCAGGAAGAACGACGGCCGAGTATCTTGTTGGTGCCGACGGCCGTAATTCTTTTGTGGCGCGTCTGCTTGGGGCCAAATTTCTTTGCTCTGGCAGAGCCGGAGACCGTGTCGGTTTGCAATGGCACGCCTCGTACCAGAGACAAATTGCAACATCGGTTGAAATGTTTCTGTTTGAGAGTGGTTATTGCGGAGTCGTGAACCTTGATGGCGGGCGATCGAATGTGGCGCTGGTGACTGGCACGGATCGTGTGACCTCGCTGCGGAGGGATTTTGATGGCTTCCTGGAGCGAACGATTTGGACAAGTCGCGCAGCCCGGAAACGCCTGGATTCTCTTGATCCGTCCGGAGCGATCGCGGCGGCAGTTCCCGTCAGCCCCATGACTGCTATGATCAATCATCCGCGGGCCTTTCTTGCAGGGGACGCCCGCCAGACCGTCGAGCCCTTCACGGGAGAAGGCGTGTACTTCGCGCTTCAAGATGGAATTGAGACGGCGCGCCGCCTGGCCTTTCGTCTGGGGAAAAAACCGATGCTCCCCCTTTTGTCGAAGAGGAAACCAATGCTGGCCAATCGAATCTCTTCTTCAATTTTGTGTCGACCGGCCCTCGCAAATACACTCGTTGCGGCGGGAGTTCGTTTTCCGGGGCTTGTGCCTCGCGCTTTCCGGGCTATCTTCCCCCGGGTGTCAAGCAACCGTATGTCTTGATTTTTTCCCCGAGAATTGAATATGGTTCGATTCGAAATTGTTCTGGGCTTGAAAGCCCGCAGCTTCTGTCCCGCTGGGAGAGACTTGTCTCCCACGGCAGAAGATTGATTCATTACACAAGGAGCGCTCCATGAAACATGTCGTGGCTGTGTTGCTCTTTTTCAGCGCACTGGTTGCCCAGGAAACCAGATTGTCCGTGCCGTACGCCCGTTTTGTTCTGGACAACGGACTGAACGTGATCCTCCATGAGGATCACTCGATTCCCCGTGTGACAGTGAATGTCTGGTATCACGTTGGATCAGGACGTGAAATACCGGGGCGCACGGGGTTCGCTCATTTGTTTGAACATATCATGTTTGAAGGGTCGGGGAATGTGCCGGAAGGAAAATTCGACGAGTGGCTGGAAGCGGCGGGAGGGAACAACAACGGCTCGACGACCCCAGACCGCACGAATTACTTCGAGGATCTTCCGAGCAGTGCGCTGGAGTTGGCCCTGTTTCTCGAGTCGGATCGGATGGGGTATCTTCTTGATGCGATGTCGCCCGCCAAGGTCGATGGTCAGCGGGATG
>JACPLA010000101.1 GCA_016186715.1 Ignavibacteriales bacterium | reverse complement strand
GATCGAGAGCAACGAAGAAATGATTGTCGTCAAGACGCTTCCCGGAAGGGCTCCTGGCGTGGCGGCCATCATTGATAACCTCCGGCATCCTTTGATTCTCGGAACGATTGCCGGCGATAATACGATCTTTGTGACGCCGGTATCCGTCAAGAAAACGGCGGAGGTTGTAAAGATTATCCGCTCTCTCATGACGGAGAAGAAAAGGGTTGCCTAGTACTGTGTCAGCGTGGTAATATTGTATTCTTCAAACGCAGAGCCGCACCTGCCCGCCCCATGGAACACAAGTAGGCAAGGCGGGGAGGACGCGGAGAAATGGCAGCGTGATATCCTCCGAAGCTGCGTATCTCCTCGATCCTCTGCGATCTCCGCGCGTCTGCGTTGTAGAATTTGAAAAAGCAATGGCCTCAGAAGGACATATCTCCAGGTTGAGGTGGCATTAACAACAATCACGGGGCGGAATATAACAGAGGAACGACGGTGAAAAAACCAAGGATTGCTGTTGCCTATTCGGGCGGACTTGACACATCGGTGATTGTGAAATGGCTTCAAGAGGAGTATGGAGCCGAGGTTATCACCGTGACAGGAAACCTGGGACAGAAGAAAGAGCTTACCGGTCTTGCAGAGAAAGCCTACAAAACAGGCGCGAAGAAAGTCTATCTTCAGGATTTAAAGGATGAGTTTGTTGAAGAGTACTTGTTTCCTTCCCTGAAGGCCGGTGCGTTATACGAGCATACTTACCCGATGGCGACATCGATCGGTCGTCCGCTTCTTGCCAAAGCTCTCGTGGAAGTGGCGCAACGGGAACGATGCACGGCCGTTGCACACGGCTGCACCGGAAAAGGAAATGACCAGGTTCGGTTTGAAGCAGCGGTCGCTGCGTTGGCTCCCGACCTGAAGGTTATTGCCCCGTTACGGGAGTGGAGCTTCCGGTCGCGTGAGGAAGAAATCGCTTACTGTGAGCGCCATGGAATCCCGGTGACGGCGACGAAGGCCAGTCCATATTCCATCGATGAAAACCTGTGGGGAACCAGCATCGAATGCGGGGTCCTTGAGGATCCGATGACCGAGCCTCCGGAAGATGCCTACCTGCGGACAGTCTCTCCCAAAAATGCGCCCGACAAGCCGGCGGATGTGAGGATTGAATTCAAGCGCGGTGTTCCTGTTGCATTGCACGGGAAATCCATGAAGGGGGCTGAACTGATTGACAGGCTGAATACTCTTGCCGGTGAGAACGGTGTCGGAAGGCTGGATCTTGTTGAAAACCGACTTGTCGGCATCAAGTCGCGCGAAGTATACGAGGCTCCGGCGGCGGTCACACTGCATTTTGCCCACCGGGAGCTCGAGCGACTGACGCTGGAAAAAGAAGTGATGCATTACAAGGCCAAACTCGCACACGATTATGCCAACCTGATCTACAACGGCCTCTGGTTTTCTCCCCTGCGCGTTGCTCTTGATGCCTTTGTCAATGAAACACAAAGTGTCGTCAACGGAGTTGTAAACCTCAAGCTCTACAAAGGTAACATCGAGCTTGTCGGACGTCGGTCACCAAACTCTCTGTACGATACGGGACTGGCTACTTATACAGACGGGGACCGGTTTGATCACAAAGCAAGCGAAGGCTTTGTGAAGATTTTCAGTCTTCCGCTGAAGATATACTATCGCGTCAATCGGAATGGGTTTGTGACGAAAAAGAAACTGGTCGGCAAAGCACGAAAGTAGGGCTCCGATGACGAGTGCTGGTGATGCGGAACCGGAGTTCCGCGTTACATGGCGTGATCATCCCCGGTTATTGAATCTTTCCTTATTTCTTCCCTTCTTATCAATGATGAAATTCCCATCGAGAATTCTCCTGGCTGTTGTGGTATTCCTTTCCCCTGCTTCGGGCCAAGTCTCCGTTGACACGACCCGGGCGGTCCAATATTCCGATTCCCTTTTTCTTAGAGTCGTTCTTCCGGAAGCCGATACTGTCCAGGCTCCCTATCCGCGTCACCGGATCGCGGCAAGTACAACCCCGGGCGCCAGGGCATTTCTCAACGGAGTCGAAGCGAAGGTGTATCCAACCGGAGCATTTGTCGGGATGATGAATCTCGATGTCGGCGAAAATCGCCTGAACCTGACGGCGGTCTCCCAGGTCGGGGATTCGATTTCCCGCGACTTTATCCTGATCCGTCCCGAGGGAATCAGAACTTCCTCGAAGGAAGAGCTAACCATCGAGAGTATTCTGATGGAGCCGTCGGAGGATCGGTGGCTGGGGTCAGGGGATGTCCTTGAGGTGCGCTTCAAAGGGAGTCCGGGTTATGAGGCGTCGTTCAGCATCAGTAATGTGGAGTCGGGCATTCCCATGACGGAATTAGCGGCGAAAGAAGCGGCCGGGATTGAAGGCGTATATGTAGGAAGGTACCAGGTAAGGGAAGACGATGAGGCTCGTGAGGTGCCGGTGGAATTCAAGCTGAGAAAGAGCTTTTGGAGCAGTGAACGGGCCGAATCGAAGGGAAAAGTCTCGATTCTTCCGCGGGAGCTCCCGCGGGTTGCAGAACTGACCGGGCGGAGGCCGTTTCTCAACGTCGGGCTTGGTGACGACCGCTTGGGAGGAGCAAAACTTGGATATTTGCAGCCGGGAGTGAGAATGACGGTTACGGGAAAGGTTGGACGGCAATACCGTGTTCGGCTTTCCGAAGTCATGACGGCCTGGCTTCCACAGGATTTTGCAAAATTGCTTCCGCCCGAAACACCCGCGCCGAAATCTCTGGTTGGGTCGATCATGGCCACAGGCGGAGGCGGCGAGGACCTCGTTGTCGTCGCCCTTTCTCAGAAGCTCCCGTTTACCACAGAACTGCAGGTCAATCCTGCCGCAATTATCGTGGATGTCTTTGGTGCGACTTCCAATACCAACTGGATCACCCATCATCTGGCTGCCGAGGGGATCGAGAGCGTTTTCTGGGACCAGCGGGCGGAAGATCACTACCGCCTGACAATCAGGCTGAAACACCAGTCGCATTGGGGCTTTGATGCGGGCTATGAGAACGGAACCGCGCTGCGTATTCGCATCAGAAGACCGCCACGGATTGCCGCAAAGGATTCCGTTCTTCGGGGAATGAAGATCGCAGTCGATGCGGGGCACGGTGGCGATAATCAGGGTGCCTTGGGGGCAACGGGCGCGCGGGAGATGGATATCACCCTTGCGATCGCGAAACACCTCGAGGAGCTTCTCAGGGCGAAGGGTGCCACGGTCGTCATGACGAGGAGTGATGACAGCGGGTCCGGAATGGTTGAGCGGGCGGAAAAAGTTCTTGCCTCTTATGCAAGAATCCTCGTCAGCATTCACTGTAATTCGATCGGTGTATCGACGGACCCGGAACGAACAAAAGGCACCAGCACCTATTACCGGTATGTCGGTTTCAAACCGCTTGCCAATATCCTATATGACAAAATGCTCGAGCTGGGGTTTGACCAATTTGGGGTCGTCGGGAGTTTTAATTTCGCGCTGAATGCCCCCACCCAGATGCCGAATGTTCTTGTTGAGACCGCTTTTCTTTCCCATCCCGAAGACGAAATGAAGCTCCTGGATGATGCGCTTCGCCGGCAAATAGCGGTGAAAATCGTCGAAGGGCTGGAGCAATTTACCCTCACCTACGCACTTCCAACCCCCGGCTAACCTGTTTTCCCTCTTGACAGGTGAAACTTTTCGGAGTACATTATCGTAAAAATACGATAAACGTATGGCGCACAGTAAAGCTCATCTGTTTCGGGAACGGGAACAAGCGGCTGCCGACCTCCACAAAGCATTGGCCCATCCAGCCCGGATTGCCATCCTCAAAACGCTCTCCAAGCGGAACGAATGCGTCTGCGGGGAAATTGTCGATGGTCTTCCACTGGCTCAGTCTACCGTTTCCCAACACTTGAAGGAGCTGAAAGCGGCAGGGCTGATCACGGGAGAGATCGAGGGCCCGAAGTCGTGTTATTGCGTGAACTGGAAAGCCATTGATCGCCTCCAGGCCACGATTGAGGAACTTGTGAACGAACTCAGGAGAAATCGTCAACAATGCTGCTAATTCTTTTGGAGATCCTATGAAATCAGAACAAGGCATCAAAAACATGGTCAAAGAAAAATATGGCCGGATTGCCCGTCAGGCCAGGGAAACCGGGGCGGCATCCTGTTGCGGATCTGGCTGCGGATGTTCGGGAGATGTCGCCGTCATGGCCGACGACTATTTCCAGAAGGAGGGATACGTTGCGGAGGCGGACCTGGGTCTCGGCTGTGGTATTCCCACGGATGTTGCCGTGATCAATCCCGGAGATACAGTTTTGGACCTTGGCTGCGGCGCGGGAAACGACGTTTTTGTCGCACGCCGGATCGTTGGGGAGGAGGGGGTTGTGATTGGAGTGGACATGACGGAGGCTATGATCGAAAAAGCCAATGCGAACAAGCACAAGCTTGGATTTCAAAACGTAGAGTTTCGTCTGGGAGAGATCGAATCGCTGCCCGTCGGTTCCAATTCCGTCGATGTGATCATCAGCAACTGCGTCTTGAATCTTGTTCCCAACAAGGAGAGGGCGTTTGCAGAGATTCACAGAGTCCTGAAACCGGGAGGGCACTTTAGCATCTCGGATATTGTTCTCAGAGGCAATCTCCCGATTCCCATTCTTGGGGCGGTGGAGATGTATGCCGGGTGTGTTTCCGGAGCCACACAGCGCGATGAATATCTTGAGTTGGTTGAACAGGCGGGTTTTTTACAGGTTTCGGTAAAAAAGGAAAAACCCATAACGCTTTCGGATGAAATCCTGCTTGAGTACCTTACGCAATCGGAACTGGCGCAGTTTCGTTCCTCCGGCGCGATGATTGAAAGCATTACAGTCTACGGAGAGAAAACCTGAGTGAACTCCGTTCAGATCATACCTGCCCGTAAGGAAGACCTTGGCGAAATTCAGGAACTGTTGAAATCGGCGGATCTTCCCTGGCAGGACGTGGCAGAGCATCTTTCAGACTTCCTTGTGGCCCGGTCCGGCGAAAGCATTATCGGCGCTGTCGGACTTGAGATCAGCGGCACGGGGGCGCTCCTCCGCTCTCTCGTTGTCCAACCGGCCGTTCGGCGTACCGGAGTAGGAAACGCGCTGTACAGGAGAATTCTGGATCAGGCGCGGCGGCGCGGCATCCGGGAAGTAGGACTTTTGACCACAACGGCTGAGGGATTTTTTTTGAAGGCGGGGTTTGAGAAACACGACAAAGGTCAGGTACCGGATTTTGTCAGAACGTCCAGAGAGTTCCGGGAACTGTGTCCCTCTTCGGCGGTCTACATGAGGATGATCATTCAGTGAGGATTCTGGTTTTGTGCACGGGCAACAGTTGTCGCAGTCAGATGGCCGAAGGATGGTTGCGTACGTTTGCCGGCCGGAAGGCCGAAATCCACAGCGCCGGTGTGGAGGCCCATGGATTAAATCCGAATGCTGTGGCGGTCATGAAGGAAGCCGGTGTTGATATCTCGCGTCATACATCCAAGACGATTGACGATGTCAAGCATCTGGAATTCGAGATGGTACTGACTGTCTGCGACAATGCCCGTGAGCACTGTCCCTATTTCCCCGCCAAAGTGCGGCAGTTTCATCAGGATTTTCCGGATCCTGCCCTTACCACCGGAACACGTGAGGAAGTTCTGAACGTGTTCCGTTCCGTCCGCGACCAGATCAAGGTGTACTGTCAGGCTTTTGTCATCAATCATTTGCGGTGATTTCGGTGCGTGAGTGCTGTGTGTTGGATGGACTCTGAGAAAAGCACCAAATTTCAATGACATGAGTTCTAAGTCCCAAATTCCGCTTTCTCAGAATTCCGTATAAAGCGGAATCTCCCGGTCTTGGATCCTGCTCGGGTGCGGGAGCCTGGAAAGCGGCACCAAGAAGCGGGATAAATTCAAGTTTTCAAAATGGCGGAAATTCAAAACGACGGGTTTTGATCATTCCCAATTCTGGTCATTTGAATATTGTTTGAGATTTGGTGCTTAAGATCGGGTGCTTGAGATTTGGAGTTCAGGTCTCAGGACATTCCCGTTGCTCCCCTTTCCATTTTTTCCTATCTTGACTCTTCACAAATCTGTTGACGCTCCCCTCTTTTACAATTGGATATCACGCCATGGCTCATCAAGCTCTCTGGGGCGGTCGGTTCAAGGAGCCGCTCTCGGAAATTGCACTGAAGTTTTCATCGTCGATTGATCTTGACCGGCAGCTCTATCAGGAGGATATTGCCGGAAGCGTCGCACACGTGGAAATGCTCTCGGCTTGCGGAATTCTCACAGCGGCCGAGGGGAGGCGCATGAAAACCGCCCTGAAAGCCATTCAGAAAGAAATCGAAACGGGAAAGTTCCGGCTGAACGGGGACTATGAAGACGTCCATCTCGCCGTCGAGCATAGGTTGATTCAGAAGATCGGCCCTCTGGGGGGAAAACTGCACACCGGCCGGAGCCGGAACGACCAGGTTGCCCTCGATGAGAGACTGTATCTCCGCAGCGCCATTCGGGAATTGAGCCGTCTGCTGACTCAAATGCAGCGTGTTCTTCTCTACAAGGCGGAAAAGTACTTTGGTGTCTTGATGCCGGGGTATACACACGTCCAGCGGGCACAGCCTGTGATGCTTTCGCACTACCTGCTGGCGTACGTCTCGATGTTTGAGCGTGATTATGAACGATTGCAGGATTGCCGCGTCCGACTCAACAAGTCCCCCCTCGGCGCGGCGGCCCTCGCGGGGACGTCATTTCCGATTGACCGGCTCAAGGCGGCAAGAAAGCTTCATTTTGACGGAATTGTCGAAAACAGCATCGATGCGGTGAGCGATCGGGACTATCTCATCGAGTTCGTTTCAAGTTGCGCGCTGATCCTGATGCATCTCAGCCGGTTGGCCGAGGAAGTAGTCCTCTGGTCGACCAAGGAGTTTTCCTTTGTCACGATCAGCGACGCTTATGCCACCGGCAGCAGCATCATGCCGCAAAAAAAGAATCCCGATATAGCGGAACTTGTCCGGGGAAAGGCGGGAAGAGTCTACGGCGCGTTGATGAATCTTCTGACGCTGATGAAAGGTCTTCCCCTGGCATATAACCGGGACATGCAGGAAGACAAATTCCCAATGTTTGATGCGGTCAATACGACTCGTCAGTCTCTCTTCGTTGCCTCTCATATGCTGGTTCACACGACGTTCCACAAGAATCGTCTGACGGAAGAATTACGGGAGGACTTCACGACGGCCACGGATGTCGCCGACTACCTGGTCCGCAAGGGAGTCCCCTTCCGGGAAGCGCATGAGGTGACCGGGAAGATCGTTTCCTATTGCCTTGACCATCGCATGTTTTTTGGGAATCTCGATTTGGAAACCTTGAAAATATTTTCGAAGTCCTTTGACAGCGATGTCTTCGATTTCCTCCTTCCGCACAAGAGCGTGGAACAAAAACAATCGGCAGGGAGTACATCTCCTCAGGAAGTCAAGAAACAGATCGTTCGCTGGACGAGGGTGCTGCGGGGGAGGAAAATCTAGCTAGGAGAGATGTCCGATTTCTCTGCCGAATCAGGGGGAGAAATCGGACGTCTTCACGCGGAATAATTACCTTTTGACGCCCGGTCCCCTCAGTGCTCTCCCCGGATAGTTTCCCGCGAATGTTCCGTTCTCCCACACCACCTGACCGTTGACCAGCACGTGGGAAATGCCTTCGGAGTACTGATGCGGATTCTCGAATGTGGCCTTGTCGATGATTGTTTCCGGGTCAAAGATCACGATGTCCGCGTAGAATCCCTCTTTCAGCAGGCCGCGGTCTTTCAGTCCTACTCGTTGCGCCGGAAGGGAAGTCATTTTTCTGATCGCATCTTCAAGAGAGAGGAGCTTTGCCTCGCGGGCATATCGTCCTAGAATTCTTGGAAAACTTCCGTAGGCACGCGGGTGCGGTTTTCCTTCGCTGAGCGGTCCGTCAAGGGCTCGCTGGCCGCCGTCGGTGCAGAAGCTCACCCACGGCTGTGCCATGGCCATTCGGACGTCTTCCTCGCTCATGGAAAAAAAGACCGCAGAGACTCGTCCTGAATCGCCGAGAACGAGGTCGAGCATCATGTCGACCGGGTGTTTGTTCCAAATTGCCGCGATCTCATTCAACCGTTTTCCCTCGTATTGCTTGAGCTCGGGGTTATTGACCCCGGAAATCAAGATCCCCTCCGCGCCCGTTGAAGCAAAGGAGTTGTCCGTTCCTGCCGTCAGGCCCAGCACTTCGTCGCGGATCTGTTTGCGAACAACCGGATCCTGCAAACGCTCAAGCAGCTTTGGTACTCCGCCCTCGTGCGCCCACGACGGAATCCGGGAGTTGAGTCGCGTGGAACTGGCCGGGTAGGGGTAGATATCGGCTGTCATGTCCAGGCCCTGGCCGCGGTGCTGTTCGATCAGCCGGACTATGGAGGCCATTTTCCCCCAGTTTTGCTTCCCAGCGGCCTTCAGGTGCCAGATTTCCACCGGAAGGTTTGCCGCCCGCCCGATGTCGGCGGCCTCGTAGATGGCCTCAACTTCCTTGTTCCCTTCGTCCCGAATATGGCTGGCGTAGATTCCGCCGTACTCGGCTGCAACTTTCGCCAGCTCGATTAACTCGTCCGTCCTGGCATATGTCGCCGGCGAGTAGATGAGTGATGTACTCAATCCCAGTGCACCCTGTTCCATCGCGGTCCGGACAAGCTCTTTCATTCGCTCCAATTCTTCCACCGTCGGAGGACGGTTCTCGTGGCCGATGACGTGCTTTCGGACCTGAGTGGCGCCGACGAACGTTGCGATGTTGATCGCGGGTTTGGACGCTTCCAGCCTGCGGAAGTATCCCGTAAGGTCTTTCCAGTCGACCGTGATCTGATGTTGTTCCATCCAGGGTCTCAAGTCTTCGACAATTCGGTCATTTACCGGCGCGGCCGACGTTCCTTCCCCCGTTATTTCCGTGGTAATTCCCTGTGAAATCTTGCTCATTCCCCTTCCATCGACGAGAAGGCTCAGCTCAGACTGGCCCAGCATGTCGATGAATCCGGGTGACACGATTTTCTTGTGGGCATCGACGACTTGGGATGCCCTGGCGCCGCGCAGCATTCCAACGGCAACAATTCTCTCTCCCCGGATTCCGATATCGGCACGGAACCATGGATTACCGGTTCCGTCGATGAGGGTGCCGTTGACAATCAGAATGTCGAATGAGTCGGAAGCTGGCTGGCAGGAGAGGAGGAGAAGGAACAGGAGCAGAGGAATTTTCGCAAAGCGGATCATCGTTGGTCCTTTCATATTCAAGCCATTGACGGCTCGGACATTAGTCAAATGCTGAAGAGGTGTTCAATTCGTAGACGGCGATACTGATGTAAGCCACAAGGGAAATCGTCGCTGCCTTGGCAACATGAAGTCGCTCTCCGTTTTTCAGCCCGTAGTAACATAGCAGTCCGGGCCATCCCCATCCCATTCCAATCAGTGTCATGATGAGGCTGATTTTCGGGAGAATCTTTTCAGGATCTTCGGGTAAAACCACACCTCCGCCGACGGTCACAAACACCGAGACAACGGAAGTAATTATCATCGGAGCAGCGGCGAAGCCTACGAAGGCCAGAGCATTGGGAAGCTCCCCCAAACCGCCCCAGACTTCTGCCGCGAGATGAAACACGATGGTAAGGAAAACCCAGGTGACGTACGTGACGAAGAAGGTGCCAAGGAATGCGATGAGACTGAAGCCGAAACTCTCCGACTTGATCCCTGCGGAAAGGAACGAGTTGAAGGATGAAACAAAGGCAAAAATTGTCACAATGAAAAAAGCATGTCCTATATGCGGTGTTTCATAGACATCGAGCGTGGCGTCGTCGGGGGAGGAAAGAAGCAAACGGATCCGGTCGCTAAGGGTCATGAACCAGGGTTGCGAAGGTTGGTGAGTGGAAAAATGGTACGCGTTTTGCGCCCGAAATGCAAGAGAATGCCGGGCGCGTCTACTCAGCTTCGGTGCGGGAGAACATCAGTCGTATTGTTCCCTTCTCCACCAGTCGGTCCCAGGCTCTCATGAGCACCGGCGCGAGCGCGAGAGCAATCGCAGCAGTGATGATTCCCACTATTGCATCCGTCAGATAGTGATATCGCCCATAGAAAGTCGAGACGTACAGCGACAGCACAATCGGTGTGAGGACGTAGAATGAAGGCCGGTGATAACGAAAGGCCATGACCCACATAATGGTCGCAGCGGCCGCGTGGGGACTGGGAATCGATCCTCCGGCGTAATGGAGTTGACTCCGCATTAGTTCTCCCAGAAATGTGAAAACATAGCCGTCGAGAGGAACTGTGTAGATCTCCTTGATGTAATACATCGGGCTCGCGACCGGGAAGAGGATAAAACCGATATCGCAGAGAATATTCGTCAATCCCAGAGTGAAGAAGTACTCTTCCATCGGTAATTCCCCACGCGTAAAATAAATAATACCGCAGAGAATCGGATAGAGCGGCACATAAATGACGTACGAGAACATCATCCACTCGGTCAGCCAGGGAGAAGTGAATGTTTCTGTCCAAAGGGTAGGTTGAAACCCGAAGAGATACTGTTCGAGATCGAGAATGTACGGGTCCAGCCACTCGTCGTGGAAAATCAGCTGAAGCTTGTCGACAGCTCCAAAAAGATAGGCATAGGAAAGCGTAATGGCGGCGACACGGACCAGGAAGCGCAAGAACCGATGATGAATCCTGGGCGTCACGTAGACGGCGCCCAGGAAGAAAAGAGCAACACCCGCGTTTTTCAGGACAAGCATGGACCATCCCTCGACTCTCAGAAAGAACACAAGGGCTACCAGGCTGAAGAACAGAAGCGCAGCGATGACCAGAGCGTCGGTAAGCTGTAGCTCGAGTTTTCCGAAAATGAGTCTGCGGTCAAGAAACATGGACGATCCGAACCTGAAAGTGGTTAGAAATAGACGATGAAGAAATCGAGCGAAATTCCCAGAATCCAATGAGTGACGATTCCATACACCAAGGATCGTGTCCGGAACGCAAGCATCCCCCAGACAATTCCGCCGATGATTGAGCTGAATGTCTCACCGGCCGGTTTTCCGATATGAATCAGGCAGGATGCCATGACTTGAACCAGGATCGCGTTCCAATCGCCCAGAGACGATCGGAGGCCAAACTGCATGAACCCGCGGAAATAGATTTCCCATGCGACATAGAAAAACAAATACGAGAAAGCGTGTGTCAGGAACGTGCGCGCTGTTTCACCGGCCCGCTCGTACAGGGGGTATTCGGCAACGAAATCGGACATCCGGGACGACGGGAACGCTGATACTACGAAGATTGGAGAGAGCACAAGAAGGGCCTTCCAGCCGAAGGACCAATCTCCCAACTGCAGGCCGTACGAAGAAAGCGGATCCCGAAAAATGAATCTGATGATGACAAGCGGAACGAGACCAAAGAGAACAACGGAGGAAAAGAAAACAAAGATCGTCGCTGTCCATTCCGGATTTCCACCGAGAACTATCGTTGATTGAAGATACTCCCGATAGAATTCTTTGGATCCATAGTATTTGAACACCATGAGTAGAAACGGCGTCAGAAGCAAAATCAGAGTGGGTTTCTTGTGATCCCCCGAAAACAGGCCTTTGAGAGAGAGTGAGGTGTCGAACGCGCTCATTGTTTGTTGTTCCTCAGATGGTGCAACCATTCATACGTGAGCCGAATTCCTTCTTTCAACGGAGTGATCGTATACCCCAATTCCTTCTCCGCTTTCAAGCAGGAATAGGCCCAGTCCTGCAGAAACGTTTCGACCCAGCCGGGGGTAATTTGCGGATAAAAGCCAAACCAATCCGCTTTTTTCTTCTCTAAAGAGGAATACACATAGGCAAGAGCAGGCGGAAGGTTAACCTGGAAATGTTTCTTTCCGCTGACTTCGTCAACCAGGCGGAACAGGTTCTTGAGCGAGGAATTTTCCCCTCCCAGAATGTAACGTTCCCCCGGTTTTCCATTCTCCATCGCGAGGATATGTCCCTTGACAAGATCGTCGACAAAGACATAATTTCCCACGTTGACCCCGTTGTTCAGCAGCACAGGAACCTTCCCACGATCGTACATGTCGATCATGAGCGACACTGAATTTCCCTCGGTAAGTTTCCCGGGGCCGTAGACGCGGGTCGGGTTGACGATTACGATCGAATGTCCGCGTGCGACGTACCCGAGCGCCTCTTGTTCTGCAATTGCCTTACTCTCTTCGTATTCTGTGAAGTACCGGCGGGTAATGCGAGGCATGGTTTCGTTTCCGACAACCCGGGGTGGCGTCGGGCCGAACACGACGATCGTGGATGTAAATACGACGCGACCGACTCCGGCCTCCCGGGCCGCATCAAAAACGTTCTTCATTCCTTCCAGATTCTGCAGATAGAACAAAGACGGGTCCGGCGCCCAGTTCTTGGCATAGGCGGCCAGGTGATACGCCTGGGTACACCCTTCCATCCCCCTGCGGAGAGATTCCTTGTCGGTGATGTCTCCCATAACAAACTTGATTCGTTCATGGTCCAGCCCTTCACGGTTGCTGGTCGGCCGGGAAAGAGCGTGTACCGCGTGGCCGTTGCGGACAAGTTCATTGACCAGCTTTGTGCCGATGAACCCGGTCGCGCCGGTGACGAAGACTGTTGTCGGCGTCATGGTTTTTTCTGCATTCGGGGGGGCTGCCACCCTGCCCGCGACCATTGTTCAAGTTCGATATCGACGGACCCGAGGGTGATGTTCATTTCGGCCTGAATCGGAACCGCCGCCTCGTCGTTACTGAACCATCCTTTGAATCCCCCTGAAAAGCCGGCGAACGTTTTTCCTTCAAAGTTTGCCCGGCCATAAAGCTCTCTGGTTTCAATCTCTTCGTGAAAAGTGCTGATTGAACGCGGAACAACTCTGTTGCTGAAAATGATATCCGTTCTGAACAGATCGAAGTCGACCATCGTCGGGACCGACTCCTGGGAGCCGGAGTGTAGCAGTGTACGAGCAAGGAAGAAGAGAGAGGAGCCATCAAAAAAACGATCGATACTGTCCAAAACTCCGGCTTTGATAACAGTGTCGGCGGGGAGGATTCGTTGTTCCATGATAATCTGTTCCAGAGAGTCGACAAACTGATAAGTCGTGAGGAGAGTGTCATTGCCGCTGCGTTCTATTGATCGCAGTCGTTCAGAACGGACGGGAGTACTGTTGACAATGGCCTCATAGCGGTTGTGGATGCTGATGAGGAAGAAATTCGGGTTGGAATCCAAGGTAATGGTGGCTTTCACGAATAAAGGACTGCCGGGAATGCTGTCCGTTTCAACGACAATCGTTCCAATTCTGAAAAAAAGCCATTTGACCCTGTACTGGAGACGTTCACCCGGCTGGAAAACAGCCAGGTT
This sequence comes from Ignavibacteriales bacterium, assembly GCA_016186715.1. Taxonomy (GTDB): domain Bacteria; phylum Bacteroidota; class Ignavibacteria; order UBA10030; family UBA10030. The sequence goes on along the minus strand of JACPLA010000101.1, from coordinate 7,447 downwards.
GTGCCGCAGGGCCGATTGTCGAATCTGCGCATCTGACTTTGAGAGCAACATCCCGACCACGCAAGCCAAGACCAGCATGCGTGCCACTCGCGCCTTCATGGGACATAACAGAATTGTGCGTGTTGGACGGTTCAAAATGAGCAGCAAAATAGTAAAAAAAGGGATGAAGCTCAACGGAGTTGATCGATCGGCAGGGTCTCTCTACTGACCAGCATTTGCCAGACCTCTGTGTCACTCCCTGCCTGACGGCAGGCAGAGAGTAATTATACCTGGATTAATTTCACAGAGAGACACGGAGAGAAAAAGAGATTTCCACAGAGGTAGCTTCGAAAATAAGACACTACCGTAATGCCGACAAGCCCTGGATTCGAAGATGCCTCTGTGCAAGTTGGGTCTGCGAAGCGTAGAACAAGGCTCGTACCCACAGCCTCACGCCGAGATACACCTGTTGAATGAGGAATACGAAGAGAATCGTCCAATATCCCGAGGGATGAACCATCCCCTGGAGCGACACGGTGAAGAGGATTGCCGCAATCCCGATCAATGAAAGAAACAAATACAGGCCCGTTGTCGGAAAAAAGTGCTGAAGGACAAACTTCAATCCTGCCCAAGAGGCAAAAAGGCCGCTGAGCCGGTCCTCGAGCACGATACGGATCTTGGCGTAATCGAAGCAGAGCGTGAGAAATCCGAGAAGAAGGACGGTCGTTCCGTTCTTGATCATGTAATGCACAAACGGAACCATCTCGGACCTTTCGTTCGCCGTCCACAGCGGGATACTCTGCGCCCACCAGTCCAGCAGTGTTCCAAATACAATCATATAAACAATGAGGGAAAGAACCGAGAGGCGGAAGAACCTTCCAAAGTATTTTGCTCCCTCGATCAGAAACTCCTGAAACGAAAGCCGGTAGTCCTTTGCAAACATTCCGACGAAGCCCGAGGCAAGAAACGTCGATGCGAGAACATACAGGAAGGCCAGAATGGTGAGAGGGCCGAGATATTCAAATCCGATCCTGAGCCGGAATATCAGGTCGAAGAAAAACCTGCCGATCGGTCTGATGACCGATCCCGACAGGTAGGAATCGTAGTGAACGAGGAACGGAGCGGCGCCAAAGATGGTATAGTCGAGCGCTCCAACAAGATCGTTGTCCTTATAGTCTTCCTTGAAGGTCTGGAGCCAGTTTGCATCGATCTGCTCCAGGAGCTGTTCCTCCATGACGGTGTCGCCAATGTAGTCGTCAAGCCGGGAGAGCATGGGCAATACGACGGTCATTGCCAGTGCGGTGTTGACAAGCCAGGCGAAGAAAATGATGCGTTTTGCCTGATTGGTTTTTCTCACACCGAGGCGAAACGCTTGGAGAACATCCATGGTTAGTCCTTTTGTTCTTTCGGCGATTGTCCAAATAGCAGGAGTTTGTAGCGTTGATAGAGGTACGACACGGTCAGGAGGATGAGACCAAGTCCCACAAACGAAAAGATCCGGTACAGCGTTTCAAGAAACGAAAGATCGACGATAAAAATCTTCACGATGGCGAGACCAAACAGGCCGATGGCGAGGAACCGCGGTGCGCGCGCGCCGCGAAGAATTCCGATCACCATAACAGCGATGGAATAAAGGAGCCACAACCCCGACATGGCAAGCTGGCGTTCGTTCTGAATCCGGGACAGCTCGGCCTGAAGCCCCGTCCCTGTCATCTGCTCTCGAAGTTGCTCAATGGTCAGTCGGAAATAGTCGTTTGCCTCCGCTGTCAGCAAAAGGAAGAGCAGCAGCAAGGAGGCCACGCCAAGCCAGGGACGTGCTCGGTTGGCAAGCGGCTCGTCAAAACGCGCTGACAGAAAAGCGCCGGCGCCCAGAGCCGCCGCGATCATCACGGCCGTCAGCACACGATGGTTCAACAGGATAGAAAATTCACTCAGGGGAGAATAGAGAAGGGATCCTTCAGCCACGAGGAAGAATCCCGTGGAAGCTCCAAGAAACCCGAGACCTGATCGGGACAAATACAGCCGGTGATTCCGTATCCCAAGCCACCAAAGGGCAAACCCCTCCAGGGCCCACAACCGAATTGTTGCAATATCTTTGAACTCTAATCCCGTGCCAACCAGAAGAAACACCGCCGCAATCGATCCGTTCCTCGTTTCAACGGACCGTTCCGTCGAGCGGAACAGTTGCGTGACAATGACTGTCAGTGCGTAGAGGATTCCCATGCAGAAGGCCGTCGGTCCAAGGGCAGAGCGGTGATCGGAATACAAAAGAATGTATGCAGCACTGAAGGCGAGAAGCGCGTTGGCCGCCTGGCTCAGATGACGCAGTTCCCTGAATCTGACCAGGGCGAGTTTTACGCGGACGATATCGACGCCTTGGAAAAGGATCCAGAAAAGAAAAAGGAAGAAACCTGTCAGGAACAGATCACTCGAAACATAATACTCTCCGTACCAGGCAAAGTACACGACAAAGGTACCGAACAAGGTAAGCGGCTCAAGGACGAACCATGTTTCGTTCCGGATGGTGATGGCAAGAAGTCCGACGGCGAGAAGTGCAACATAGGTGAAGAGGGCAATCTCATTGGACTCACCGGTGCTGAGAAGAAACGGGGTGAGGAAACCTCCAGCCCAGCCGAGAAGTGAGACCGCCAAAGAGTTATAGAAAACCGCCTGGCCGAGAGCAACCGCAGTCACGGCCGACATGAGCAGAAAAGCGACCCACTGGGGAATCAAGTGATAGAAATTGAACGAGGCGTAAAGCGAGAGATACAAAATTGCGATGCCGGCCCCCACCAGTCCCTGGGCAAAGACGCGATATTCCTTTGAATGAGAACGATGTCCTCCAAGGAGGCAGAGTATTCCTGCTGCGATTCCGATCAGCACCCGCATCGTCTCGGTGATCCAGTTATTATCAAACGCGTACTTCAGAAAGAATCCGACACCCAGAACAAGGGCCAACGCGCCAATGCGGTTCATCAGTTTCCCGCCGATGATTGCTTCCAGTTCTTCTTTTGCTTGCACCGGCCGACTCGGACGTTCAAGAACCGTAGGCTGAGGTGTCCGGGGGGCCAAGGGCGGCGACGGGAGTTCCGGCTGCAAAGCAGAAGGTTCACCAAGTTGTGTTTCGAGCTTTTTGATTCTCCTGGCAAGTTCACCCACTCTGACAAAAAGAATTATAGCCAGAATGAAGGGAGCGAGTCCGAGGATCACGAAAAAAAATGGGATCAGGAATTCCATGAGTTAGTGCCAGAAAGCGGCAAATTCCAGATAGTTCTGCACCCAGAACATCCATTGGGAGGCAAGTTTTCGGGCCGAGAGCGAGCGAAAGTCCCGCGGTCTGGAAACCTTGCTGTTATTATTGTAGTTCACGTCCATGGCAAGCTTGAGCCCCGGGTCAACCACGGCGTACCGTACGGGAGAATCGGTATGGTAAACGTACTTCTTCCAGCGGTACACCCCGTCCCAGAATTCCCGGACTTTCCTTCCATCTTCGAACACGACCAGCACATCCACCGGAGCAATCGCTTCTCCTTCCCGCTTGACTACAACGGTGGATTCGTACCCGGGCGTTGCCGGCGCATCCGGAGGCATGGAGTCGAAGATTCCCCGGGGAGGAGGGATCAGACGGTTGGTAATCGCGTCAATGCTGTAATCAAAAAGGTTGGAGCTGAACCAGGTTTGTTCAAAAAACCAATTCATATTTCTCCCGCTGATTTCATTCACCGTGTTGATGAAATCCTGAGAAGTAGGGTGTTTGAACCTGTACCGGTGATGATAAGTGCGCATGACGCGGTACATCGTTTCTTCCCCGAGATATTGTTCGAGCTGATGGAGCGACAGGGCCGGCTTGGTGTACGAATTGAGACTGTAGCTTCGATAATACTCCCACCCCCTTCGGGCCATGACGTCGTTTTTTCCCATCCGACGTACTTCAAGATTCCTCAGTTCGTATCGGGAGGCTGATACTTCATGAAACACATAGGGAAACCCGACATACGTCCCGGCGCCCGGCCCGCCAAAGAAATATCGGACAGCCCTGAACGGCGGCCAAGCGGTTTGCAAGACTTTGTCCTGAGAATATGTATTGAAGCCCTCATCCAGCCACGCTTCTTCGAATTCGTTGTTGCCTACCATGGCGTACCAAAACTGGTGGCCGAATTCGTGGACAGTGACGCTTTCAGGCGAGGGTTGTTCCTTAGGTGCGAACATGTTTCCTCCGCCCGTGAACAACGTCGGATATTCCATGCCACCCGAACGGCTGTCGTTGGCGGGATCGACCACCGTGAGCGTTTCATAAGGGTATTCGCCGTACCATTCGCCATAGTACCGGATAGCATTGAACGTCGCCTCAAAGTACCGATCGATGAGATTGTCATGGTGAGGTTGCGACAGGAGAATCACGGTAACGTCCCGCAGCCGGTGATGCCGCTCCGGATTTTCTCCCGGCTCCAGGTCTCGATGGACGAACGTCCTGACCGAACGGACAAGATCGGGGGCCGTGACCCAGGCAAAGTCGTGCACGTCTTCCTGAATGAACCGGACCGTCTTGGTCCCGTTGCGGTTGTTCACCTCCTCCTTTGGAATCCCTCCGGTTGCTCCAATCACGTACGTCGCCGGAATTGTAATCTTTACGTCATAAACTCCATAGTCTGCAAAAAACTCCGGCGAGTTGTGAAATTGACGGCAGTTCCATTCACCCTTCCACCAAACGCCAATCTTCGGGAACCACTGTGCGACAAAATGATAATCGCGAACCACCCCGGTGCGGCGGAGAGCAAGGGGTTGTTTGGTCTCGAATTCAATCTTCAAGTGTAATGTTCCGCCGGGGGGGACGGGTCGCGGAGTGGACACCTGGAAGACGGTTTGATCATCGGGATTGTCATCGTCTGGCTGGATGAAACGGAGGGTAGATGTTACGTCGGTTTCCCCGCGTCGATCAAGGTGAGTGACACTCTTGACGTTTGTGTATCCGAGGTCTTCATTCCGCAATCCCACCCTCCCGAGTCTCCAGTCGTTTTCACGGGCAAACGTGCTTCGGTTGTTCTTCCAGGCATTATGATACAGATGAAAAGGGAAGTCTGATTGAAACCTTCCGGTGGTATTCTTCCATTCGAGAATCTCCCATCCGGAAATTGTGTTTGTCTCGGTGTTCAGAACAACATCCATGGTATAATTCGCAATGCGATCGCTCTGCCCGGGCAGTCTCAAATTTCGATCCCAGGAGGCGGGTATCTCGGATTGACTCACCCGGGGGACAGAAGGTGTGACCGGGCTTCCCGTTTGAGTGTCGTTGGAGGGGGGCGGACCGACAAACGCTGCAAGAAGGAAGAACACCATGAGAACCAAACCAAGTTCAAGGTACGTTGCTAGTCGTCGCATGGCTGATCTCCGAGGGAGTGGGTGAAACTCTAAAAAGCGGAAGAAATATAATCAAATTGCTTGTGAGTTGTGGCGGAAAAAGTCCGGGAAGAACGGTCACGTTCGAAACACCTTTTGCAGTTCATCGGGGGTTCAGCGCACGCCGGATTTTTTCGATCGTGTCCCGGGCGGCTTTCCGGATGTCAGGATCGCCGTTCTTGAAGGCGACCTCCTGGAGACTTGTGAGGGCTTGTTCGTCCCTGAGTTTTCCCAGGAGTTCAAGAGCCGCTGTTCTCACAGGGAGAATGTCGGTCCGCGCGGACAGGATGAGTCGTTCGAGAAGCTGAGGATCGGTCGGTGCGCAAGCGGCCCAAGTGTTGAGAGCCTGAAGCCGGAGGGCATAGTGATGTTGAAGGCTTGTATAGCTCCGGGCCAAGGGTACAAAGCGGGTAGCGGAAGGAACCTGGTGGTCCGAGGCAAGGACTTCAATTGCCTTCAGGACAGCGTTCTCGCGTGTATTGTACCAGGAAGTGATTTGAAGTTGGTTCTTGAAGAACTCCAGAGAGAGGGAGCCGTCGATTTTCGCGAGAGCAACAAGGGCAGCAGCGGCGACGTCATCGACCGAATCGGTTTCGAGGACTTTTCGCAAAGCCGCACGAGCCTTGTCGGTGTAGCGCGAACCGAGCGCGATCACAGCCGCTTTTCGGACATGATAATCGTTTGAAGAAAGCTGAGCCAGGAGAAGATCCTCGGCTTCGGACGAATGGATCGACCGTAACTGAAGCGCGGCCTCGGCCCGGAGACTCCAGTGGGCGTCGCTCTCAAGGACCCATCGCACGGCCGCCGTCGCTGCCGGGTCGGAAGCAAATTGAGCGACGATTTGATTGAGCGCCCAAAGCCGTCCGGAGAGATCGTCGTTCTTCACCTGGTAGACAAGCTCTGAGAGTCGCTTCTTGAACCGGAGGTCGACAACAAGCCACCCCCGTCCGTCAACACTTACCATGTCAGGTGCGTCGTCAGAATCAAAGAAGAATCGGTCGGTCTGATTGCCCACCCAGACAATCTCTCTTCGGGTTTTCCCCTTGACGTCAAGACGGATTTCAACGGGGAGGTCGAACAAACCTTGCCCTTCCACCATAGGTTGGACTTGCTCCACGGTGACTTCGATTCTCCTGCGGCGCGGGAGATACGAGTACGTTACGTCAAGCACAGGATGTCCGCCGCCCCAGATCCATTGCTCGAAAAAAAATTGAACATTTTGTCCCGTTGCTTCCTCAATAGACCGCAGGAGATCGGTGCTCTCGACATTGGACAATTGATAGTGATTTTGAAAAGAACCGAGAGCTGCGAAGAAATGGTCGTCTCCAAGAATCCACCGCAGCATGTGCAGCACGAGGGCTCCCTTGAGATAGGTTGTCTCCTCATTGTAGATCTCATCCCGTGAATCGAAGTAACGGTATTCCAAGGGCCTGATGATGTGTGAGTCTGTGACATACTGCAAATAGGAACGAAGAGCTCTCCAGGTCTGCGATTGCAGATATTCACTTCCCAGTCTATGTTCGTCCCAGAGCATCATCAGGTAGGACGCGAAACTTTCATTGATCCAAATGTTGGCAAGGCTTCTGCATGTCGTGTTGTTCCCAAACCAGTGATGAGCGAGCTCATGGGCAATGAGCGACTCGGCAGTCCAGTTTGAGTTGTAGGAATCGAATGAGGGGGCGAACTCGTCTGTCTGCCCCGGGTTCCGGAGAATGCGGTCGTTGTGCCCGGTGATGCTCGTATTCTCCATAGCTCCGATAGCATAGTCATAGGCGGCAACCTGGTCATACTTTTCCCAGGGATATCGGAACCGAAACTTGTTTGAGAAAAACTCAACCATGTCGGGGGTTCGTTCAAACACAAACCGTGCTTGGTCTTCCTGCCCGGCATAGACCCATGCCGTCAACGGGATAGTGCCAAATGCACTCCGGAGCGGAGCCGCCGTATATTCACCGACAAAGAGGGCAATCAGATAATTCGAATGGGGGAGCGCCTGGGACCAATGAAACGTGCGAGTGCTGTCCCGGTTTTCCCGTGTACTCAACAGTCGACCGTTGGAAAGCGCCGTGTG
>JACPLA010000125.1 GCA_016186715.1 Ignavibacteriales bacterium | reverse complement strand
TTCGGGTTCTGAGCCGTGACGGATCGTTTTATGCCGCTGCCGTGGGGCTGGCGGAGGAACAACATGTCGATTTGATCTTTCACCCGTTCTTCCCCGAGAACCGAAGCCTCGTGACCAGAAAGGAGGCAGAACCGATCCTCCATCAGGTCATGGAAAATGGTGAACAGAGATTCCGGACCACGGCCTCCGAGGCAGCCCGGCATGCCCGCGAACGACTGGCGAGGCTTTCCCCCGAACACAAGCGATTCGAAAATCCCCATGTCTACAAGGTGGGGATCAGCAAGAAACTCATGAATTTGAGGTCACAGCTCGTTGATGAATTTCACAATACATTTCTTGGAGGTGCAAAGTAATGAGGGGACTTCTTCTCGTTGATGTTCAAAACGATTTTTGTCCGGGCGGAGCGCTCGCTGTCCCGGAAGGGGACAAAGTCGTTCCGGTCATCAACGACCTTATGTCGAAATTTTCCGTCGTCGTTGCATCGAAGGATTGGCATCCGCACCGGACCGTTCATTTCCAAAAATGGCCCGTCCACTGTGTCCACAACTCCAAAGGAGCAGAGTTTCATCCCGGCATTGCCAGCGCATCGATCCAGCAGGTATTCCTGAAAGGAACGGGCGACAAAGATGACGGTTATTCTGCCTACGAGGCTACCAACCTCGACCTTGAACGGTATCTGAAGGATCAAAAAGTTGACGAGCTCTATGTGACAGGGCTTGCAACAGACTACTGTGTTCGCGCGTCCGTCCTTGATTCCATCAAACGGGGATTCAAAACCTATGTGGTCACCGATGCCGTCGCGGCCGTTGACTTGAAACCGGGCGACGGAAAAAAGGCGTTGGATGAGATGCAGCGGGCCGGTGCCGTCCTCGTCGAGTCGAAAGATCTGTAGTCTCCCAAGGCTGGAAACCGCACGGTATGAACATAGCCCTTCTTCTTCTCGCCTCTTTCCTTGCCTTGGGAAGCGGTTATTGGTTCTATGGCCGTCGGGTCGCACGCATTCTTGGCGTGGATCCGGAAAGCCAAACCCCCGCCGTAACGATCAATGACGGCGTCGACTATGTGCCAACGAGACCGTTTGTTCTCTTTGGACATCATTACGCTTCCATTGCGGCCGCCGGACCGATTGTCGGTCCCACCCTCGCAATCTTCTATGGTGTGGTGCCAACGTGGCTGTGGGTGATTCTCGGCGTCATCTTTATTGGGGCGGTGCACGATTTCAGCGTATTGTTCGTGAGTGCACGGGAAGGAGGAAAATCGATCGCTGAAATCGCCCGCAAGACCCTGGGCAAGAAGGGTTTCTTGTTCTTTGTCTCTTTTGCAATTCTTCTTTCCATCCTTGTTACCGCTGCATTCCTGCAGCTTGCCGCCCTTGCGTTAACCTCGACCTATCATCTTGAAGGGCTCCATCTTCCTGTGGACCAGACGCTCTTGCAGACCGAGGTCGTCGACGGCCAGCACTATGCACGCCTCGGCGGAATTGCCTCGACATCGGTCGTTGTCATTACGTTTCTTTCTCCCCTTGTCGGCTTCCTGTTGTACCGGAAGAAGATGCCGGTCGTCGCAATGAGTCTCCTCGCCCTCGGAATCACGGCTTTCTCCGTTGCGATGGGATTTGAATGGCCTGTCAATCTGGATCCAACCGTATGGATGATCGTTCTGAGCGTCTATATGGTTTTTGCGGCGTGGCTTCCAGTGTGGCTTGTCCTTCAGCCGAGGGATTTTGTCAATGTGCATTTCCTTTACATCGGGCTTGTCGGAATGTTTCTCGGCGTTCTTTTCAGCGGCTTCCGAGGTGTCGCGGTTGATGCCCCGGCTTTCAATATTAACGAGGATTCTCTCGCCGCCCTCGGGCTGGCGTGGCCGTTCCTGTTCGTGACCATCGCGTGCGGCGCGTGTTCCGGCGCCCACTGTCTCATCGCCAGCGGCACTACCTCTAAACAGCTTGCGAGTGAGCGCCATGCAGCTCCGATCGG
>JACPLA010000124.1 GCA_016186715.1 Ignavibacteriales bacterium | reverse complement strand
TTTGTTCCAGGCAATAAGGCGGAAGTCTGGATTCTTGATGAAAAAAGGAACGGCGAAAAATTACCGGACATACACATACCATCAGAAAATTTCTCTGTGAGCGTGCCGCCCTATTCTTTTATGATGGTCAGGTTGCGCTCAGCCGATACAGCGACCCCGCCTTACAACATTGCACTGTTTTCAAGCGCATCTGCTTCTTCGGCTTCGACGATGAATGCTTTGTGGGGCCCCGGGAGCTTCGATGCGCAAAAAGCCGTTGACGGAAAACTGTCTACCCGCTGGCGCTCCGGGATCCGCATGAAACCAGAAGAAGGCGATGACCAGTGGTTCCAACTGTCCTGGAAAACATCGAGGCGCATTGCACGCGTCCGAATTTACTGGGGAGAGAATTACGGCATTCAATACCGGGTGCAATCGTCGATCGAAGGGAAAACCTGGCTAACGATTCACACTGTATCAGAAGGAGATGGCGGAACCGATACGTTCGAGTGCACCCCCGCTGTTCACGCGCGTTACCTGCGGATACGGGCGACACAAGGAACAAAAGGCGGTTCAGCCTATGCCATACGGGAACTGGAAATCTTCGAGTAGTTTTGAAAAAGATGCGGTGAGAAGTATGATCCTGCGTTGTATCGCGTGGTTGTTGCTGTGTTCTGCTCCATTGGCCACACAGACTGTGCTTTTCAGCCTACCACACAGCAGGGATCGGGGTCACCGACACATCGGGGAATTCAGCAACAATGTTTGTTAATCTGCTTGTGAGCGATGTGCAGGAGGAATCGAAAAACCCCGCAACAACATTTCGGCTGCACGAGGCCTATCCCAATCCGTTTAATCCTTCCACGATGGTCACGTTCGACCTGCCCCATGAAAGTCATGTAAAGATTACTGTTTACGACATCCTCGGGAGAGAAGTCCAGACATTGTTGAATGGTCTTCAACTTGGCGGGACTCATCTTATCACGTTTGATCCATCGAGGCTCCGAAGCGGAATATACTTCTGTCGTGCCGACGCGGGGACATGGAGTGACGTCAAGAAACTCGTTTACATTCGATAATCGATGCAAAGTCAGATTTCAAATCGTTTTTCATCTCTCGACGCGTTCCGCGGCTTCGCCATTGCCGGCATGCTTCTCGTCAACAATCCCGGCACGTGGGATCCTAATGTCGTTCCGCGCATTTTGCTTCATGCGGAATGGCACGGCTGCACGTTTGCCGACCTCATTTTTCCGTTTTTCCTCTTTGCCGTTGGAATGGCTATGCCGTTCAGCGAAGCTCGAAGAATCAAACTTGGCATTCCTTTATGGAAACGCGTCCTTGTAGCAGCGTGGCGTGCGTTGCTTCTGTACCTTCTCGGCGCATTCCTGAAATCGGCTCTCATCAATGAACCCGTCCTTCATTTCGGCATCCTCCAGCGTATCGGCGCTTTGTATTTTGCTGCATATCTCCTGATCCGTCTCCACACAAAATGGTTAGCCGGAATTTCCGTTGTCATGCTCTTCGTGTGGTGGGCAATATTGGAATTCGTCCAGGGACCGGGTGTCACTCCCGGCTCCTTCGAGCGCGACATCAACGCAGCGCAGTATCTTGACAGCTTTATTCTCGCGCCTGAAGATAAGGAAACGATCGTGAGCATGATTCCGGGCGTTTCGACAGTGCTCTTTGGCGTTTTGGCCGGCCGGCTTCTTCGTGCGCAGAAGGATCGAAAGATGGTCATGAAATCGCTCGTGATCGCAGCCGTTGCCGGATTGGCGGTCGGATTGCTTTGGGACATTATTGTGCCGATCAACAAGATTCTCTGGTCTTCCTCGTTCGCTGTTTACACAGCCGGCTGGTCATGCCTTGTGTTCCTTTCGTTCTACTGGCTGATCGAAGTCCGCCAAAAATCGAAATGGGCGTTTCCGCTTATTGTGTACGGACTGAACGCCATCACGTTGTACGTCGCAACCGGGCTTTTTGTGCGATGGGTAATGTTGTCGTGGAAAGTTCCGTGGGAAGGTTCGACAACTTCACTGACCGGCTATTTCTACCGGACATTCGCCTCATTCACCAGTCCAACTATCGGCTCAATTTTGTATTCAGCCCTTGTTTTGCTTATTGGCTGGTTTCTCTGCTATTGGATGTTCCTGCGTAAACTGTTTTTGAAAGTGTAGTTTAAAATGGAACACACATCGGCAAAGAAGATAGGGATGAGCACTGATTTGTCGGGGCAGTCCGATCGATGTGTATCAAATGTTTCTCGCGTCATTTGTGTTTATTCTCTTCGAGTGTAATGAACTCTTCGACCGTCACAAAGAACATCGCTCTTGTCAACACCGGCGCCGACCGGCTCCTGAGTGAATATCCAGAGCTCATAAAAAACAAAAGAATCGCAATCCTTACGAACCACACCGGCCGCCTCTCCGACGGCCGGCACATCATCAATGCCATCGCTGAGTCCGGGATCGCAGAAATCGGCGCCCTCTTCGGCCCCGAGCACGGAATCACTGGCGACACACCGGACGGAAAAGTTGTTGAGCACGCAGAACATCCCGAACATGGGATTCCTGTGTATTCCCTCTACGGGAGAATTCATAAGCCCACGAAGCAGATGCTCGAAGGCATTGACCTTATCCTCTGCGACATCCAGGATGTTGGAGCCCGGTTTTACACGTTCATTTCCACGATCGCACTTGCCATAGAAGCCGCGGCAGAACTGAATATCCCGTTTGTCATGCTGGATAGGCCAAACCCCATTCGCGGCCTTCACTTCGACGGGCCCGTACGAACCCAATCCCTCAAGTCCTTCGTGAGCTGGATGCCGATTCCCGTCGTGTATGGCCTTACGATTGGCGAGCTTGCCCGGATGTGGAATGAAGAACATTGGTTCAGGAACGGAGTTCAAGCGAAACTGGACCTCGTGCCAGTGAGCGGGTGGAAAAGACATATGTGGCTCGACGAAACGGGACTTCCCTGGGTGGCTCCGTCACCCAACATGCAAAAAATCTCAACGGCAATTCTGTATCCCGGAATCTGCTTTGTCGAAGGAACTTCCATCTCCGAGGGCCGCGGGACGGATTCTCCCTTCGAACTGATCGGTGCTCCCTGGCTCAACCCGGAAAAAGTCCTGCGTCATCTTCTCGAATTTGATATGGCCGGTGTGCGAATAAGTGAAGAGGAATTCATTCCGCGCGAGATTCTCGGAGTTTCCAGTCAGCCGAAATTCGAAGGTAACCATTGCCGTGGACTCCGCATCCGGATTACCGACCGTGATGCTGTCCGACCGGTGAGACTCGGCGTTATGCTCCTCGCCGCAATCAAGCGTGCTCACCCTTCGGACACAATGTTCCGCCATCGGCGCTTTGATATCCTTGTTGGCTCCTCTGAAGTTCGGCATGCGCTCGATAAGAGCGTTCATCCGGACGAGATATGCGGCGCATGGATCGCCGAGCTTGAGCAGTTTGGCGAACTAAGGAAAAAATATTTTCTCTATCCTGAATAACAGCGACTGAACACAGTCCATGAATTTTCAGCTTCTTGACTGGGCCGTACTCTTAGTGTACCTCGGCATTTCCGTATTCATCGGCATTCGCGCAAAAAAGTACGTCGAAAACATGGAGGGCTACTTTATTGCCGGACGTAGAGTTAAAGTCGCCCTGGGCTCGGCAACGCTGATCGCCACTGAAATCGGCATCGTGACGTTCATGTATTTTGGCGAACTCGAGTATGTGACCGGTTTTTCCTGTTTCATTCTCGGCATTATCGGATTTTTTGGTTATTTCGTGATTGGAAAAACTGGTTTTATCGTTTCGGCTTTGCGCCGGCTTAAAGTCATTACCATTCCCGAATATTACGAGCTTCGATACGGCAAACCGGTGCGCATCCTCGGCGGAATATTGCTTTTCCTCGGCGGCGTGTTAAACATGGGCGTCTTTTTGAAAATGGACGGGTTATTTCTGACGGAAACGATGGGGCTTGGCCAGGGCGTGCTCGCCATCGTCATGACGGTGATGTTGCTCGTCGTCGTCAGCTACACGATTCTCGGAGGAATGTTTTCCGTCGTAATCACCGATTTTCTGCAGTTTGTCA
>JACPLA010000105.1 GCA_016186715.1 Ignavibacteriales bacterium | reverse complement strand
CTGCGTCGGCGTTTGTCCTGAAGATGCGATCGAACTGATGGAATCGACGATCTCCATCATCGAGGAACGTTGCACAAATTGCCGGAAGTGTGTCTGGGCGTGTCCTTGGGAAGTAATAGAGTTTCACCGTGAGGGAGGCGCTCACCTACCAAAGGAAATCACACTGGGGTGAGAAAAAACAAAAAGCAATTTCAAAGTTCAAAATAACTCAAATGTCAAAATAGCAAAAACCAATGGGGTAAATATGGGGGCGAAGGTCTTTGATCTGGAGGAACGGACTGCGCAGTTTGGGGAGAACATCATCGAATTTTGCAAGAGCCTTGAGAAGAACGAGATTAACAAGGAACTCGTTTGTCAGTTGCTGAAAGCCGGAACGAGTGTTGGGGCAAACTATAACGAAGCGGATGGATCAATTACAAAACGGGATTTCAAACACAAGATCTCGATATCTAGGAAGGAGTCAAAAGAGTCGGCATTCTGGCTTCGCATGATAGCGAAGGCAAATCCGGAGAGAGCGGCGGAGTGTGCAATTCTTCGCCAGGAGGCTAAGGAGCTTACATTGATCTTCTCGGCGATCCTCAACAAGCCCAAAAGAGCGCGCCAAGACGAGGGGTCGATTTGAACTTGGAACTTGCCCCTTTGGAATTCATTTGAACTTCAGAATTTGATTTTGAATATTCCCTTTTTTTGGCATTCATTTGAAATTTGAACTTTGGGCTTGTTTTTTCATCAAGTGACCCTCCTGTGAAAGATTCTTACGATGTCATCGTCGTCGGCGCCGGTCCCGCGGGATCCACCGCGGCCCGCTATGCAGCCGCCGCCGGCGCCTCCGTCCTGATGCTGGAAAAAGACCGCGACGTCGGCTACCCCGTGCGGTGTGGCGAAGCTGTCAGTCATGATGGAGTGATCCAATTCATCGAGCCGGATCCGAAATGGATTGCGTCGACCGTAACAAAGTTCAGACTCGTTGCCCCCAATGGGAAAGACGTGATCCCGAGGCTCGATGGTGTCGGCTATGTTCTGGAGAGGCGGATCTTCGACTATGAGGTGGCAAAACAGGCCGCAGCCGAGGGGGCTGAAATCGTCACGAAAGCTTACGTTTATGACCTGATCAAGCCGAACGGAAAGGCTGAAGGGGTCAGGGTCATGGTCAAGGACAGCAAGGTCGATGTCAAGGCAAAGGTTGTGATTGGTGCGGATGGGGTTGAGAGCAGGGTGGGAAAGTGGGCCGGTATCGACACAACGTGCCATATCCGGGACATGGAAAGCTGCGCTCAAATGACCATTTCCGGCATCGATGTCGATGAAGACACGCTGGACTTTTATTTTGGCGACGAGGTCTCGCCCGGCGGGTATCTCTGGGTGTTTCCGAAGGGTCGGCACACCGCGAACGTCGGACTCGGGGTGAGCGCGGAGTGCGCCAAGAAAAAATCGGCGATCCGGTATCTGCACGAATTTGTCGAAAAGAAATTTCCGCACTCCGCGGTCCTCACCCACATCGCCGGCGGCGTTCCGTGTGCCAAGACCTGCGACACGATCATTCAGAACAACGTTCTCCTCGTCGGCGACGCGGCCCACCAAGTGAATCCGGTTTCAGGCGGAGGAATCATCAGCGGAATGATCGGAGGAATGATTGCCGGTCAGGTGGCCGCGGAAGCGATCAAGAAGAATGATCTGGGACATTTGGCAGAATATCAGAAGCGATGGCATAAGCGTCTCGGATGGCGTCATGAAGTGTTCTACAGAATCAAGGAAGCGATTTCCGATTTTTCCGACGACACGCTCAATGTCATCGCCGAGGGAGCCCTCAAGCTTCCGGAAGGGAAGCGGACATTGGGCGGAATATTCCGGACCGCGCTCTGGAACAAGCCTTCGCTTCTCCTGGATGTGGCGAAAGTATTCGTCTCGTAATAGCGACGATCCCGTCGTACATGTTCTTGCAACTCAGAGGGGTGTGTTGTATATTGCCGCTTCACAGAACCGCACTGAGTTGTGAAGGTTTCTCATCCCCAGAAGATTCTCATCGTCCGGACAGATCGAATCGGTGACGTGGTGCTCTCGTTACCGATGATTTCGGCTCTCAGGTCAGGTTTTCCCCGCTCGTCCATCTCTTTTCTCTTACGTTCTTACACGCAGGATCTCGTCGCCACTCAGACGGGGCTCGACCAATTACTTCTGTATGACAGGGAAGGAGTTCGGAAATCCTTCGGCGGCATGCTTGCCGAACTACGGAAGAATAAGTTCGATACGGTTATTGTGACCTATCCCACGTTTCGTCTCGCCGCCTTGATGTTCCTTGCGGGGATTCCGGTGCGGATCGGAACGGGATACCGATGGTATTCGCTGCTCTTCAACCGCCGGGTCTATGAGCATCGGAAGACAGCAGAAAAGCATGAAGCGGAATACAATCTCTCGCTCCTTCGTCAACTCGGTTGTCCTGTTCCGGAACGGCCTAGGCCTCGCCTGAGGGTGGATGAAACTTCAAGGCAGACTGCGGCAACAATCCTCCGCGATCTGAGCATTGGCCGGAAGGACACACTGATTCTGCTTCACCCGGGGAGCGGGGGGTCGGCCCGGGATTGGAAGCCGGAACGTTTCGGATCCCTGGCCCGGCGCTTGTCACGAGAAGGGTTCAAGACCGTTGTGACCGGAGGGCCGGGGGAGGAAGGGCTGATGAACGAGGTTGTCCGGATCTCTGAAGGCGCCGCGCAAATGCTCCCGCGGGTTCTTTCTTTGGGCGAGTTGGCTGCATTCATCAGCGAGGCTCATGTGTTTGTTGCAAATTCTACGGGACCGCTTCATATCGCGGCGGCGGTGGGAACACCCGTCGTCGGCTTTTATCCGCCGATGATCCAGTGCAGCTCCCGACGGTGGGGACCGCTGACCGACGACCGAATTGTTTTCGAACCGAATGGAGCCGACTGTCCCCGTTGTAAGGGAGAGACGTGTGAAGGGAACGAGTGCATGGACCTGATTTCAGTCGAAGAAGTCATGATGGCTGTCCGGAAGCTGTGCCCAGAGCACCGGAACAAAACGACGGTGTACGCATGACGGTGCGAGTTCGCGCACACCCGATGGGGCTCCTTATGTGTCTGATGATCCACCTCGGCACGGCGCAGGATTCGCTGATCACACAGCCGGTCCTTGACACAGTGCAGGTTCCGGTGCTGCGAAAACTGACCCAGACGGCCTTTGGTGTTGGCGAGCGTCTGGTCTTCGACGTAGGCTACAGTTTCATCGTAGCCGGAGAAGCGGTGATGACCATCCCAAAGGTTGATACCGTCAGGGGTCGTCCTGCTTATCAGATCCTCTTCACCGTCAACTCCACCCCGTCGTTTTCATGGATTTTCAAGGTGGAAGACCGGTACGAGACAATCTTCGACGTTGAAGGGTTGTTTCCATGGAGATTTGTACAGAAGATTCGGGAAGGAAAGTATAGGAGTGATTTTGAAGCTGAGTTCGATCAGATCAACAACGTCGCTCGGGCCGAAGAAAAAGAATACCCCATTGCTCCGTATACACAGGACATCGTTTCTGCATTCTATTTCGCAAGAACCATTGATTATACGGGAATGAGGCCCGGACAAAGGACGCAATTAGAGAATTTCTATAAGGATACAACCTATCCGCTCGCAATCAAGTTTCTGGGTCATCAGCGGATTGAGGTCGACGCGGGCACCTTCGACTGCATCATTGTGGAACCCCTCATCAAGGAAGGGGGACTCTTCAAGGCTGAGGGGCGCATCATCATTTGGATGACAAATGATGAACGTAAGATCCCGGTCAAAGTCAGCACCAAGGTGGCAATCGGTTCCATCGATGCGGAACTGAGGGAATACTCGGGAGTACTCGGGGAAATCAAGGCGAAAGTGCGTTAAGGCAATGACACGATATCAACAGATTGACCTTTCAAGGATCAAAACAATCTCCATCAAGGGACGGAAAAGCAAGGTCTCGCCTGGGGATTTTGCAAAGGTGCTTGCAAATCCCAGGACCGCGCGCTTGGAGGAGTTTCTCGACTCTCTTCCAAAGATCCTCATCGGGAGCGATCTTCGGTCCCTCGTGGCCGAGGTTGTGAGGTCGAGGCGGAAGGGCAAACCGGTGATCGTGATGATCGGCGCCCATGTGATCAAGGTGGGTCTTTCACCGATTCTGATCGACCTCATTCAGTCGGGTGTCATCACGCATCTTGCCATGAACAGCGCGGCGGCGATTCACGATGTGGAGACGGCAATGTGGGGACATACATCGGAAGACGTTGCGGTGAACCTGGCGGACGGGACGTTCGGCATGTCCCGCGAGACCGGAGAGTTCATCAACAAAGGGTTGACCAAGGGGTTCCTGGAATCAGACGAAGGATACGGGGAGGCCCTGGGGAAGAAGCTCATTGCTCTGCACGCGCCCAACCGTAAACTCAGCATCCTTGTCACCTGCCTGCAGAAAAAGATCCCCGTGACCGTTCATGCGGCGATTGGAACAGACATTGTCCACCAGCAGGCGACGATGGACGGCGCGGCGACCGGCGAGATGAGTTTCCGTGATTTCAAAGTTCTGGCCCATTCGGTCAAAGATCTGAAGAACGGCGGAGTCGTGTTGAACATCGGTTCGGCCGTGATCCTCCCGGAAGTTTTCCTCAAAGCGCTGACGATTGCCCGCAACCTCGGCTTCAAGGCGAAAGGCTTTACGACTGCCAACTTTGACATGATCCGTCACTACCGGCCCACCGTCAACGTGGTTGAACGTCCAACCCAACGGTACGGAAAAGGCTATCACTTCACCGGACACCATGAGATCATGGTTCCGCTCCTTGCCGCGATGATTAGACTCCATCTTTCCGGAAAGCGCGCCCGCAGATGACGGATCCAGAGGTCTTTCCTCCCCGCGAGCCGCTGCGCGGGCAGACGTTTCTCGAAAAGCACAATGTCCATCCGATCGTCTTTGCCGTCGCGTGTCTCTTTGTTGTGTTTGTTCTCTATCAGCTCGTCGCCGGGACCGTAACGTACTGGCTCGTCGGAGGGACGTCGATCACGCGCGAGAATGCCTTTTCTGTCCGCCTGTACACCATGATCGGACAACTGGCATGCATCCTCCTTCCAACCGTGCTTCTGGCCAGACTGCTTTCCACTCGTCTCAGTGATGTCTTTCGCTGGAGAGTGCCCGGATTTGGCGAAACATTGTACGCCTTGCTCGGGCTTCTCTTTCTTCAGCAGGTCTTCCAGATCTATCTGTTCTTTCAAGACCGGATTCCCCTTCCTGAAATCCTGAAAAAGGTTCTTGATCCTTTCAAAGAGATGATTGAAACGATGTTCAGGAACCTCGTTTCCGCCGAATCCATCCCCGAGCTTCTTTTTGTGATCGTTGTGGTGGCGGTTGTTCCAGCCGTCACCGAGGAATTGTTCTTTCGGGGGCTCATTCAGCGGTCGTTCGAAAAAGCGGTGGCTCCGGTCCAAGCGGCAATTCTCAGCGGGCTCATTTTTGGATTCTATCATTTTAATCCGTTTGCGATCGTTCCGCTCGTCGGTCTTGGCTGCTATTTCGGACTGTTGCGTCTCCGCTCCGACAGCATTATTATTGCCATGACCGCCCACTTCGTTAACAACGCACTGGCGGGGATTGCCGTCTACTTCAGCATGGAACACGAGATGATTATCGGCGCAGCGAAAAGCGAAGATCCCAATATCGGAGCGGTCCTGGTTCAGTTCGTCCTCTACCTCACCCTGTTTCTTCTCGCCTTCGCGGCTTACATTCGGGCAAGCAGGAAAGTCAAGGAGTCCGAATGACACGAATCTGTCGTCATTGCTCGTCACCCCTCGGCCCTGGCATCCGGTTGTGCCGGGCGTGCGGAGCGGTTAATGACATCCCCGATCTCGATTGGATCGAATGTGAACATCACCCGACTGAACCGGCTGTGGGGAGTTGCGTGGTCTGTGGGAAACCGATGTGCGGCGATTGCGCGAGATCCGCTGAGGGCCTCTTCTTCTGCGAGGACCCTGAGCATCGGTCCATCTTTTTGGGGTGGACGATTGTCTACGAGGCGGATTCGGTGTTCGAGGCGGATATGATTTCGAAAAATCTTGAACAGGCGGGATTTGCTGTGCGACAGTTCGACAAACACCGGCATAACGGTACGGCTTGGATCACGGAGCGGCTCGGGGTGCCGGTGCGGATCCAACGGAACAGGGCAGAGGAAGCGCTTCAGCTTCTACGCTCAATGCGACTGCTGGACGATACGAACAAACCCGAAGGATGAATCGTGTCTGATCGCTTTCGAGGTCTTTCGATCCGCATTTTGATCGCCGTGATTGCGATCCCGCTGATCCTCTGGCTCGCACTTGAGGGGGGATACCCCTTTTTCACCTTCGTTGCCCTGAT
>JACPLA010000109.1 GCA_016186715.1 Ignavibacteriales bacterium | reverse complement strand
TGATTCGGAAGGTATCCGTGGCGGAAGGCAAAATGGAGCAAACGCGATAGCGGAGAACCTTGGTGTCACGGGAAAACTCGAATACACGGGTTTTACGGGAAGCACAATCGGGGCAAGCTTTTATGCGGGAAATTCCGGCCAGGGAAAAACAGATACGAGCGTTGCGACAACTCTCTTCAGCGTCCACGGCGATCTCAACTGGATGAACGTTGAAATGCGGGCTTTGTTTGCCCAGGTTGACATTGGCGAAGCTGCGAAGGCGAGCGTCCTTAGCGGGAAGACAATCGGTTCGTCGACGAAGGGCTGGTATGTCGTCGCCGGCTATGACGTCATGCCTTTGATACTGCCGGGCTCTCAGCATTACATTGCTCCGTTTGTTCAGTACGAGAGGTTCAATACTCACGAAGCCGTTCCCGCCGGCTACACCGCAAACAAAGCTTATGACCGAACAATTCTCACCATCGGCTTGACCTACAAACCGCATCCGCATGTCGCATTCAAGGTGGACTATCGTGATAATGGCAACTCCGCAACGACGGGAGTGAATCAGTGGAATGCGGCCGTGAATTATCTCTTTTAACGGGCGTGGTCAGGGTTCCAATATACTCCCTCATCTTCATTCCATCCATTCTTTGCGCGCAGGTCTACCTCACGAAAGAAGAGGTTCTGAAAATATATTTTCCGGGGTCGGCCGCATCACAACGCAAAACCGTTTTTCTGACCGATGAACAGGTCAAGAATATTCAGGAGAAATCCAAAGCAAGAGTCGAGTCGAAGATCGTGACCTATTACGTAGGCAGGGATTCGTCTGGAAACGCCGGCTACGCCTTCTTTGAGACTCAGACCATCAGAACCATGCCGGCGACATACGTCGTTGTTGTGAATGCCGACACTTCTCTCCGCGCTGTTGAGATTCTTGCGTTCTATGAGCCCGAGGATTACCTCCCGTCAAAAAAATGGCTCGCGCAATTTACGAACAAAAATCCCCGCAGCGACCTTTGGCTGAAGCGGGGCATTCATAACATGGTCGGAGCAACACTCTCGGCGCAGGCGTTGAGCGACGGCGTGCGGCGGATACTTGCGACATTTGAAGTGGCGATTCCTCAGGAGGAGTTGCGATGAGATACATGCAAACGGGCAACTTCTCCCAGCATCCTTTGATGCGTTTGACACTCGGCTTGACGCTCGTCTTTCTCGTCGGCTTTGTGGCGACAAATCATGCATTGTATTTTGCCAACATGGATCTGAGTCCAAGCTCTGTCGTGAAATATTACAACGGCTCGGAGGAAGAATTCCGGCAGCCACGGTCGTACCAATCCATGCTGGAAGTTACGCACAGTCATCTGGCCATGATGGCTCTCGTGATTCTCTTTCTTACACATCTTGTGATCTTCGCGCCGTTTTCGAAGTCCGGCAAGGTTACGTTCATCGCTGTTGCCTTTTTGTCGGGTTTGTTGAACGAAGCATCCGGTTGGCTTGTCAGGTTTGTCGACGCGCAATTCGCCTGGCTGAAAGTGCTCTCGTTTGTTTCTCTGCAGGCAAGTCTCGCGTTCCTTTTGATTTCGCTGGCGTGGTTTCTTTTGAAAGCTAGAGCAAAAACCCAGGAACCGTCTTCGGCAGTTCTGGAGGGGGAAACAGAAGAACAGCTGCACGAGGAAGAGGCCCAGCTTCCGTAGCTCTCTCATGAGTTTCGATACCCGTTATTCCCGCCGGAAGTTTCTCGGTCAAACATTGAAGTCGGTGGGAGGCCTCGTCTTCATCTCCGACTTCCCATTGAAGTCGAGACAAACCTATCTTGAGCGTTCATTTTTTACGATGGGGACAGTTGTTACGATAAGTGCCTACGGTGAAAGCAGGCAACACGTAACACACGCGATTGATAAGGCGGCACAGGAGATTCAGCGTATCGACCGGCTGATGAGTCTGTACAAAGCCGACAGCCAGCTCGTCCAGGTAAATTCAGAAGCAGGGAAAAGAGGAGTTAATGTTGACAAAGACGTCATCAAAGTGGTTCAAGAAGCAAGGAGGTTCCATCACCTAACGAGAGGATCATTCGACATCACCGTTGAGCCTCTCATGAGGCTGTGGGGCTTCCGTCAGGAGCCACCATTTCTCTCAATACAGCCTTCGGACGCAGAGATTCGAAAAACCGCCGAGGCTGTTGGGTTCGGGCACATTCTTATCGATGAGAAGCACCAGACAATTGGACTCGACCATCCGGCCTCGCAAATCGACCTGGGCGGGATAGCAGTGGGTTTTTCGGTCGATTTAGCTGTGAAGGCATTGAGATCGGAAGGAATTGAATCGGCCATCATTAACCACAGCGGCGATGCGTTTGCTTTGGGAAAGCCTGAAGACGACTCTGGATGGCGGGTTGGGATTCCGAACCCAGTCAATCCCGAAGAACTCGTGGCGAGTTTCACGCTCTGCGATAAAGCGATTTCAACGTCCGGGAATTACGAGAAATTTGTGCAGCTTGGGTCGAAGCGATATGGCCACATTTTCGACGCTCCTCGTGGAGTGCCGGCAGAATTTTCGTTGAGTACGACCGTTATCACGACAACCGCGATTGCGGCAGATGCTTTATCGACGGGGATTTTCTGTACGGATATTTCGCTCGGGAATGAAATCATCTGCGGTTCGGACACCGCACAAGCCTATATTGTTTCAAGAGAGGGGAAGCTTACTGTTCTGAAGAGAAGCTAAAGTTATCGCAGGGGCGGCGATTAGAGAGTCCTTGAAAAAACAGGCTGAGTTTCCTGCAGTTTAGGCAAGTAGGCATCGAAACACATTGCGATGTTTCGGAGGAGCAGCCTGCCTGCGCCCGTCAGTGAAATCCTCGTCGCGGTATGTTCCACCAGGCCAAGCCGTCTGAATTCCTCCAACTGCTCAAGGCCATTCTCAAAATACTCGTCAAAGAGTATTCCGAAACGATCTTCTACTTCCTTTTTGACGACTTCAAGATTACACATCAGCTGCATGATGACGCTTTTTCTGATTTCGTCATCACGGTTCATGCGGTAGCCCACCGTCGTGGCAAATCTGCGGTTGTTGAGCCTGCCGAAATACTCCGGCAATGTTTTTGCGTTCTGTGCATAGACAGCGCCGAAATGCGAAAGGGCCGACATGCCGAATCCGATAAGGTCTGCGCCCGCTCGCGTGGAATAACCCTGAAAATTTCTGTGCAAGGTTTTGCTTTTTTGCGCGATCGACAGCTCGTCGTTCGGCTTGGCGAAGTGGTCCATGCCGATATAGTTGTATCCCGCCTGCGTAAGGCTTTCAACGGTTGTTTTTAAAAGCTGAAGCTTCATTTCAGGCGATGGCAAGTCCTCGGGATGAATGAGTTTTTGCTGAGGTTTGATCCGAGGGATGTAGGCGAAGTTGAACGCCGCCACACGCTCTGGCGACAGGGCTATGACTTCGTCCAGTGTGTATTGAAACGACCTGACGCTTTGCAGCGGCAACCCGTAGATTAAGTCGACGTTGATGCTTCGAATGCCGAGCGTCCTCGCCCACTGAATTGCGCGCACGGTGAGCTCTTCAGCCTGCACACGGTTAACGGCTGCCTGGACGCGAGGGTCAAAATCCTGAACGCCAAGGCTCACCCTGTTCACGCCGATTTTTCGAAAAGCGCTCATATGGTCGTACGTCAGGCCGCGCGGATCGATCTCGACGCTGAATTCAGCATCCGGTGCAAGGGCGAAACGTTCAGAAACGAAGGTGCCGAGATCCAGGATTTCGGACGGTGTCAGATATGAAGGAGTGCCTCCTCCCCAGTGAATTTGCGTTACGGGCCTGAGTTTGTTGATGTAAAACGACGTCCTTTCGATTTCTTTTTTTAGTACAGAGAGATACGTCGAGATTTTCTCCCGCCTCCCGGTAATCACTGTTGTACAGCCGCAGAAATAACACAATGTATCGCAAAACGGTATGTGCACGTAAAGCGAGAGCGGGTCCCGGTTTTCATCGTTGTCGCGGATGAGGTCGATTTCAAACTGCTTGTCCGTGTACTCGGCTGAGAACATCGGCGCGGTGGGGTAACTGGTATACCGGGGTCCCGGCTTGTCGAATTTCTTTAACACATCGACGTCGATGTTTGCAAAAACGCTATCCATGCGGATTTCCTTTTTTGTCATGGTGGACAGAGCACATGATGTTGTAGAAGCAGCCTGCGCAATTGACTTCGAGCTTTTCAAGCAGAAAAAAACAGCGCGGACATCGCTCAATGAACGGATTTGTCACGATAAACATGCATTGTTGACAAACTCTTGATTCTGTTGCCCGATGTTCTTCGAATGTCTGAAGCTGTTTTTGCATTGGTCGAACCATCAATGAATGACGATCTGAGAAACGAGCCCGCCGACGGCAAAAGCAGCGAACCACGTTCCAAGCCATATCAAGAAGCCAATTCTAAGTCCGCGTTCTTTCATCATCACCATCAACGATGCAA
This sequence comes from Ignavibacteriales bacterium, assembly GCA_016186715.1. Taxonomy (GTDB): domain Bacteria; phylum Bacteroidota; class Ignavibacteria; order UBA10030; family UBA10030. The sequence continues at coordinate 1,799 of JACPLA010000109.1, read as the reverse complement.
TGCAAGGAACAAAGAGGGTTATCGTGATAAGAGCAACAGTAACCTGCATCGGTGACAGCGTCAGCTGATAGAGGCCGGCGGCGCCAAAATCACGACGCACAATCCCCATGATGAATGCTGTTGACGCCTCCGGAGGAAGCTGAAGAAGATGTGTTGTAAGCGGACGGAGAATGGTCTGTAAGACAACGAGAAACCCTGTCATGTGAGCCACGCTGACGGCAACGGCGCCGATGAAAAACCACAAAGTAGCTTCTGTCATGAAATGATACGTCCGAAGGGAGGTCTTGTAGAAAACATTCTTCAGGCGCGGAAGCCGCATGGGCGGCAGATCTAGCAACAACGGTGTGACTTCTCCGTGCAGCACCTTGTTCAGGATAGTCCCAACAGCCACTAACACAGCCAGGATGACGACGGTGTACACAAACATTGCCTCCAGCCCCGCGCCGGCCAGCAGGGCGGCGATAGCAGCAAGCTGAGCAGAACAGGGAATCGCAAACTGCAGTATCGTTGTGGCAATGATTTTTTCCCGCTCGGTGTTCAACAAACGGGTTGTTATCGTCGCGGAGGTGATGCAGCCGAATCCCAAAATGAGTGGAATAACCGCCCGACCGTTGAGCCCGAAATGACTCAGCGTACGGTCCACCATGGTCGCCAGGCGGGGCAGATAGCCGCTGTCCTCGAGAAACGCAAGCACGAGATAAAAGGCCGCAACCAAGGGAAGCAAAAGAAAAAACAAATACGTCGTTGTTTTTGTGATGACGCCGAATTCTCCGGCAAGAAGCTCGTGCAGCCACGAAGGCCCGGCGACAACCGACAGGAGAACGCTTTGAATCCACGGCTCGACGATCTCTTTTCCGAGATAATCTTCCGTGAAGGCCACAAGGTCCTGAGCAACCAGTTTTCCTACAAACAAATACGTTATGTAAAGAGAAGCGAGCAGGAAGAGGACGCCACCGACGGGCTGAATCGCCCAGCGTCCAATAGTGTCTGAAATTCGCCGTTTCGACGAAACATCACAAACAACCTGGTCGAGGATATAATTGACGCGATTCCTGCGGCCGATGTAAATTTCATCCCGTTTGCCGCCCGGTTCAACTCCGTGTCGTTCAGCGATGGTGGCGTCACCTTCCAGGACAAGAAGAGCCTCCGCCTGCGACCCGACCATGCTCAGCATGACATGCAAATGTGAGTGAAGCTCTTCTCGTTGAATACCTTCTGCCGCGCGTCTGATTGCAGCATGGATGTTCTCAAAGCCAGTGCGGTCTACTGCGACAATGGGCACGACTTCAATCCCGAGATAGTGCTCCAGTTTCGGAATGTCGATCTCGATGTTGTACCGTTTCACCTCGTCCATAAAATTCAGCAGCACGACGATTTTTTTTCCCATGTCGATGAGTTGCTGTGTGACAAATAAATCGCGTTCAAGGTGCTTGGCATCCACAACATTCAACACGACATCGGCGTCGAGAATGATATCTCTGGCGACCCGTTCCTCGTCGTTAAAGGATGAGACGCTGTAAATGCCGGGTGTGTCAAAAATTGCTGCCTGGAGATATGACCCTTTGATAACTTCGACAGTCGTTCCGGGATAATTGGAGACATCGACTCTCATGTCGCTGAGCGCGTTAAAGATGAGCGATTTGCCGACGTTCGGATTCCCGGCGAGAACGATTTTAAGTTTTTTCGTATCGTCACTGAGAAAAGGGACATCCAGATGACGATGTTTATCGAGGTGCACGTTGTGATCGCGGGATTGCATGAACCTAATTGACGAAAACGAGGATTTGTTTCGCGAGGAG
>JACPLA010000108.1 GCA_016186715.1 Ignavibacteriales bacterium | reverse complement strand
ACAAGCAGGCAGGCGGGAGGACGCGGAGGAACGCAGAGGATTAAGTCCTTATTTTTGTTTGATACTCTGCATTCCTCTACGACCTCTGCGTCTCTGCGTTGATCTTTTCAGGATAAACACACTACCGTATTTTCGGCGATGGTCTGTTGAAAATCACCAGTTTTGTCTGTAGATTTTTCCTATGAATCGATTTTGTTGGTCTTTGATCATTCTCACGGTGCCGCTTCTTCTGTTCGGACAGGAGAAAGGAACCTATGATTTTCTCCGGCTGGATATGAACGCCCGGGCCGCAGCACTCAACGGCAGTTTCGTGTCCATGACTGACGACCCCAATTTACTTTTCTACAACCCCGCCGCTCTTACGTCCCTCGAATATCCCCGGGCATCGGTCAGCTTCCTCAAACATTTGCTCGATGTCAATGCCGGTGCAATCAGCTATGCACAATCCTATGAGGATTGGGGAACATTTGCCGCGGGGATCCGATTCATCGACTACGGGTCATTCGACCGCACCGACGAGTCGATGAATGTTTTTGGAACGTTTGGAGCCCGGGAGCTCTCGTTTTCAGTCGGCTGGGGATATGTCGTCGAGGAAAATCTGAGTGCCGGAGCGGCCCTCGAAGGCATCTATTCTTCCATCGCCGGCTACCGATCCGCAGCTGCTGCCGGAGGACTTGGGGTTTTTTACCGGATTCCGAGCGAGATGATCTCGGTGGGAGCGAGTCTCCTGCACATCGGGACCCAACTGAATTCGTATGCAGAAACCCCGGAACCGCTCCCACTCGACCTGACCGTCGGTATTACGAAACGGCCTGAGCACCTTCCGGTCTTTCTCAACCTGAACTTCCACAAACTGAACGAATCGCATGATTCGTTTCTGGACCGATTTACATCCTTTACGGTCGGAGCGGAATTTCTCATGAGCGAATCACTGAGGCTGCGAATCGGGTTCGACAACGAGAAAAAGAGGGAATTGAAACTTGGCACAAGCGCCGGGCTGGCGGGCTTTTCACTCGGCGGCGGGCTGCTCATCGGCGATTACGTGTTCGACTACTCTTTCAATTCATACGGAAAAATTGGAGCCCTTCACAGGATTTCCCTCGGTATGGCGTTTGGCGATTTCCGCTGACGCAGAGCCGTTCCTCCTTCTTACCCCAGCATCCCTTCCAGCAGCCGCTCCGTCACGGCAAACAATACCATACCGCCAAAGACGACCAAAGGCGGAAGACGGTCTTCTGATTTATTGATCTCCGGTATCAGGTCGCTTGCGCCCACATAGGCCGCTGCTCCGGCAGAAAATGCGAATGCAGCTCCAATCAGTTCGCGGCTCAGCGAGGCGACAAGAAAGACCGATGTTACTCCAAGGAGGGTTGCCACGCCGATGGCAAGAGCCGACCAGAGAACCATCCGGCGGGAATACCCGGCCGCCAGCATGATCGAACTGATCGTTAATCCCTCCGGAAACTTGTGGAGGAGCACTCCGACAAAAACGAGCAGCCCGAGAAAAAAGTCGAATTGCATTCCGGCCGAAATGGAAAACCCATCGAAGAACGCGTGGATGAAGAGTCCGGAAAATGCTGAAAGGCTTGCCGTTTTCGACACCATCACATCGGTGTGCGTCTCTTCTCCAAAATGGAGATGCCCCACGATGGTGTGTTCAAAAAAATGGATGACGCTGAAGCCGACCAGAACAAAAAGAGCGGCAGTATCCCCCAGCGCGCCAAAGGAGGCCGGGATCAACTTCAGAAAAACCAGGGCGAGGATGAATCCGGCTCCAAGCGCGAGAAGGATTTCCTGGAGGCGGCGAGGCCAGGTCTTCCGAAGAACAATCACCGTCCCTCCCAGCACCTCCGCCGCCGCAGCTGCAAGCCCAAACAGGAAAATTTGAAGAATCATCCCGGCCTTTTGTATGGTTGAGTGATGTACCGCCGTGCTTCGTCGTGGGAGTTTTGAAACTGCTTCATCCTCAGGACTTTCCGATACCGGCTCAGTGCCTCCCTTCGTTTGCTCTGAAGATCATAGATCATTCCAATGTACAGGTTCGCCATGGACTGAAACCCGGAAGCTGTGTCCTTATCGAGCCCCTGGGAGGCCTCATCACATTTGACAAAATGAATCAATGCCTCATCATCCTGTCCCTTCATGAACAGATATTTTCCCAGGTAGTATTGGGCTTCGCGGTCTTCGTAACGATCAAATCCAACCTGACCCTCCGCATGACGCTGTGCAACATCGGAGAATACCAGGTGTGCCTCATCCCACTGGCCAAGCGTTATGTGGCACCGTCCCAGAAAGCGAAGAAAGACCGGATTGCGCGGGTAAGCAGCCGTTAAACCTCGCGCCAACTCCATCGCTTTCAGATAGTCTTTCTCATACGTGAAATAGTTCTGCATCATGAAATACGTCGCTTCCGTGCGGGCATAGGTAGACTTCTCCGCGGCCAGTTTGAGCTCTTCGAATCCCTTTTTTCTATCTCCCGGCGGGAAAAAAACCATAAACGGTTTCACGATGGGATATTCGTTTGGGATCACATCGGCATAGTAGTGATAAATTCCCATGCCTAACAAGACGTCGTAGTTGGACGGATCGAGCTTATGCGCCTTCTGAACGAGGGGCAGAGCCGCCATTCCGTCCCGGGCCGCACCGAACCAGCTTCCCCTGTTTGCCCGCAGGCGTCCCCGAAACCCCAATGCTCCCCCTTTGAAAAAGAGCGAGGTCACATCCTCGGCATCGTGTTCAAGACGACCGTCGCAGATGTCGATCACCGTTTCAAGCATCCGATAGAATCGGTCGTCCTGAGATTCATCGTCGAAGTTGCTCAGAATCCGCCACCATTGAGTCATTGCCTTGAAAAAATGTCCGGCGGGATGCTTCGGAACTTTCACAATCACGGCTTCGAACTGCTTGTCTGCATCGTAGAACTCCAGGTTGTAGATATGATCAATCCCGCGCTGGATTTGACCGATCATCGTGGCATCGAGACCCCACTGACCTGCGACCGATCCGGGAACGAAACAGAGGAAGAACCCCACGAGCCGCAACGCGGGAAGCCTGCGGCGCCATATGACGTGAAGCATCGACACAAGCTCAGAAAATCACAGGAGGTGTTCGGAGAGATACGCGCGCAACCGTGCGGCGTTGACTCGATCTTGACGCATCGAATCCCTGTCGCGCACGGTTACGGTCTGATCCTGGAGCGTCTGGGAATCGACCGTGATGCAGAAGGGCGTTCCTATCTCATCCTGACGGCGGTAGCGACGCCCTACCGCTCCGCTCTCATCATAAAATACGCGGACGACCGGCCGCAGATCCGCTTCAATCTTCCTGGAAAACTCCGGCATCCCGTCACGATTCACGAGCGGAAAGACCGCCGCCTTCATGGGGGCAAGTGTGGGATGAATCTTGAGAACCGTGCGCAGCTCCATGCCCCCTTCAGCCGTCGGCGCCTCTTCCTCCTGATAGGCATCAATCAGGAACGCCATGAACGACCGGCTGGCTCCGGCTGAAGTCTCTATGACAAACGGAACGTATTTTTGCTTGGATTCCTCGTCAAAGTACTCCAGGCCCTTCTTGGAAAACTCCTGATGGCGGGACAGGTCGTAATCCGTCCGGTTGTGAACCCCCTCGATCTCTCCCCACCCAAACGGAAAATGATATTCGATGTCGTAGGCGCTCTTCGCGTAATGAGCAAGCTTCTTTTTCGGATGCTGGTGCCATTGGAGCCGGTCCTTCCGCATCCCAAGCCCGATAAACCAATTCATCCGTTCCTGACGCCAGTATTCAAACCAGTGATCGTCGGTTCCGGGCCTGACAAAAAACTGCATCTCCATCTGCTCGAATTCACGCGTGCGGAAAAGAAAATTCTTTGTGTTGATTTCGTTCCGAAACGCTTTGCCGATCTGTGCGATCCCGAAGGGGATCTTCTGGCGTGAAGACGACTGGACGTTCAGGAAATTCACGAAAATTCCCTGTGCCGTTTCGGGACGGAGAAAGACCACCGCCGATGAATCCTCGACGGGACCCACAAACGTCTTGAACATCAGGTTGAACGTCCTCGCGTCCGTGAAAGTCCCCTTGTTTCCGCAATTCGGACAGGCCAGGAGAGGAAGAATCCGCTCCGCGTGATTCACGCGTTTTTCAAATTCGGCCTCGACGATCTCATCCTTCTGTTGCCCTTCGAATCGTCCCGGCTCAAGCTCGCGGAGCACTTCTTTCTTCTTTTTGACCGAAAGTTCTTCAAACAGGGTGTCCACACGGTACCGGGTCTTGCATTGACGGCAATCGACCATGGGATCGGTGAAGTTCTCCACATGCCCCGAGGCTTCCCAGACGCGGGGATGCATGAGAATCGCAGCGTCCAGACCCTCCACGTCGTCCCTGTAGGTCATGGTCCGCCACCATTGCTGCTTGAGATTGTTGAGCATCTCCACGCCCATCGGCCCGTAATCCCAACATCCGTTCAGGCCGCCATAGATTTCACTCGACTGAAAAATGAATCCCCGCCGCTTCGCAAGCGAGACGATTTTTTCCATGAACTTCGCCCGGTCGGCGGCGCTCTTCATTTGATCCTTGCTAATGGGACCTCCTGTTTGGCTCAATGTGCGAACAAGATGGACGACGCTCTACTTATTTTTGAACGATGGTTTTCTCTTTTCAAGGAATGCCGCGGTACCTTCCTTGAAATCCTCAGAGCCGCAGCACAGACCGAAAAGACTCGCCTCAAGCTCGAGACCGTCTGTCAGGTTCGTCTCGTGCGTCATATTGACGGCCTTCAGGGCGAGCCGGATTGCGATCTGTCCTTTGGAGAGGATTTTTCGCGCCAGCGCTTCAGACGCGGATCGGAGTTCCGCTGCAGGAACGACCTTGTTGACAAGACCGATCCGGAACGCTTCCTGTGCGTCGATTTGATCGCCCGTCAGGATCATCTCCAGAGCACGGCCTTTTCCGACAAGCCGGGCGAGACGTTGCGTGCCGCCGTAGCCCGGAATAACCCCGAGGTTCACTTCCGGCTGTCCGAACTTCGCATGTTCAGCGGCCACTCGGAGATGACAGGCGAGGGCCAGCTCACAGCCGCCCCCCAACGCATAACCGTTGACGGCGGCGATCACCGGTTTCCCCAGATTCTCGATGAGATTGAAAACGCTCTGACCCTTGACAGCAAAATCCTTTCCCGTGTCGCCATTGAGCATTGTCAGCTCCTTGATATCGGTCCCTGCAACAAAGGCCTTTTCTCCTGCCCCGGTCATGATGACGACCTCTACGTCCGGATCCGACTTGATCCTTTCGAGGAGACTCGCCAGCTCGGATTTGGCTTTTAAATTCAGAGCGTTCAGTTTGTCAGGTCTGTTGATCGTAATTGTACCAATGTGATTCTTGGCTTCGAATATCAACGTTTCAAAGTTCATGGGAATGGATCAGGTTTGAGAATAACGAGTTCAGTGATTTAAGGCGCCATGAGGCGCTGCAAGGCGCGAAATCTTGACTTCCTTTCGCTCCCGCTTATCAAACGTCACAATGCGCCCCCGGCCATACCGTTCTGCGAGAGAAACTGCTTTGTCAAAATCCCTCGCGACATCGGCCGGCGTATGTGCGTCAGAACCGAGTGTCAAAGGAATTTCCAACTGCCTGGCCATTTCGAGGATTGTCTCATCGGGATAGATCTCCCCAACGGGCTTGCGCAAGCCGGATGTATTGATTTCAACGCACAGATCGTGGGTGCGAACGGTTTTGAGGGCCTCCCAGATTATTTCCTTCATGTTTCTTGTGGGGCGATACCCGAATTTCTTTACCAAATCGAAATGCCCGATGATATCAAACAACCCCGAGGAGGCCGATTTCCCGATCGCATCGAAATACCGTTCGTACACCTCATTCACATCCTGCTCGTCATACCGGTGGACAAAAACGGGATTGTCGAATCCCCAATCCCCAAGGAAATGAACCGATCCAATGACGTAGTCAAGATCATTCTCTCTGACGAAATTACTCACCCACTCTTCCGTGCCCGGATAAAAATCGGCTTCGATCCCCCTTCGTACGGCGATCCTTGTCCGGAACCGCTCCCTTAATTCCGTTACGCGGGGTGCGTACAGCGAGTAGTAGTCATGAACTTCCATCCGGTGTTCACGGTCGAATCCATCAGGCATGGGGATGTGCTCTGAACATCCGATCTCGTCAAGCCCGACAGCGATCGCTTGTTGCACGTATTCCCCCAGTTCCCCCTCGGCATGCTTGCACAGCGAAGTATGGGTGTGGTAATCAACGATCATGGCTCTTTCAGGAAAACGCCTCTCAACCGGTTGACGTCGTCGTCCGAAAGGGCGCCCTGCCGTGCCGCGATCCCCAAGCCGAAGAGCCCCAATGCTTTATACAGGGGGAGGAGATCCGGCCGTTTCTTCCCCAGTTCGTCCAGATGCCGTCGAAGAATCGTCTCGGACCCACGAACAAGCGGCCCCGTGAGCGCCGCGGCCGGACCGAGTTTTTGCGCGTTCCGAACACTGGCCTCAATCAGTTTTTCAAATGGCTCCAATGAACGCAGGCCCGCTTCCTGTACGATCGACTCCGCCGCCGCGAGAATCACAACGGGATAATTGGAGGCAAACACACATGCAAGATGATACAGAATTTTCTCTTCTTTTGGAACGAAAACGATTTTCCCGCCGAGCTCTCGAACGATCCGTCGTGCAACCGGACGGGCCTTCATGCTACCTTCATAACCGTACCAGATCCCCGTCATATCCGGAATCTGCGAAACTGCCGAAACCCTCTTGGGAAAGGTCTGGACAGGATGGAGAGCGAACACAGTGGCACCCTTTTGCTCAAGGGGAATCAAAAGATCGCTCGTGAGCGAGCCCGAAGTGTGAAAGACGGTCAGGCCTTTGAAAGAAAGATCTGGAAGGGCCGAAAGCTGAGTGACAACAGCGCCGATCGCCTCGTCAGGGGTGGCGAGGACGATGCAATCAACCGACTGAGGCAAGTCCGACACCGTGGAAGAGCTTTGCCGAGATCGGACGGCTCGTGCAAGGCGCCGCGCTGATTTTGTCGTCCGACTGACGACCGAATCGATCGAATGTCCGTTCTTGCGGAAGAGGTGTGCAAGAGCAGATCCAACGCGACCTGCGCCGATGATGGCGATTCTGAGGGATTTCGTTCGGGGCAATTACTGTTCCTGGATGAATGCTGCGGAAAGATAGCCGACGACCGCGTCTTTTTCGCCGGTGACGTCGCCGGAATTGCAGTAGGAGAGTACTTTTGATTGCCCTGCCCCCAGCTTCCGGGCGGCATGCATGACGGCAACCATTGGACCACCTCCGCACGCTTCCACTTGTTCCTCCTCGAGTTTTGACATCAGTCGTGCCGGATCGTATTGCTCCACTTCGTCAATCACCGACCGATCCAGCCGAACAGCCACACTCTGGGGGTGGTAATGCGACAGGTCGCTGCTGGCAACAAGGAGGACGTTATGGCCGTGACACGCCTGATCCAATGCCCGTGCCAGCAACTCACAGTATTCACGCCTCTGATCCCCCATGACGATGGGAACAAAAGAAAGTGTCTTGAAGACCCGTTGGAGAAACGGGAGTTGCACCTCCACAGAGTGTTCGGCATGGTGGCCTGCATCAGACAGCGCGATTTTCTTGTCAAATGCCACAAGAGCCGATCGGATTCCCTCATGCACCGATACGTCCCCCAGCGGCGTCTTGTATGCGTCCCCGGGATACACGGAGATACTGTCAAAATACTCGCGATGACTCGGGCCGACGATAACAATTGCCTCGTACGCGGTGTCTTTCAGAAGTTTGTATCCGGCGGCGGCCGTCAATCCGGAGTACATGTAGCCCGCGTGGGGGCAAATCAATCCGCGCAGCAAACCGGTGAAGCGGTTCGTGGGAGCGCGCAGAAGAAGGTCATCCACCTCGCTGCTCAGCGTGCTCTTGATTTGGGGGTAAAAAAGACCTGCAACGGCGGGATCACGAATGACCGGCATGGAATTATCGTGGTTGAAGGAATTCCGATTCTGAAAATGTGACCGTGGTAAAAGAAAAGACCCGTGCTTGCCCCGTTTTCCAGCTGTCCGCGGGGAGGCCCGCTTTTAATGCCGTGTGAGTGAGGAATTGTTCCCGGTCCCAAAGGTGTTCGGTCGCAACATGCGGAAGGAGCAATCCACGCGCGAATCCGGATTCAATGACAAGCCCATGTCTCCCCACCTCGATTTCCTGAAAATCCTTGACTTCGGTCAATAGAGAGAGGACAGAAATTTCGATTTCGATGTCGTTCATCTCCTGCCGACCCACCGGAGCGAAGCGCGGATCCTCAAACGCCGTCTTGAGGGCTACTTCAGAAACTGCCTGGATCAGCGGAACTCGAGCCTCTACATATCCGATACACCCGCGAAGATCCCCCTCCTTCCGCAGCGTAACGAACACTCCGGTCGGTTCCTGAAGAGCGGCAGAAATGGAGGATGGAAAAGGAGGTGGAAGTTTCTGCAGGACAGATTCAATGTGTTCGCGGGCAAGCCTGAGCAGAGTGCGTTTCTCATCATCGCCGAGGTGCATAACTTTTCCTTCGTCACCGGAAAGTACGGAAGGCAATTCTAACATTCAAGGTTGCTTCTCCTCCGCTGATTTCGTACATTTTCCCACCTTTCGAAGGCCCACGGTATGTCCCTCATGGTTAGTATTTCCGGTATCCGCGGTATTGTCGGCTCCAGCCTCACACCCGAAGTCATCGTCAAGTATTCGTCGGCTTTTGCCGAATACTGCGGGAGAGGAACGGTGGTCATTGGACGCGACGGAAGAATCACGGGAAAACCCGTCACTCACATCGTCTCCTCCACTCTTATCTCAATGGGATGTAATGTCATTGCTCTTGGCATTTGCCCCACGCCGACAGTCCAGATCGCCACGGAGCGAACACGGGCTACGGGGGGAATTTCGGTCACCGCCAGCCACAATCCGATCATATGGAACGGATTGAAATTTGTGGATTCTTCCGGACTCTTTCTGAATGCCAAGCAAAACAAGGAATTTTGGAACCTTGCGGATCGAGGCGACCGAACATATGCTCTCTGGGATAAGATGGGATCTCATACGGCCGATGACACGTTCATTGACAGGCACATCCAGTCGATCCTGGATCTCCCTTACATCAACCCGCGGGCGTTGATAAGACGAGAATTCAAAGTCGTCGCAGATTGTGTAAATGCCGCCGGAGGAGTCATCGTCCCAAAACTCCTCCGCAAACTCGGTTGCCATGTCGTCGAAATGAACTGTGATGTTTCAGGCATATTTGCTCATGCCCCCGAGCCTGTCCCGGAGAACCTCACGGCACTGTGCCGCAGAGTCAAGGCCGAAAAAGCGGATCTTGGCATTGCGGTCGATCCGGATGCGGACCGGCTTGTGCTCATCGACGAAACCGGACATCCTTTCGGCGAGGAATATACGATCGCCAGCGTCGTGCGCTTCGTGCTGGAAAAAGAATCTCAGCTATCCGGTCGAAAGCGATCGCTTCGCCGGCCACAGGTGGTGGTGAATCTTTCGACGACCCGCGCAGTCGAAGACATCGCAAAGCAGTTCGGAGGCGAAACACACCGCACGGCGGTTGGAGAAATCAACGTAGCGCAGAAAATGAAGGAGGTTGGCGCTCTTGTCGGCGGCGAGGGGAGCGGCGGAGTGATTCTTCCCTCCGTGCATCTGGGACGCGATGCTGCCGTGGGTATCGCCCTCGTGATTCAACAGCTCGCAGAATTTGGAGGCAGCCTGTCGGCACTCAAACGGACACTGCCACAATATTCAATCATCAAAGGAAAAATTGACGTTGGAAGAATTGATCCCGATCAGGCTCTCCAAAGAATGAAAGATCGGCACGCGAGGCGTGGGAGGATCAACACCACCGACGGCTTACGGATCGACTTCCCGGACTCCTGGGTTCACCTGCGGAAATCGAACACCGAGCCAATCGTCCGAATCATTGCAGAAGCCCCCACCAAGCAGGAAGCTGACCAGTTAGCCGTGCGTTTTACCAGGGAAATCCGGAATTCTCGATAGTTCGATTTCTCTATCAAGGAACGTCTAGCCCTGACACAAGTTACCTCACAACGTTTGGATTGGCAGAATTCGCAAGCGAAACCGACCCGAAAGCGAGGATTCTCATGATCTTATGCAAAGTCACAGGGACAATCGTGTCCACGCAAAAGAATCCCACGCTCAAGGATCGTAAGCTGCTCATTGTGCAGCCGATCGATCTGGACGGAACGTTGATCGGAAGAGACATGTTGGGGATCGATCATGTTGACGCGGGGGTCGGGGACACGGTCCTCGTGATTCAGGAGGGGGCGGGGGCTCAGCAGGTTCTTAAAAGCAAGGAAGTTCCTGTGCACACCGTTATCGTCGCTGTCGTCGACGGATTTTCTGTCGGCTGATCTCTCTTCTCCGGGGGCATGTACAACGTTCGAGATCTTCTGCGGCTCTCCTCAGTACCTCAACTCGGTCCTCTGAAAATCCGCGCCCTCCTGTCGTTTTTTCGTGACCCGGAAGAAGTTTTCAGAACTTCGCCGCGCATGCTGGCGAAGATACCGGGAATTTCCAAGCGCAATGCCTCTGCAATCGCTCACCACAAGAATGGGGAAGCCTTTGCCGACGATCAATTGAAAAGAGTCAGTCGCCTGGGCGCACGGATTATTAGCCTCTGGGAAGACGAGTATCCGGAGCTGCTCAGGAAGATCTATGACCCTCCTCCCTTGTTGTTTGTCCTGGGGGAGTTTTCTCCGTCCGATCGTCATTCCATTGCGATCGTGGGAACCAGGCTTGCGACTCACTACGGTCAAAAAGTCACAGAGACGTTTGCCGGTGAACTCGTGCAATTAGGGATCACGGTCGTGAGCGGACTTGCGCGCGGGATCGATACGTATGCCCATCAGGCAGCCCTCCGGGCACAGGGAAGAACCATAGCCGTTGTCGGCTCGGGCCTGGATATTCCCTATCCGCCCGAGAATCGCAGTCTCTCGTTTACCATTGCCCGGCAAGGAGCCGTTGTGTCGGAATTCCCCATGGGAACCAAGCCGGACGCGCCAAATTTTCCCCGTCGGAATCGGATCATCAGCGGTCTCTCGCTGGGCACGCTTGTCGTCGAATCTGCGGAGGATGGCGGTGCTATGATCACGGCCTCGTCGGCGCTTGACCAGAACCGCGAAGTGTTCGCGGTTCCGGGGAGCATCTTCGAGAAGAAAAGTATCGGCCCTCATACGCTCGTCCGGGAAGGACGCGCGACCCTCGTTCAGAGTGTCGATGACCTCCTGGCAGAATTGAAATATCCGCTTCGGTCCCTTCTTCCCAGCCGGGCTGAGCCGGTCCCTCCACGCGACCTCTCGCTGTTTGAGCAGACTGTTTTCGATCGCCTCTCCCTCATCCCTGTCCACATCGACACCCTGTGCGACCAGACGGAGATGGCCGTTTCGGACGTATTGGTTACCCTCCTGACACTTGAATTCAAGGGGCTTGTGAAGCAATTACCGGGGAAACTCTTTGTGAAAGTTTGAGCTGTTAGGAGAGAAAATGAAGCGACGCCTTTTTTCCCCTCGTGCGACCCATGGATCGCATTTGTTCATCACACCGGCGGACAAATGCGATGAACCGGAGGGCAAGAGCCACAATGAGGAAATAGAGGAGGACAGTCAAGGCTATGACGAGTACCGTTGTCATGGCGTGTCATCAAAAAAGATGGCTGGATGAGTCTTCCCGGACCCTGCTGCGGAGTGTGAAACATCTTTCTTGATCTCCGACCTTTGTGCCAGCAACGAGGATTTTTCCGGCACGGCAATGTCCGCAAGCCGTCCGCGCGCATCGATACTCGCAGTCACACAGCAAGACGAATCTTCCCTCGAAATAGCTTTGAGGGAGACCCGGTCTGCCGACAGATCGGTGATTTCGAATGTTGCACGGATGTTGAAGGATAACCGGGCAGGAAGGACGTACTTCGCGCCGCCCTGACTCGCATCAAAGGCGCCGTTTCCACCTTTTCGGAACGCGGGGCGAATCCTGTGCCGATAAACGTCTGCGGCAATTTCATTCAGGTCGCTGATAACTAGTTGAATTGATGAGGAACGATGCCAATTCATGTTATAGCCTGGGAGGATGACCGTCTCAAAATGTTACAAGGACAGTGCCAACACCCTGAATGGCGAAATTTTTGCGAATAGAACATGTTAAGAGGAGATTTTTTCTCATGTTTTTGGCAGGAACGAAAGAATGACATCATGGGAAAAGAAGAAACTTCAAAGCCCCGCGGCGTTGATATGTGTGGTGCCGATCACGGAATCCATCGCCCAACACACCGGGGACTTGACAATGACTTGCTTATCGTTCCGGAAACGACTTTTCAGGATGATAAGGTTTCAGGATGATAAGGATAGAAGAGACTGCTGAATTATGCTACACCTGTTAAAGCACGAGTTCCCCTGGACATTTAAAACTTCACTCCCTTGTTGTGTCCAAAATGTAGTTAACCAGAAGATAAAAGGAGAATAGTCATGAAAGCGTTTCGTACAGTTGTACTGTTTGGTCTCGCGGGTGCCCTGTTTGCAGCCCTTAGCTACGCCCAGCCCGGTCCGGCTGCTCAACGAGGAACGATGAGACTTATGGACGAGCTAAGTCTTTCTGCAGAACAGAAAAAGGATATCGACAAGATCATTGCCAACACAATGAAGGAACAGATCGATCGGAGAGCGTCCATCGGTAAGGCAAGGGTCGATTTGCGCGAGTTGCTCCGGGCCGAGTCACCGAATCAGTCGGCGATCGAAAAGAAGCTCGGCGAGATTACTCAAATGGAATCGCAAGCCCGCGTTGCAAGGCTTAACACGTGGTTTGTCGTCAACCGTCTTCTGAATGCCGACCAGCAGAAGATTTGGAAGCAGGCTCTCGAACGGCACATGGCGTTCGGGAACCGGGCGGGAATGCGCGGGCGCATGGACGAGGACGGATTTGGGCGGCGCGGCGACGGCCCTATGAAAGGCGGGATGGACAGGCGGGGCCCGCGACGGTAGTTTGGTCAGTCCAGTAAACGCCTCGGTATCCACCTCCGGGGCGTTTTTGCTTCGCACCGATTCAAGCACCTCCGGGTTGTCCGATAAGGAGTACGGGTGGTTGAGGAAAAAGGACACCGGTGCGTCGCGATGGGTCCTCTTCCTCGCTGGAATCGCCGAAGCCTCTGTGGCACTTTTTTTGCAGCGCCTCTCCGAAGATGCTGTAGTACGAGAGAATCGGTGACCACAATGAAGATATTACTTGTTGCCGTCTGTATTCTGTTCGTGGTTCTCCCTGGCTGTTATACCATCGTCGCACACGAGATAATTCTGATACATCCGGTGCCTCCGCCGCCGCCCCCACCTCCTCCCCCTCCCCAACCGATGTACCTTGATCCTGTTGTTCTTCCAACAACGCCGTCAACCGACGAACCGTCGCGAACCTCAGGTCCGATTCGAACCGGCCAACACAGGCCTTCGCCTCACGAGAAGAATCGGAACACGACCGAACGAAGAGGTCAGTAACTCCCAGTCTGCGGAGTTCGAGAACTTAACGCTGGAGGAGGAGCCGATCTGTCCATTCCACCGTTTTTCCGACTAACTCGTCCAGGGTATCATCCTGTGTACGTCCTGCACCTTTCAGAAGTTTGAACGAGTGGTCACCCCCCTCGACGATGTGAAGGGTTGCTTGAGGCAGGTTGTCGCACAGCGACTGCAGAAGATCAAGATTAGCAAGCTTATCTCGCGTTCCTTGAAGGAAAAGCATCGGGATATTCAACTTGTGCAAATGATCCGACCGTGCCGTTCCAGGGTTCCCAGGCGGATGCAGCGGAAATCCGAGGAATACGATGCCGTGAACCCCCTCAAGCTGCTCTTCGGACGCAGCCAGAGAAGTCATGCGACCTCCCATGGACTTCCCGCCTGCCACAAGCGGTAACGAATCATCGGCCTTCAGCGCAGCTTCAATCGCAGCACGTACCGTTGCAAGCAAAACGGGCCGGGGATCGGGGCGCCTGATCTTGTTTTCCATGTACGGAAACTGATAACGAAACGTGGCGATCCCCGCTTCGGCCAGTCGTTGCGACACGATCTCCATAAACGGGTGCCGCATGCCGGCCCCCGCCCCGTGTCCGAACACAAACAACCGTCGCGCTTCGGGAGGCCTGAGAAGCAATGCACTAACCGTTCCGGAGGTTTTTGACGCGGGGAATTTGATGAGGGTCGGCTTGACCATAAGCAATGTCTTCCCGCAAACATCGGGGGATCAAAATGCAGCGCTGAACTCTTCACCCTCTGCGAGATTTCGCCTTCGCGCCCTTCGCCTTTCCCAACGGACCCTTTGGATCGGGCGGAAGAGGTTTCCCTTCTGCAAGGGCGAGGAACTTGAGGGCAAGATTTGCGCCCACCCCTTTCTCCTCATGCTTGAAGAAGACGAATGCCGGATCCCAATTCTGGCCTTCAATGCGTTTCACCCACGTCTCGAGATCCTTTGGAGTGTAGTCAGGACGGCGCAGTCTCATGTATCCCCACCCGGCGGTACTGACAAACGGAACTTCCAGTTCATCATCGGCATCTGCAACGCACAGGGCAATGTTGTGCGCACGCAGCGTTTCAAACACCTCGTCATCAAACCAGGACGCATGCCGGAATTCAAATGCACAACGGACGTCCATGGGCAGAATGCTCAGGAAATCCTTGAGCCGGGTCGCATCTTTGCGGAAGTTCGGCGGGCATTGAAAGAGAACGACACCAAGTTTTTCACCGAGCGATCGTATTGTTCGGAAGAGATAAGATGTCTCCTCTTCAGCGTTCTTCAGTCGTTTGATATGGGTGATCTTCTGAGCGGCCTTCAGTGAAAACCGGAATGTTGAGGGAACCGCACCCGACCACTTCTCAACCATCCCCGTGTTCGGTAAACGATAGAACGTATTGTTGATCTCGACCGAGGGGAGGTGTCGAGCATAATATCCCAGCATTTCCGCATTGGGGAGGTCTTCCGGATAAAAAGTGCCTTTCCATTCCGGGTAGCTGTATCCGCTGGTGCCGGCGTAGAGTTTCATGCCGGAAATATAGATTGTGATGACGTGAATATCAAATTTTGATTGAATAGCGAAGCATGCTGGATGCTTGCAGGGTGGAGCGACCCATCCCGAAAAGGGGAAACGTTGAGCTCACTCCTTCATCATTCAAGATTAGACGTTCATCATTCGATATTGTTTTTCAATGTTGAATATAGACTGAATGATGAATGGAGAAGTTGGTTTTTAAAAACCTCTCAACTTTGGTTTTGCAGGGTGGAGCGACCCCATCCCGGCCTTCTCCCAAAATGGCCGGCGAACCCCAAATGCTTATCAAATGCCGGGTGAG
>JACPLA010000107.1 GCA_016186715.1 Ignavibacteriales bacterium | reverse complement strand
ACGATCCATGGGGTTGAAAGCCGACGTCGAAAAGGGACTGTCAATTTTCTTCGATGGAACAAATGTTGGGTCTCAAAGCGCTGATATTGTCGTAGAAGACAGGGTGCTTGAACTCAAGACGGTTCAAAAGATTTCCCCCGCACACCTCAGCAAACTACTCTCAACATTGAAGAATACAAAATATCAACTTGGACTCGTCATCAACTTTGGATCAAGCGTTCAGGTAAAACGAGTGATCAACACCGTTCAAAACAAGTGAATGCGGATTCCGCGGATTTTCGCGGATTTCGCGGAATACGAATCTGAGTGTGAGAAAGGGAATTTCCACGGATTTTCGTAGACACGAATCCGGGCGTGAGAAAGGAAATTTCCCCGGATTTCGCGGAATACGAAAATCCGGGAAATCAGCATGCAACTCACTCTACGGTACGAATCCGCGGAATCCGCGAAGTCAGCAGTGCACTTCACTCCACGGCACGAATCCGCGTAATCCGCGAAGTCAGCAGTGCACTTCACTCCACGGTACGAATCCGCGTAATCCGCGAAAATCCGCGAAATCAGCATCAGAAAGGAAAACACCAATGCGTTTTTCCACCAAAGCCATCCACGCAGCCATCGAACCGGATCCTACCTACGGCTCCATCATGACCCCGATTCACCTCACGTCCACGTATGTCCAGGAGGAGTTGGGCAAAAACAAAGGATACGAGTATGCCCGCGTGTCAAATCCCACGAGAACGGTGCTTGAACGGCAGATTGCCGCGCTGGAAGGCGGAAAAGAGGGATTGGCGTTCGGATCAGGAATGGCGGCTATTTCAACCCTGTTTGCGCTTCTGAAGTCAGGCGACCATGTCATTGCTTCCCGCAACGTGTACGGAGGGGTGTACCGTTTGGGAAAACATGTTCTGAAGAACTTCGATCTGGATTTCGAGTTCGTCGATACGACAGATCTTGATCATGTCAAGAAATCGGTAAAACCAAATACAAGAATGGTCTATGTCGAGACGCCAACGAACCCCACGATGGAAATCACCGATCTTGCCGCCGTGGCGAAGTTCTGCAGGACGAAAGGATTCATCTCGGTCGTTGACAATACGTTTGCGACGCCGTATCTCCAGAGCCCGTTGGCTTTTGGAATCGACATTATTGTTCACAGCGCAACAAAATATCTGAATGGCCACAGCGATATGCTTGGCGGGCTGATTGTTCTCAACGACTCGAAAGTCACCGAACAGTTGAGATTTCTTCAGAAATCAATCGGCGGGATCATGAGTCCGTTCGAAGCGTGGATGTGTCTCAGGGGAATCAAGACGCTGGTTGTTCGAATGGATCGCCACAACCGAAATGCCATCGACGTCGCAGCGTTCCTGAACAAACACCGGAAGGTAAGAAAGGTCAATTATCCGGGATTAGTATCGCATCCCCAGCATCGGCTGGCAACGAAGCAGATGCGGGGATTTGGAGGAATGATAGCGTTCGACCTGGGAACGCTTGAGAAAGCGAAGAGTTTGTTGAAGAGAGTAAAGCTGTGCTCCCTGGCCGAAAGTCTTGGAGGCGTAGAGACCCTGATCTCACACCCCGCCACGATGACCCACGCCTCCATTCCTGCGGAGGAGCGCAAGAAAATCGGAGTTACAGACGGGCTCGTCCGCCTTTCCGTGGGAATCGAAGACGTAGAGGATATTATCGCCGACCTCAAGCAAGCACTGGCGGGAGTCTGAGGGAGCAAGAACTCAAGAACCAACGAACAAAATTCAAACAAATCTCAAAAGACGGAGGATTTTGATTCTTGGTGCTTGGTTTTTATTTGTGATTTGCTGCTTGGTTCTTGGATTTTGCCGTTTGATTTGGCGCTCGATGCTTGGCTTCTTGTAACGCTAATATAAGAGGTGTTGGGAACGGATTTCACCGAACTTCTTGGCCTCAGATGCCCAGAGTGCTGTAATTTCCTCTGGGGACCAGTCCGCATCCAGGGCCTGACGGAAACGAGGGGTTCCTGAAAGCAAGTCGATAGATCGCTGCCGCCACTGAAAATGGGATGGATACAGGTTTCTCGCGGTGGCAATGAGGTAGACGGCGGTTTTTACGGGTTCGTAGGAATCACGATTGGTCACCGCGACAAAGACCCCGCGTGAAGCCACACCATCGTGCTTTGGATTCGTCACAACTCCCGGAATTTCCCTCGGCACGACCTCGATTGCTTTAAAAACAACACCGGGGAGCGCGAGCGAATTCAATCGCGATGCAAGGACGTCTCCATCGATAAAAGGGGCTGCAATGTATTCAAACGGTCTTTCGGTTCCGCGACCTTCTGAGAGATTTGTACCCTCGACCAAACATGTGCCCGGATAGACAACCGCTGTGGAAAGGGTCTTGATGTTCGGAGACGGCGCCGCCCATCGCAACCCTGTCTGATCATACCACATTTCCCGCTTCCACCCTTCCATTCTAACGACCGTCAAGTTTGCCTTGATTCCGTCCTTGAGCCATCCTTCCTCGTTGAACATTGTGGCCAATTCCCCCATCGTCATCCCATGCGCGACCGGGATCGGGTGAAGACTGACGAACGAACGGAGAGTATCCTCCCGCACAAACCCTTCCACCCACGTCCCCCGGATCGGATTGGGGCGGTCAAGGACAACAAACGGAATTCCCTGTTCCGCCGCTGCCTCCATTGCGTAGGACATCGTGCTGATGTATGTATAAAATCTCGCGCCGACGTCCTGAATATCAAAGAGAAGAATCTCTATCTCTTTCAGCATGTCAGGCGTTGGCTTGTAGGTTGCACCGTACAGCGAATACGCAGGAACCCCTGTTCTTTTATCGACACCGTGCCCGACTTCATCTCCCGCGGCCGCTTGTCCGCGTATTCCATGTTCGGGACCGAACAGGGCGACAAGGGTCACGTTTTGATGTTCGTAAAAAACATCAGCCAGATGTCGACCATCGGAAAGAACCCCGGTGTGATTCGTCACCAGGCCGACTCGTTTTCCTTGAACCAGATGAAAATGCTTTTCGAAGAGTAAATCGGCGCCGGTTTTGACCTGCGCGAAACCGGTGAAGAGTGAGGGGTGAAGAGTGAAGAGAAGAGCGAGAATGAAGCGTGGAACGTGGATCGCGAACCGTGAATCGTGAATCGTTTTCATGTCAGCGGTTGCGTCTTTGCGAAAGGGGGAAAGAGGGATTTGCTTTTTCACGAGCACCTGTACTGCTTTCATCTGGCACATAACCGTTGGCCCTTTAACCAATCAACATCTAACCAAGAACCAACTCCCGTTCTGAAAAGAAAAACGCCACTTCGATTTTCCCGTTAGCGGGAGAATCAGAACCGTGAACGATATTTTCTCCTTTGTTGTCGGCAAACAACTTCCGGATCGTTCCCTCGGCGGCTTCCTTCGGGTCTGTCGCTCCAATCAGGGTGCGGAAGTCCTCGACGGCGTTTTCCTTCTCCAGCGCGATCGGAACGCATACTCCGCTCGACATGAATTCCACGAGGCCGTCGTAAAACGGGCGTCCCTTGTGAACTGCATAAAACGCGCCTGCGGTCA
This sequence comes from Ignavibacteriales bacterium, assembly GCA_016186715.1. Classification (GTDB taxonomy): domain Bacteria; phylum Bacteroidota; class Ignavibacteria; order UBA10030; family UBA10030. Next base: position 6,073 of record JACPLA010000107.1, on the reverse strand, counting down.
TCCGCGTCAGCCGGACCATCCTCATTCCCATAATCGTGAATCCGGCCTTCTGAATCCGCGCAATCACTTCGCCCTGGAGGTTTTTTCTGACACAGTCAGGTTTGAGAATTGCGAGAGTGCGTTCGAGAGCCATTTTGGGTACTGGTTATTGAGTTATTGGTTATTAGAATTGAGGAGAAAAAGAAAAAAGCAAAAAACAAACCGCAATGAAACGCCAAACCGAAAAAGGAAAATACCGGCCTGTGAAGCGTTGTCCATCATTTACTTTTTCTTTTTGATTTTTGATTTCGCTTTGCTTTTCGCTGTTTTCTTCTTACCCCTGGAGCTTTTCTTTCCAAGTACCCTTTCCATCACCTCACCAAGAAGAGCCGGGCTCTCAGCCACATGAATGCCCACAGTCTTCATTGCCGCAATTTTCTCCGCCGCGGTCCCTTTTCCACCTGAAATAATCGCCCCGGCATGACCCATCCGGCGTCCCGGAGGCGCGGTCTGCCCCGCAATAAATCCAACCACCGGTTTCCTGACATGCTTCTTCACAAACTCTGCGGCTTCTTCTTCTGCCGTTCCTCCAATCTCGCCGATCATCATGATCGCTTCCGTCTTCTTGTCTTCGTTGAAAAGCCTGATGGCGTCGACAAACCTTGTTCCGATGACGGGATCTCCCCCGATGCCGATGCAGGTCGACTGGCCGATGCCGCGCTTCGTGAGCTGCCACACAGCCTCATAAGTCAGCGTTCCACTGCGCGAAATCAGTCCGACTTTCCCCGGCTTATGAATGAACCCGGGCATGATGCCAATCTTGCATTCGCCCGGGGTGATAATGCCGGGACAGTTCGGACCAATCATGACAACGTTCCGCTTCTTGAGGTAATCGTAAACCTTCGTCATGTCGGCGGCGGGAATTCCTTCAGTGATCGTAACGATGACTTTGATTCCCGCGTCCGCTGCCTCCAGGATTGCATCGGCGGCAAAACCTGCCGGAACAAAGATGACCGATGTATCGGCTCCCGTTTCCTCCACGGCTTCCGCCACCGTGTTAAAAACAGGAACGGACCTCGGGAACTGGTCTTTCTCGTTTCCCTGATAGGAGGTTCCTCCTTTACCAGGCGTCACGCCTGCTACCACATTGGTCCCGTATTCCAGCATCTGTTTTGTGTGGAATGTTCCCTCCCCTCCGGTGATCCCCTGCACGACAAGTCGCGTGCGTCTGTTGACAAGTATGGACATAGCGCGAATCTAGCGTCGTGAATAGTGAATGGTTATGGTCAATCGCTGAAGCCTCTTTGAAAAAGAAAAAAGCAAACTTCAAACTGAAATGAAAAGGCAAAAAGAAGAACTCAAACTCGGACGAAGCAAGCGATTTCTATTTTCTTCTTGCTGTTTTATTTCTCTTTGTGTTTTGCTTTTTTCTTTTTCACGCTAGTGTGCAACACGCTCGGAACCCGACTCCCCTAACCTGATGTTTCCAGGAAATCCGCCGCGCGAAGGATTGTCTCCTCGTCGAATTGTTTTCCGAGAATCTGAAGGCCAATCGGCAGCCCCTGCCGATCTGTTCCGCATGGAATGCTGATTCCGGGGATCCCGGCAAGATTGGCCGAAGTTGTGTACACGTCGGACAAATACATCTGAAGAGGATCATCCATCTTCTCCCCCGCCTTGAATGCCGTCGACGGAGATGTCGGCGTAATCAGACAATCCACTCTCAGAAAAGCGTTGTCAAAATCCTCCTTGATCAGTCGCCTGACTTTCTGGCCCTTCCGGTAATAGGCGTCGTAATAGCCGGCCGAGAGAACATAAGTCCCTAACATGATCCGTCGCTTCACTTCGCCACCGAATCCCTCGCTTCTCGATCGGGTATACATTTCCGTCAAACTCTTCGCGCCTTTGACGCGGTATCCGTACCGCGCGCCGTCGTAGCGGGCAAGATTGGAAGATGCCTCGGCGGTCGCCAGTATGTAATACGTTGCGATCGTGTACGCGGTGTGCGGAAGAGTCACCTCGCTGATCACGGCCCCGTGATTCCGAAGAAGATCGATCTTCTTTTGAACCGCCCCGCGGATCTCTTCCTGCAGCGCGTCGTCGAAATACTCCTTTGGCACTCCTATCCTCAACCCTTTCACATCTTTGTTCAGGCCGGCGGTAAAATCCGGAACCGGTACGGTTGCCGACGTAGAATCACGATCATCATGTCCTGCGATGACATTGAGCACGGCCGCGGAGTCGCGTGCTGTCAGCGACAACGGGCCGATTTGATCGAACGACGAAGCAAACGCGACAAGGCCGTACCTCGAAACGCGTCCGTAGGTGGGCTTCAAGCCGACGACGCCTGTGAACGACGCCGGCTGCCGGACGGATCCGCCCGTGTCGGTACCCAGCGACACGGTTGACATTCCAGCCTTGACCGCAACTGCGGAACCTCCGCTTGACCCCCCGGGAACACGAGACTCGTCTCCTGGGAGCTTCACGCGACCGAAGGCAGAATTTTCCGTGGACGAACCCATGGCGAATTCATCCATATTCGTTTTTCCAATGATCACGGCATCCGCCTTGCGAAGGCGTGCCACCGCCGTGGCATCATAGGGAGCCACGAATTCCTCAAGGATCTTTGAGCCGCACGTCACTCGATGTCCCTTCACGCACATGACATCCTTGATGGAGACCACCATTCCCGCCAGAGGACCTGCGGTTCCTTCCCGGATCTTCCGATCGACGGCGCGTGCCTGCCCATGGGCCTCTTCGGCAAAGACGGAGAGAAAGGCGTTGAGATGTTTTGCCCGGTCGATGGCCTCAAGATATTCCCGTGTCAGGCTTTCACAAGTACTGGCGCCGGACGCGAGCTCGGATTTGATGGCATCAAACGATTTCATGGTGTATGCGTTGTGAGGTCTCCCCAGAGCGGAACAGGAGAACAGTGTGCCGCCACAACGTCACGGGAAGGGAAAACGCGGGACTGCGGAAAACCTGCTCACGCAGGTCATTCCTTCTTTTCCGGTTCGTCGATCTTCTTCGCTTCCTTTTCAACATCCTCCTGCACTTCGCGCGCAGCCTTCCGGAACTCGCGGATCCCCTTGCCAAGCCCTTGCGCCAGCTCGGGAATTTTCTTTGCTCCGAAGAAAATAAGGATGAAAAGGACGATCAGAAGAATTTCACCGGTGCCGATGTTTCCAAACATGATTCTCTCCTCTATCGCTACGACAAATTATGAACAACCTCCTGGATAACAAAACTTCCCATCACGGACTTGAAGATTCTCTGACCGTCGGTATTGCCGAGGATGGGATCGCACGCCCGTTCGGGGTGGGGCATCATGCCGAGAACATTTCCTGCTTCGTTGACGATTCCGGCAATATTCCCTTGCGACCCATTGGGATTCGCCTCAGCGGTAATTTCCCCTCCGGGAGAGCAATAGCGGAATACGATATGGCCGTTTTCCTCCAGGCGTGCCCGTGTCTCTGCGTCCGCAAAATAATTGCCGTCGCCGTGGGCAATTGGTATGCGCAAAACCCCGCCGGCTTTGCATGCTCCCGTAAACCGTGTATCAGAGTTCTCCACTTTCAGAAATACGTCTTTGCACACAAACTTCAGAGAAGCGTTGCGCAGCAGGGTTCCCGGAAGCAGACCTGCCTCGGTCAGGATCTGAAACCCGTTGCAAATCCCGAGCACCGTCCCCCCCATTCCGGCAAAACGTACGACATCTTTCATGATCGGCGAGAATCTTGCGATTGCACCGCACCGAAGGTAATCACCGTACGAAAACCCCCCGGGAATAATGACGACATCAACGTCGCCCAGGGAAGAGTCCTTGTGCCAGATGAACCGGGCATCCTGGCCCATGATCGTTCCTGCCGCGTAGTGGGCGTCATGATCGCAGTTCGATCCCGGAAAGACAATGATGCCGAATTTGAGCTTAGGCATGGACAGGTTTCTGAATTTTCTCGAGCGTGAACGTAAAGTCTTCCATCACAGGATTTGCCAGAAGCTTGCGGCAAGCCTCCATCGTAACCCGTTCCGCCTCCTCCTTCGCTTCCGTGTTAACATCGAATTCGATAAACTTGCCAATCCTGACATGTTCGATGTTCGTCATTCCGAGGGAATGGATGCCGTGCTCGACGGCTTTTCCCTGGGGATCAAGGATGGAGGTTCGGAGGGTTACGGTAATCTTTGAATGAAACATGTTTTGGTCTTTCACTCAGATATCGATGCTTGAGACCTCATTCTCCTCTTCACTCTCTTTGTCAAGATGCTTGAGGGCCGACCGGATCCATGCGATCGCAGAGCGGACGATGCCAAAAGCGATGAACACAAGAAGGACCCCGAGAAGATACTGGCCTTCCGAGATGATAATGGCAACGGCGCCGGCCGAAAACGCGATCGCCCTCCACGGGTGAACACGAAGATCCCTCGCCGTAAACCGGGGGAGGGTGTCATATTTGATCCGACTGACCATCAGCAGCGAAAGCGTTGCGACGAGAGGTGCGAAGGCTTCCCTGCTGATGCCATGGAGACCGCCTCCTTCGGTGTAGTAATGGAGCAGGTATGCGCATACCGTGATCGCTTGAAAGGGGATCGGGAGTCCGCGGAAGTGGTCCTTGTCAAATCCCACCAACTGCACGTTGAACCTTGCCAAACGAATCGCCCCGAACACCAGCGGCATGGCGCTGATGATGATGCCCCAGTTGCTCAGGACGTGAAGCTGAGCCTGGTAAACGAGCAGCGAAGGTGCAGCCCCGAAGGAAACGACGTCAGCCAGGGAATCGAGTTCCACGCCGAACTGACTTGAGGAGCGCGTGATCCTTGCCATGAGGCCGTCGAGAGAGTCGAAGACGGCGGCGAGAATAATCAACCACGCTCCCATTTCAATCTGCCCCTTGCTCGCGTACATCATCGACATGAAACCACAAAACGCGTTCAGAGTTGTAAACAAGCTCGGGACAACCGCGCGCGTAATCTTCATCGAACTCCTTCCGAAAGTTCCGCAAGAATGGTCTCGCCTGCAACCGCTCTATCGCCAACGGACACACGGGGAATTGCGCTTGTCGGGAGAAACACGTCTACACGCGACCCGAACTTGATCATTCCGAACCGTTCGCCTGTTGTAACCGGTTTGCCGACCTCCAGGTTACACACAATCCGGCGGGCCACGAAGCCGGCGATCTGTTTAAATAACACTTTTCCGAGGTGGTTTTCCAGACCTATCACAGTCTGTTCGTTCTTTTCCGAGGCTTTGTCCTCAAAGGCCGCGAAGTATTCCCCCCGAACATAGCGAAAATAGGCCACTTTTCCCGAAATTGGAATGCGATTCACATGAACATCGAGGGGAGACATGAAGATGCTGATCTGAAAGGCGTCGGATTTGAAGAACTCGTTTTCGGTGACGTTCATGGCAAGAATGACTTTCCCATCCGCCGGGGAAACAACAAGACCTTCCCCGGGCGGGGGGGTTCTGCAGGGTGAAACCGAAAAGGAGGGTCGTAAGGGCAATGATACTATATTTGGCAATGCGGGCGTCGACAACGAACACGGCAACGAGGACTGCTATGAGACAGAATCCCGTAATAGAAAAGAAGACATCATAGCCGTATTTGGTGATCATAGGGTGGACAGACGCAATCGAAACATGTTCAACAGCAAAAAAAAGTTACCAAAAAAAGGGGCGAATGTCAACGAAAGCCGGACTGTCGCGGATGAAATCCATTGTGAAAAGGGGATTAAATTCGTATCTTTCGTTCAGAAACGCGAGAATTACCAGGTTTGGATTTTTGGAATTTGGTACTTATCTGGAATTTGTGATTTTGTTCTTGTGATTTGACGTTTTTCCAATTGCCCCGTGGTGTAACGTCTCGACTTCGCTCGACGTTACCGAAGGGGCGAGGAAAAAGCTTAGATGCCCCGTGGTGTAACTGGCAACACGTCTGACTCTGGATCAGAAGTCTCCAGGTTCTCAGCCAGAGGCTTGAGCCAAAGGTTCATCCGCCTGTGGCGGAGATGCGCGGCAGCTAATGACATAATGCCCTGTGGTGTAATCGGCAACACGCCTGACTCTGGATCAGGAGACTCTAGGTTCGAGCCCTAG
>JACPLA010000092.1 GCA_016186715.1 Ignavibacteriales bacterium | reverse complement strand
AGGGTGTGAGACACGAGATCCTTAAGTTCGAGGATATCTGATTTCAGATCAAGGAGTGCTCGGTAAATCAACTCGCGCTCTGCCTGCTCAACAGACTTATTGGCCACAACGGGGAGATTTCGCTCGCTGCGCGTCGAGTATCCGTGTAAATATTTTCGTACATCATCTGCGTGAACACGACTTCCGTTTTCGAGAACAATGATGCTTTCAAGTACATTGCGAAGTTCCCGCACGTTGCCAGGCCAATGGTATTCGAGGAGTACATCGGTCGCATCGTCGGCAAATCCTTCAAACACAATCGAATTTTGTCTTGTGAACTCGCTGACAAAATGTTCAATCAACACCGGGATGTCGTCGCGGCGGTTGCGCAGCGGAGGAATCCAGATATTGACGGAACGAAGTCGGAAGTAGAGATCCGGCCGAAAGCGTTTTTGCCTCACTTCAACTTCGAGATCCTTATTGGTTGCTGCAATGACGCGAACATCGGAGGTGCGGGGGGTGGCCGACCCGACGCGTGCGAACTCGCCATTTTCGAGGACCCGTAGAAGCTTAACCTGGGTGGCGAGCGGCATTTCGCCGATTTCGTCGAGGAAAATGGTTCCGCCGTCGGCGATCTCGAAATAGCCCTTGCGAGTTTCTACGGCGCTTGTAAAGGATCCTTTTTCATGGCCAAAAAGCTCGCTCTCGATGAGCCCCTCGGGAATCGCGCCGCAGTTGACGGTGACCATGGCCTTTTTTGAGCGCTTGCTGGCTCCATGAAGGGCCCGGGCAAATACCTCCTTGCCGACGCCGCTTTCTCCCGTAATCAAGACCGTGATGTCGGTGGGCGCGACTTGCTGTACGACGTCGACGATTTCCTGAATCTCCAACGAGCGACCGACAATTCCGTGTTCTTTTTGAAACGCTTCCCGATTCATCTCTCTCCGCCCGTTTCTATCGCGAAACGACGATTGATTCAAGATTGAATTTCTTTCGGATCTCCGCTGTGAATCTCTTTGCGTCATCGTACGTCTGAAACTCCCCGACCCAGACCTTGTGCAGCTTCCGCCCTTCGCTGACGATCGTAAAAATATTGGATGAATAGTTTTCGCGTTCGAACTTGGCCCTCAACTCTTCAGCATTCTGAAGAGTTGAAAAAGCTCCGACCTGAACAGTAAAGGAGGTCGGATATTTTTCCACCGGCCCCGGTGATTTGATTTCGGCAGGCGGTTCCGGGGTTTCCTGTTGGGAGGGTTCCGAAGACTGTGTCTTGACGGCATATGTCGAAAAGGGATATTCCTGCCTCAGCTGTTGAATTTTCTGGTCTCCCGTCTTGTACAATCCGATGGAGTAGTAGTATTGGTACAACTTGTACAACGCGTCATCGGACCACTCGCTTTTTGGAAAATTGTCAACAATGTTCTGATAGAGTTTGGCTGCTTCGGTTCCATCGGTGGTCAGCATCGCCTGGAGATACAGGACGCCGGGGTGATTCTGAAAATTCGTCATGAGAGCGGGAAGTTCGGCCTTGACGGCATCGGCCTGTCCCCGTTCGATCAGTTCCAACCGTCGCTGAATATCGGGTTGCCCGTCGCGATCCACTTGTGCCAGTAAGGGGGAGACGGTACACAGAAGGAAAAGAAAACGTCGGATCATGGCTCAACACCTCCCAACAAGAAGCAGTGTCTACTCGTTTGCTGCAAGACGGGTTTCGCTTTTATGACTTCGTGCGATGACAGAGCCGAAAAGGGTCGCAGAGTTAGCGCGTTCGATGCGGACATACGCATAATCACCGGCGACGGTCTGCGCTTTTGGGAAAACCACCATTCGGTTCGTATCCGTCCTGCCGCAAAAGTCATCAGGTGATTTCTTGCTTTCACCTTCAACAAGCACTTCAACTGTGGAGCCGATGAGAGTACGATTCTTGCGATTCGACACTTCCCGCTGAAGATCAATGATTTGATTCAAACGGTCGATTTTGACCTGCTCTGGAACGTCGTCACCCATCTGCCAGGCCTTCGTGTTTTCACGGGGAGAATACTTGAACGTAAAGGCTCCGTCGTATTCCACCGCCTTCAATAGTTCCAGCGTCATGGCATGATCTTGCTCGGTCTCTGTGGGAAAACCGGCGATGATGTCGGTCGAAAGGCTGACATCGGGGATCGTCTTCTTGATGGTTTCGACGAGCCGGAGATAATGATCCGCCGTATAAGTGCGGTTCATTAAGCGAAGAATCCGATCGGACCCGGATTGCACGGGAAGATGAATATAATTACAGATGTTGTCGTGTCTGGCAATTGTCCCGATAAGTTTTGGAGACACATCCTGGGGATGCGATGTGGTGAATCGGACACGGAGGGTCTCGTCGACGCGGGCTACTGAGGCGAGAAGATCCGCGAAATCACGGTCACCATCATCGTCAAGGTATGAATTGACATTCTGACCGAGGAGCGTGACCTCCTTGAAACCGCGAGCGGCAAGTTCCTGGACTTCCCTCACAACACTGGTGAGCGATCGGCTTCGTTCCCGCCCCCGGGTAAACGGAACGACGCAAAAGGTGCAGAACTTATCGCAACCCCTCATGACGGAAACCCAGGCACTCAAACCGTCGGTCCTCAACGGAAGGATATCATCGTAGTTCTCCACACGGGAAAGGCGGACGGCGATCCCTTTCTCCCCCTCAAAGGCGTTCGTGATCAATTCGGGAAGCCGTCGGTATTCATCCGGTCCGATCACAAGGTCGACGGAACTTTCGGATTGCATCAGATCTTTCCGGAGCCGCTCTGCCATGCACCCGAGAACCCCGACGATCACCGCGGGATTTCCCTTCTTGTAGAACTTAAAATCTCCGAGACGGCCGTAGACTCGCTGCTCGGCGTTCTCTCGAACGGCACAGGTGTTGACGAGAATAACATCGGCGCGACTCAATTCCGGCGTCCGTACATATCCCGCTGAGCTCAGAATACTGAGCACCACCTCACTGTCTGCCACATTCATTTGGCAGCCATACGTCTCGATGTAGACAGTCTTGGTCTTATCCATTTCTGCGAATTGAAATCTAACTAAACTATGTCATTCTGTCAATTCTCGGTCATAGCATTAATTTCTTTTAATTTCCTGTATTTCTTGAGGTTCTTGTGATAAATCGTTTATTTTGGTTGCCAAATCGTCAGCCCCGTGTCAAAGGACTGCGCCATTGAAACGGGCTGAAACGTGTGGTATATTGAGCAGCCCTCAAAACAGGATAAAGGTCTTATGTCACAGTCTCTTATCGATTCGATCAAAGCAAAGGCAAGGTCTCTTAAGAAACACATCGTTCTTCCAGATTCGACCGATGACCGCGTGCTCCAGGCCGCTCGTCAATGCACAGATGAAGCAATAGCATCGATTTCGCTGGTCGGGAATGAAGAAACCATCCGTTCTTTGGCGGAGAAAAACAGTATTTCGCTGGAAAGAATCCGCATTGAGGACCCGGAGCGGTCTGATCGTCTGAGCCATTTTAGCCATCTGTATTTCAATCTGCGCAAGAACAAAGGGATGACGTTTGAGGAGGCGCAGCGGACAATGAAACGATCGCTCTTTTTTGGGGCAATGCTGGTCCGGGAAGGAGCGGCGGATGGAAGCGTTGCAGGATCCCTCTCGACAACTGCAGACGTTCTCCGCGCAGGAATCCAGGTGATCGGAGTTAAAGAAGGGATCAGCGTTGTTTCCAGCTTCTTTCTCATGGTGTTTCCCTACACGGTCTATACCTTTGCCGACGGCGCGGTCGTGCCGGATCCGAACGCGGAGCAGTTGGCAGACATTGCCATCACCTCAGCGGAGAATCACAAGAAGCTAACAGGCGAGGAGCCGCGTGTGGGAATGCTTTCCTTCTCTACGAAGGGAAGCGCGGAACATCCGCTTGTCGAGAAAGTGCAGAAAGCGACTGCGTTTGTAAAGAAGAAACGTCCCGACCTTGTTGTCGACGGTGAACTTCAGCTTGACGCGGCTATTGTCCCGTCGGTGGCAGACCGAAAGGCGCCGGGAAGTCTCGTTGGCGGAAGGGCTAACGTTTTGATTTTCCCCGATCTGAACGCCGGAAATATCGGTTACAAACTCGCGCAACGCATGGGAGGGGCAGAAGCGCTTGGTCCGGTCGTTCAGGGCTTGAAGAAACCCGCTTTTGATCTCTCACGGGGAGCCACTGTCTCTGACATTCTCAATGTTGTGGCAATCAATGCGGTTATGGGGGCTGTGTGAATGACGACGGGCCGTTATGCGTTCCTCGATCTGTACCGTGGAATAATTATCCTGGTGATGATCGAGGGTCATGTCGTCCGAGAACTGCTGCAGCCGATGCTTCGTGCAACACAGGCATTTCAAATTCACGAATTGCTTCATGGAATTACGGGTCCGGGCTTTTTGTTTGGAGCCGGCATCACTTTCGGCATTGCGGCTCAACGGCGTTGGACGGAATATCTTTCGTTCACTCCGGTTCTCCGGAAGCGTCTCCGGAGGATTTCCCTGCTGCTCGCACTGGGATACATGCTTCATCTCCCTTTTTTTTCTCTGTGGAAAACCCTCATGGTCACCCGGGAAGCGGGATGGATTTCGTTCATGAGCTTCGATGTCCTGCAATGCATCGGTTCCAGCCTGCTGATTCTTCAAGTTCTCATGCTCATCATTCGAAAAGAGCGGCTTTTTGTGGGAGCGATCGTTGTTCTCATGCTTGCTATGGTTTATGCGAGCCCTCTGATCTGGGGATCTGAATCGGTTCAGGGCCTGCCGAGGGCAATTTCGATGGCCCTCCAGGGAAATAGCGGCTCCACGTATCCTCTTTTCCCGAATAGCGCATTCCTTTTTGCCGGGGCATTTGCCTCGTATGAGTTTATGAAGTTCGCAGACCTTGGAAGACAGGCGGAGTTTGTCAAGCGGCTGGCTGTTGCGGGGATCTTACTCCACATTTTGGGCCTGGTGCTGGAAGCAATTCCCGTCGAGGTCTATCCGGCAATTGACTACTGGCAAACAAGTCCGAATTTTTTTCTGATCAAACTCGGAGGCTTGTTCCTCCTCGTGAGCGGCGTATGGTTTCTTGAGCACCGGTTATTCTCCCGACAATTCTCGTTCAAGGCCCGATGGCTTCTTCTCTTGGGGGTGGAATCTTTGTTCGTTTACGTTGTTCACTTGTTGGCCGTGTACGGATGGATCCTTAACCAAGAGTTCAATCTCTCATCGGCCTGGGCAAATGATTTTGGCTGGGGTACTGCACTCGGCATCACGGCTCTCCTGACGGCCGTTCTTGCTTTCCTGGCCTGGGGTTGGAATAGACTGAAAACCGATCACGTGGTGCTCATGAAAGGAATCGCCTGGTGGTTGGGAGGGACGTTTTTGTATGAATTTTTGACACGACCGTATTAGAAGGAACCGTTCAATGGCAATCACGATCTTTGTGACGGGGGGGACATTTGACAAGGAATACAACGAGATTGAAGGGAGGCTCTTTTTCAAGGATAGTCACGTCGCGGAAATGCTCAAGCTTGGTCGCTGCAAGGTGGATGTAAAGGTTCGGACCCTCATGCTTGTTGACAGCCTGGAGATGACGACGAATGATCGCCAGAGTATTGTTGATCAGTGCAGGAAGGCCGGCGATGACCGTATCATTATCACACATGGGACCGACACGATGGAGCAGACGGCTCAGGCACTGGGTTCGTCGGTGATAGGGAAAACAATCGTGATCACAGGAGCGATGATTCCGTACAAGTTTGGAAGTTCTGACGGTCTCTTCAATCTCGGAAGCGCCCTGGCGTTTGTTCAAACACTTCCCAGAGGAGTGTTTATTGCAATGAACGGACGATGTTTCTCCTGGGATAATGTGAGGAAGAACCGGAAAACAGGCCAATTTGAAGAGATCCGGTAGTTTGAAACTGGTTCCACTTTTTCATACCATAGGTTCCGCCTATCCTGGCATTGATAGAAAGCAATGATGAAAAAGAGCCGCTTGAAACAAACTCGTACCAAGACAGCACTCAAGACCGCCCGCTTGCCGAAACCACTCAGCCCGGATCGGCTTCGCTGGCAATGCGATCCCGCGTCCTTGAAGATGAGGACGACAGATGACATCCGTCCGTCGCGTGAGATCATCGGGCAGGAACGGGCCTTGAGGGCCCTCCGCGTCGGATTGGAGATGGAGCATTTTGGTTACAACATCTTTGTGACCGGTCTTCCCGGCACAGGCCGGACCACGACTATCAAGAGGCTTCTTCAGGAGTTCGAACACCGGAAGGGGAACCTGAAGGATCACTGCTATGTGTATAATTTCAGAAATCCAGACATGCCGCTTGCGCTGGCCCTTCCGGCAGGTCAGGGTTGTTCGCTACAACAGGACATGGATTCGTTCATCAAAGATTTGCTCGTGAATATTCCGGCGTTGTACGAGAGTTTAAGATATCAGGAAGCGCGGAAAACCACTCTCCAGCACTTCCAGGAACGGCAGAAGAGCGTCCTTCAGGATTTCGAAAAGCGTGTGAAGGAACAGGGGTTTGACCTGGTCCAAGTTCAGGTAGGAAACATGATGCGCCCCGATGTGGTCCCGGTGGTGAACGGCCAACCGGTGAACCTTGATCAGGCAGAAGCTCTCGTGGATAAAGGGGAAGTTTCAAAAGAGAATTTTGAAAAAATGCGGGAGACTCAGGGGGAATTGGAAAAGCAAATGGCCGCCGTGTTTCGGGAACTGAGAAACATCGAGCGCAAGGTGCAACAATCGATCGTTGAACTCGAGGAGCGGCTGGTGATGCCGCTTGTGGACGAAGGGATCGAGGTGCTGAAAGTTACCTATGAGAACGAAAAAGTTCAGTTGTACTTTGCGGAAGTCCGGGAGCACATCAGAAAGAGCCTTGATCGGTTCCGAAAGCACGTCGTTCTCCTTCCACAGCAAACCGAGCAGGCGGAGGAACCGGAAGAAGAGGAGGACGAGTTCCTGGAATACAAGGTGAACGTCCTGGTCGATAATTCCAACCGGGAGGCAATTCCAATCGTGATTGAAACAAACCCGAAATACAAGAATGTGTTCGGGATGTTGGAGCGTGAATGGGAAAAATCGGGTATTTGGAAAACGGATTTTATGCACATCAAGGCGGGATCACTGTTACGTGCAGACGGTGGTTATTTGGTTCTCAACGCGCTGGATGTACTTGTGGAGCCCTGGGCATGGCAGGATCTGAAACGAACGCTTCGTACCGGGAAAATGGAAATTCATACCTATGAACCGACATTCAACTTCGCCCCCTCGGGGATGAAGCCGGAAGCAATCGATCTGAATGTGAAAGTTGTGATGATCGGAGACAGCTACCTCTATTATCTTCTGTACGAACGGGATGAAGATTTCAAGAAGATTTTCAAGATCAGGGCAGACTTTGACTCGGAAATGCCGAAGGACAAGGAAAGCATCAATCAGTATATTCGGTTTGTGAAGATGATCTCCGAGGATGAGCATTTGCGCGTTTTCGATGCGTCGGCTTTGGCTCAGCTCATTGAGTTCGGTGTCCGACTTTCCGGTCAGCAAAAGAAGATATCGACCAGATTCAACGTTATTGCCGATGTCGTAAGGGAGGCCAACTATTGGGCATCGAAAGAGGGGGCGACCGTCGTTTCGGCGGACCATATTGAAAAGGCGATTGAGGAGCGAATTTACCGTGTCAAGCTTGTCGAGGACAAGATTCAGGAGATGATCACGGACGGAACGTTCATGATTGATATGAAGGGAAGGGCGGTCGGACAGGTGAATGGTTTGACCATCTATGACGTCGGGGAGCATGCGTTTGGAAGGCCCTCGCGCATTACGGCGCGCACCTCGTTGGGGAGATCGGGTGTCATCAATGTTGAGCGGGAGGCGGACCTCAGCGGACCAACGCACAACAAGGGGGTCGCAATCCTCACGGGCTATCTGCGAAGCACCTTTGCTCAGAATTTGCCGCTCGTCATGGATGCGAGCATCACGTTCGAGCAGTCGTACGGGGGTGTTGATGGAGACAGCGCTTCCTCAACGGAGATCTATGCCATTCTTTCGAGTTTGTCCGATATTCCAATCCGTCAGGATATTGCAGTGACGGGGTCGGTGAATCAAAGAGGAGAGATCCAGCCGATTGGAGGCGTGAATCTGAAGATCGAGGGATTCTACGACTCCTGCAAGGCGCGTGGTCTAACCGGATCTCAGGGGGTGATGATACCATCAAAGAACGCTCAGGAATTGATGCTGAGGGAAGACATCATCCAGGCCGTCAAGAAAAAGAAGTTCCAAATCTATGCGGTGGAGACAATTGAAGAGGGGATTGAAATCCTGACGGGAGTGAAAGCTGGGTGGCGCAGGAACGGTGGGTTTGAAGCAAACACGGTTTTCGGTCGGGCCGCGGAGAAGCTGAAGGAGTACGCCGATGCTTGGCGGGCCTATGAAAAGAGCGGCGCTTTGTGATGTGGCCTACACCTCGTCACGTTGCTGTTTTAACCGCGCCAGAGCAGTTTTCCGGTGGTCCTCGTATCCTGTTTCCCGTGCCGCTTCAATGACCTGCGCAACATGTTGTGCGGCCAGGGTGTTGGGAAGAATGACATAATCAGCCCCTGCCTCGTACATTTGAATCGCTTCTTGCGCTGAGTTTGCTTGAACGATGACTCTCGCGTTTCCTCCGCGTGACTTGATGTATCTGAGAAGAGAATAGTTGTCTGTTCCCCGCAGGAAATCATCCGATACGGTCGAAACAACCACGCTCGCCTCATCCACCCCCGCTTCCTCGAGAGAATCGAACTGGCTGATGTCGACATATGACGCCCGGATTCCCCGCTCTTTCAAGTGGGTAAGAACCAGCGGGTTGAAGTCAAAAACGTGAACCGGGATTCCATAAGAGGTAAGAATATTGACCAGCGAGCTTCCGAGCCGGTGGCATCCGAGAATGACGATCTCTCCTCTCTCGGTGACGACACTTTCTTCCTGCTGATGATGGGAGCTCTTTATGCCGAATGATTCGAGGAAGGGCAGGATGCCCCGGGCCAGCGTGTGACTGCTTCGGACAAGGTAGGTGGTAAGGGTGGAGGTGACGACAAGCGTGATGGCGATGAGGGAGACGATTTCACGTGAGATATGTTCGTACGACAGGCCCAGGGTGGCGATCACAAGGGAGAATTCGCTTGACTGCGCAAGGGCGAGGGATGAGAGGAAGCCGACTCTGCTTCCCAGCCGAAGAGCATACGCAGTGGGGAAAATCGTCAGAACGCGGCTGAGGATGATGAAGAGAGAAAGGAGCAGTCCCGTGACCACAAGCGAACCGGAGGTGATGATGAGCTGCATTCCGAGTGAAACAAAGAACAGCGTGACGAAGAAATCGCGGAGGGATCTGATTTTGATGATAACCTCGTGGCTGTATGGAAACGTGGAGATGCTGATTCCTGCGATGAGGGCGCCCATGGCAATCGAAAAGTCGGCTTTGAGCGCAAGGCCGCACATCACAAAGCACCATGCGATCGAGAGGATCAGAACGAGCTCAGGATTTCGCGCAATCTGGCGAAAAGCTGCGGGAAGGACATAGCGGCTGACCAGGAAACTGATTAGAACAAGTCCTAACCCTGAGAGAATCGATGCGGCGATGGGGAGGAAAGAGGGATTGTTAATATTTCCCTGTCCTGCCAGGACGAAGATCGCGAGGGCGTCTTGAACCAGCAGGATTCCGAGACTGATGCGGCCAGGCAAAGTATCGAGTTCGCCCCGGTCGCTTAATAATTTCACTACAATCATAGTGCTGCTGAAGGCCAGAGCGACGCCGATATAAACAGCGTCGAGTCCCGTGTAGCCAAGCCATTGTGCGACAAAGAAGCCGAACAGAGAGCACAGCGTCGCCTGGATAACTCCGATGATTGCCGAGGCGGTACCGGAGCGGACAAATTTTTTCACATCGATTTCGAGGCCGACGATAAACAGGAGAAACGCGAGACCAAGTTCGGAAAGGGCTGTGATGTCTTCCTGATTCCTGACAAACCCGAAGCCGTAGGGGCCGATCAGTAACCCGGCGGTGATATAACCAAGGATAGGAGGCTGGCGGAGATACTGGGCTAAGTATGCGAGCAGGGATGCCGCAACGATGGAAACACCAATAGCGATGAGGAGTCCCGAGTGCATGGGTTGTGCGTACGGAAGGAACAGTCAATGCTACGAAATGTTCTTTTGACCTTCAACGAAAACTTCGTTTATTGTTATGCGGTGGTGACGTGCGGGGGGGCGGCGATGAGATCAAATCCGAAAAAACTCTTTCAGATTACGGCTTTCGTTCGCCGACCCTTTGCACGGCGCT
>JACPLA010000091.1 GCA_016186715.1 Ignavibacteriales bacterium | reverse complement strand
TCGGAGTCCCGATTCAAGAGCTTACTGTAATCGTCAGTCGCGTTTCGCCCCTGCCATGCAACCGGAGTTCCCTTCGCATCAAGGAGATCGATACTCACCGACTTCCCTGCTTCAATGGAGTTGAGTCTCTCGTATCCATAGATGAGCTCTTCCACATGGTTTGACGTCAGAGCAGCCAGGAGAGTTGTGTCGTCAGCGATCCGGCCCGCGATGCGCGCAAGCCGCCGGACACGATGATGGAATTCTCCCTGAACCGCATCGCTGATTTCTTCTTCCTGACGGGCGCTGATCTCTCTCCACTCTGCCGCAACGTACGTGGGAACGGCAGATCGGAAAGCCAGGAGAAAGAACGTCAGACCTGCAAAAACAAAAAATCCCCACCTGAAAGGGCGGGGAATTTGTTCAAGCAAGGGTCTCATTGGGAAGTCGGAGCGGCCATCAGTAGATGTTGAACTGCGAAATGATCCAACCGCCGTCCTGGGGGGCGAGTGAAACGTACACTTGAGCGAACTGTTTGCTTCCGCGGTGGGTGAACGTCATGCGGCCCGTGGCGTACGGACTCGCACTGCTGTCGTTCCACCTGGTAAATGTGAATTGCGTAGGTTTCCGGGAAGAAAAGTAATTCTGAAGGATGGAAACGGCCTGACTTGCCGATACGAAACCGCTTTCGCTTCCGCTCACGTTGAGCGAGACCTGTTTTCCAAAATGCCCGGCGAAAGCGGCGATATTGCCGCCGACCACGCCCCGCTCCACGGCTTCAAATAATGCCTTGACGTCTGCTGCCTGCTTTGGTTCCCCCCCCTGGTGTTTGTCCAGGAGAGAGTTAGTCCGGGGTTCTTTGATGCGCGGACGTATCTGACCGCTACTGCCCTGCGCCACAATCACAACGAGAACCATGCAGAGGAACAATTTCATTGCAATGCCAAAGTATTAGAAAACTGATTGAAAGTCAACGAACGCGCGCAATAACAGGGTTCTCTTTGCGAAAGTGTTGCAGTCGGGAATCTCGCGCGTCAAGTAAAAAGGGACTGTCATCCTGACATCCGGTGATTTGTTGGCGCACTTGCATCAAGGATTCCACGCGTAACCCTGTTGTCCAAAAACAACTTTTCCATTCATCATTCGATGTTCGACATTCGATATTTCTTGAAAATATCGACTAATGAACCTCGAATGATGAAGGAGTTTTTGGACAGCCTCGGCAGGGATGGAGTAGAAAACTTTCCTACTGTTGTAGAGTGACCCAACAAAAAAAACTGAAGCGACACTGCTGTTCTCCATCTCCGTTCTCGCCCTTGCAGTGTCGCCTCGGAAGAATACCGTGTGCTTTGAATCATTTTCGATCAGCAATCGCCCGCTTGCTCACGGAACGTGTGCCGCCCTTGGGAAGAGACCGCTTCAGCTCAGGATTGCCGGGAGCCGTTTGATAGGCCCAGTCGAAGAGGACATGAGTACCGGTCACCGATTTCACACGCACCTTCGCGTAGTGATCATCCCAGGTCCAGATGACATATGTGTGCCCTACAATCGCCTCTGTAGAACGGGAAGGAGACCAGCCGGACGCGGGAGCGACCGAAATATCGTCCAGGGTCATGGTGAACCCCATGTCTTGAATATCGGTATCATCCCACACGTTCAGATAGTATGTCCCGCTATAGTTCTCGAAGAAGAAATCCGTGAAGTCGTCATTGTACGGACCGACGAAATAGGTTGAGAAATCATAGCCGGACGTGCTGGGAAATACACGGAAGTCATAGAGACGAACGTCGTATCCCTCCGGCCTCGGCGTATCATAAACCACGTCCCGACTCATTTCGCTTTCGTTCCCGTCGTAATCATACGCCGTCACTCCATAGTAGTAGGTGACGCCGTTTCGAGCGCCGTAGTCGACAAACTGCGCGTACTTGCTTGATCCGATCCTCGTGTACCGGCCGTCGTAGCGGTCGCTGACCCAAACATGATACCCGGCCAAATCTCGTTCCGAATTCTCGTTCCAATCAAGTTGAATAGCGTTATCAAGCGATATGGTGCGGATCCCAGTCGGCATGCCGGGCGGCGTTGTATCGATGACATAGGACCTGCAAGCTCCCAGGGAAAGAGAGAGAAGAAAAACGAGAAATGTCCTTTTCATGATTCGTTTCCTTTAGAGATCGACTGAGTCTACCCTCATCAAGTCAAAGTCTGTGCCAAAGGAATCTCCTTATAATTTCCCTTTTTTGGTCTTTTCCAAGCGGGTATGTCCTCCGAAACAAAAAAGCGTTCACATTTGTGAACGCCTTCATGGGGTCTCTCCAAGAGCCAACAATCTGGTCCCTTATGAAGGGAAAAAAAGCCGCCTCCCTTTGTTGACGACTCCCAGCGCCCTTCCCCGAAGAATTCGTCCGTCAAACGGCGAATTTTTCGACTTCGAGTGGAACGAGTGAATATCGACTTTCCATTCTACCGTCGGATCGAGAAAAGTCAAATTCGCAGGCTCCCCCTCCTCTACCTTGATCTGAGGCAGGGAAAGAATCCGTCGTGGGTTTGTGCAAAATTTTTCGACCAATTGCATCCACGAAAGCACTTTTGTTTCAATCAGCTCCGTGACGCTGAGTCCGATCGCCGTTTCCAGTCCGACAATTCCGAACGGAGCCTGGAGGAACTCGACTTCCTTTTCATCGATTGTATGCGGGGCGTGGTCCGTCGCGATCACGTCGATCGTCCCATCTTTGAAGGCTTCTTTGATCGCCATGATATCGTTTTTGGTGCGGAGAGGAGGATTCATTTTGGTGTTCGTATCAAAACCACTGACAGCCTCATCGGTGAGAGTGAAGTGATGGGGAGTGACTTCGCAAGTTATCGAAAGTCCTTCCCTTTTCGCATTTCGTATCCATTCCAGCGTTCCTCTCGCGCTGACGTGTGCCACATGGTATTTCGCTTCTGGAGCGTACCGAAGGAGAATAATATCGCGCGCGACCATCAGTTCCTCGGCGACAGGCGGAATGCCGGGCATACCGAGTCGTGTCGCCTGCAATCCTTCGTTCATACTCCCGCCCTGTGTCATGGTTACATCTTCGGCGTGCTGAATGACGGGAACTCCGTACATCGAAGAATATTCCAGGGCACGTCTCATGATTTCTGCGCTCATAATGGGACTGCCATCGTCGGAAAATCCCACCGCGCCCGCCTTTGCCAACTCCGCCATCGGCGAAAGCTCAACTCCCTTTCTTCCCTTGGTGGCCGAAGCAATCGGGTACACATCGACAATCCCCTCGCAGACCTGTTTTCCCTTCTCATGGACGTAGCGGGCAACCGATTCATCGTCAATCGTCGGATTCGTATTCGGCATGCAGCAGACAGCTGTGAATCCCCCGTGAGCAGCCGCCAGGCAACCGGTTTCAATTGTTTCCTTGTGTTCAAAGCCCGGCTCACGAAGATGAACGTGCATGTCGATCAATCCGGGAGTAACGATCTTCCCTGTGAGGTTGATGGCCTCAAACGTCGAATCGTGCTTCACCGATTTGCCCATTTTCTCGATTCGACCATTTCGAATGAGAATATCGACGGTTTCGTCTTTGCCGGACAGTGGATCAATCAGCCGGCCGCTTTTCAGAATCATATTGAGCATAGCTGAATCCTTTGAGGATTACGGAACGAAAACAATTTTTCCATTCATCATTCAGCGTTTTACATTCGACGTCCTACGCTGCGCCCAGAAGATACAAGACCGCCATGCGCACGGCGACTCCGTTCGTTACCTGTTCGAGGATCACTGAGTGCTCGCTGTCGGCAAGGTCGGCGGAGAGTTCCACATCCCTGTTGATAGGGCCTGGATGCATGATTGTGATCGGCTTTGCGGCTTTCGACACTTTTTCCTTTGTCACTCCGAAATACCGGTGATATTCGCGGAGTGAAGGGAAAAATCCGGACTGCTGGCGCTCAACTTGAATCCGAAGGACGTTCAGGACATCGACATGCGGGATAACATCCTCCAGCGAATGAGAGACCTGCACCCCCAGTTTTTCAATTCCTCTCGGGATCAAAGTTGCGGGTCCACATACCGAGACCTTTGCCCCCATGGTAATTAATCCGTAGATGTTTGACCGGGCCACGCGACTGTGCAAAATATCGCCGACGATGCAGACTCTCACACCTTCCAAAGAACCGTATTTTGCTTTCAGGGTCATCATATCGAGGAGCGCCTGCGTAGGATGCTCGTGCGCGCCATCACCCGCATTGATCACATTCGCTTCAACGACGCGACTCAGGAAATGGGCCGCGCCGGGAGACGAATGCCGGATGACAACCATATCGATCTTCATTGCCTCGATGTTGCGGGCGGTATCTTTCAGCGTCTCCCCTTTGCTGACACTGCTTCCCGCGGTGGCAAAGCTGACGACGTCCGCCGAGAGACGACGCTCCGCCAACTCGAACGATATGCGCGTCCGCGTGGAGCTTTCAAAAAACAGATTAACAATGGTTTTCCCCTGGAGCGGAGGTACTTTCTTGATGGGCCGTTCAAGGACCTCTTTGAACGATTGCCCTGTGTCAAGAATAAGGCCAATGTCCTCTTTTGAAACACCTTCCAAACCGAGCAAGTGACGATTCTTGAGCTTCATGTTCACTCAGTCATCCTTTTCAATCAGATACACGGCGTCTTCGCCGTCCGCCTCCGACATGCTGACCTTGATTTCCTGCTTTTGAGAAGTCGGAACGTTCTTTCCGACAAAATCCGCCTTGATTGGAAGTTCACGGTGGCCCCGATCAACAAGGACGAGCAATTGGATCGTGGCAGGACGTCCAAGATCCATCAAGGCATTGAGTGCGGACCGGATGGTCCGTCCGGTAAACAGCACATCGTCCACCAGTACCAGAACCCTGCCGGCAATGTCAAAGAGAATCTCGGTGCTTTTCAGCTGAGGCTGATCCAGCCGGCCGCGAAGGTCGTCACGATACAATGTGATATCAAGCCGGCCGACCTTGACGGCCTTCCCCTCGATCTCCTCAATTTTCCTTGCTATCCGGTGGGCAAGATAGTCTCCGCGGGTCCGGATACCGACGACAACAATGTCCTCCGCCCCCTTGTTCTTCTCGACGACTTCATGAGCGAGCCGATCAACGGTACGTCGAAATCCAACGGTATCGATGACTTTTGTTTGTTTCATAGAGTTCCAAAAAAGCAAAAAGCCTTCAGTCCGGGCGGAGAGAAGGCTGTTAAGGGTAAGAGGTGAAAAGTGAAGGGCGAAATGCTGAAGAACTCAGTGCAACAACATTTCACTTCTCACAATTCACATTTCACCGTTTTTCCTTCCCTGCCTCTCCGGACAGGAATTAAAGGAAGCTTTGAAAGAACGATTTTGAATTCGGATTGCGGAATGGTGATGGCGGATTTGGAATGAAAACACACTTTTCCGCATTCAACAATCCGAATTCCGCATTTTCTTGTGGGCGATGTAGGATTCGAACCTACGACGTTACGCGCCTGCCCGCCTCGTGGGCGCTGCTGGGATCGAACCAGCGACCTTACGCGTGTGAGGCGTACGCTCTGAACCAGCTGAGCTAAGCGCCCAATCCTCACGGGCAGGCGGGTGTGAGGCGTACACTCTGAACCAACTGAGCTAATCGCCCATTGCCAAACCAGAAGCCAATTTACTGAAAAACCGGAGAAGAATCAACTCAGAACCTGAACCGGAATCCCATGGCGAAGGAATACAAATCAAAATTCCGGAGTGAGAAGAGAAGACCGAGATTCTCGGTCGCAAAGTCGAAAGAAAAGTGTCGTAGATCGAGTGCCATGCCGAAGGCCCATCGGAACCGCGAATCGTCTCCAATTGAAAAACCGGTTCGGATCGGGACTCCGGGAATTCCCCTGTACTCCGTCCCCAGGGAAAAGCGAAGGTCTCCGGAATTCCCCATCGATTCGTTGAACCCCTGTGTCATATCCGCGGTCAGAATAAGATCACTCGGCATCCACGAAGGACGGGAAGCAGTGTCAGCCCCAAGAGCAACGCCGATGCGGACCTTGGTAGGGAGATTTGTGCTGAATTCCGAACCCCGGCGGTTTTTCCCGCGAATGGCCGTCTGAATCGTATCCTCGTTTGCTCCTTCGAAAGGATCAGTCAGATCAAGATCGTACGTGCCGAACGTCTCCACGATGTTCCGCTTCCACGTCACCGAGCCAATATCTGTAATGCTCACGTGCACATCAAGTCCGCGCAGTCGGGCCGCAAATCCCAGGTCAACCCCGAACCCGGACCCCGCCGGCTCCGGGAAGAACGAAAACGCCGCTTCCCGGGCCGGATCGAGAATATCAACTCCAGACCTCTTGATCAGGTAATCAAAGAAGAGCTTCGCCCGGTACTGGTTGCCGCTCTCGCGCTCGTTCGCGATCGTCGCACGATACCTCGTTGTCTCGAGTGCCCCATACCCGCTGATGTACTTCAAGCCGATGCCCGCATAAAACTCGATGTCATCCTGGAGATGCACCGGCAGCTTCATGCCGTACGAAAGATTGTATTCCCTCCACCACCACGCGGAGAGGTTCGTCTCGTCAAACACATAGCGTGAACCCAAAGAATCCAATCCGTAGAGGAATATCGCAACGTAGTCCTTCGGAACGACCACCCGCGTTCCAATACGCTCTACCACTGAGACCCCGATTCCTCCGACCGACGGGTGATAAAAACCGAGTCCCATCAGTGTCATTTCAAAATCCAGCTGGCTGACAGCAATCCCCTGCGGAAAGGAATTCAGAATTTTTTCTTTATCCTCTTTCGTCAGAAATTTCGGCTGTCGCGTTCCATCCGGCCCGGGGACTCCTGTAAAGAAGTCCTTATATGTGTCGTACGAGATCAGTTCGGAACTCATCCGAAATCCGAAAGGAAACAAGTCGAGCGAGAGAGCTCGCTCCCCCCCCATCCCCAGGTTCGCCGGATTGACCCCGAGAGCATGAAGGCCCCTGGAAGCAGCGTTCACGGTCCGGGCCATTCCCAGGCCGCGAATGTTCGATCGTTCCCCGGCACTCAGAGAAGCAAGAATAACAGCTGACAGCATGAGGATATGGAAAAGCGATCGCATCTCTCAGGGCTTGTTGACTGTGTACACGAGGTTCGCCGAGGCACGCAGTTTGACAAAATCCGTATTGCGAACTCGGACCACGGATCCCCCGTTCGTTGTTTCAACATCGAGTTGAACAAGCATCCCGTCAGAGGCTTCGAATTTCGCCAGGTCGTCGCCGACGAGAGAGATGGAGAACCTGCTGATCGTTGAGGAGGTCACATTCCCGCTTGCATCAACGTCGGCGGGAGCGATAATGCGCGGACCGTCCGTCGGAATCAGCAGCAGCGTGTCCCGGAAACCTGCAGGTGTTCCCACCAGGAATGCCCGAAACGAGAGAGCAAGGGGTAATCCGTTGTCAATATCGAAAAACAGGGTTCCACTCCTTGAGGATTCTGCCATTCCCTTGGGAAACTGGTCCTTTACATTGATCGCGACACTGTCACGCACAAAAGCGTTCTTGATGCCAATTTTGACAGGGAAGGTTATGTCGACGGATGAATTGACCTGACTCGTATCATAGATGGTTTGGTTTCCTTCGGGTCCGGAATAAACGTCGGGCGGATTGACCGTCATCGTTCCCCTCACAATGAACGTATCGGGAAGGTTGGGAAAAAACTTCGAAAGGAATGTGTTAAGTCCGGAGGTATTGTCAAGGACAATGCTAGTCTTCTGATTGTTAGCCGGGAAAAACCGCTTTTGAACCGATCCGACGGGCGGAGGAATACGGAGAGAGTCGATTTTTTGACTGCCCGGTTTCCTGTTCCGGGCAACGAACCAGACGTCATAATCCGTGGGGAAGCCCGACGACGATGAGAAGTCGAGCGCGATTTCAAGAGAGTCGAACGTGAACTCTCCTTCGAACTTCTCGGCTGCCTCACCCAGGCTGAACCCGCTGGCTCCCGTTTGAACGGATATCAGCGTTGGTTTGATTCTTCCCGTCACCGCTTTAACAAAAACGGGCGGGCCGGGTGCAATACTCACTCGAACGTAGTCCGTACTCCTTACCTCGCGAGTCGAGTCCTGATTGCTAATCGTCGAAACTCCCACCGTAAATGTCGCGCGGGTGCCAATGCTGTCAACAAGGGATTGCAATTTGAGCGTGCTCATGTCTATACCGATTGACCGGGTCTCGATACCTGTGAACTGAGGATTGATCTCAAACGGCATGCTCGTCACCCTGTCCTGGAGTTCGCTGAAGCGGACGAACACCGCGATCTCAACATTGATATTGTTCTCGATCACGATCGAAAACAAGCCGCTCGTGAAAAATGCCGAGGAGATCGTCACCGAATCATCGACGACAAACGTCGAGTCTGCAAAACTGAACACGCTCTGGGAGGGAATCGTTGCACGGGCCGCCCGAACCTGGGCATTCGCAATGGTCACCTCTATCACAACTCCGTCCGACGGGTTCACCGTTACCGGCTGTCCTCCGGATCCTGGCGTCGAGAGTGAAACGGCGGGCAATCTCAAGAGACTCTGCAGCGTCACGTTGGCAAGGTTTGCCGATTGTGTTTGCTCACCTCCGTCGGCGGCAATTTGTCCGCTAAACGTAAAAGAGGCTGCCAGGTTCGTATCGACGGGGGCGGAAATTTTATCATTCTTGAGAAGAATAGGATCGGGAAGTGTAATCGGAACAGGGAGGGTATTTTGGATCCGAAGAGATATTGTGCCCCCTTCGAACTCGATATATTCAAAGCCGCTCAGAGGTCCGATCGCTGTTCCGGGAATCGTGAAACTTGTGGCAGGTAACGGAGAATCGGTGGGCCGAGGCGCTCCCCCCGTTATCTGATCCCATGTAAACGAAAGGGTAGGAATAGAAGGCTGCTCAACATCGAACAGCCCCAATTCAACCTGCTGACTGCTTGCCTTTGGCTGAACGGTGATCGGACCCAAGCCAATCGGATCAAAAATCTGTGACGATGTGTACTCCAAACCGCCGTCGGGGCCCGTCGAAAGAAATTCGTCCTTTCCCTCAAAGTCCGCCACAGTGAACCTGCGATCGAGCAGTGGAATGCTGCCCTGCACGTCGAACGTGGGAGCGACGGGCGATGGAGGGAGCTCGAGGCATTGAAATGCAACCATCGCCACAAGCAGGAAAATTCCCATGCTTGTAACGCGGTTACGACGGTGTGATTGGTTCATGCAGATGTTGAAAACGGCGGGCCGGAGAACGACTCGCGGGTTCGTACGACGTGAATTAACGACGGGAGGTGCAGCATGATACAAAAGGAGCCGTGCAAAGTCAACTCCTTCTGTGCAAGGAGCACAGGACAACAC
>JACPLA010000098.1 GCA_016186715.1 Ignavibacteriales bacterium | reverse complement strand
GGTTGAAATGCTTGGATATTTTTGTTAATTTGATGCTTGAAATCTCATTCCTGCACCCATAGCTCAATTGGATAGAGCATCAGACTTCGGATCTGAGGGTTCCGAGTTCGACTCTCGGCGGGCGCACCAGCAAGATTCGGAATGGGGAGTGCGGACTGTGTAACTAAGGTGATCTCTAAAATTCGGAATGGGGAATGTGGAGTGGGGACTGGAAGACGCAGTGTTCCACTCATTCCCCGCATTCCGAATTCCGGCCGACTCCCTCCGGGCGAACAAAATGAATCGGAAATGAAAAACGGCAACTTGAGCCGAACGTATTTTCACATTTTGGCATTTTCCAATCTGAACCTTCCCTGCACTTTGACTGACCGATGAAACGATTCTTTCTCCTGCTGTTTGAGCCGCTGATCAAGTTCTTCGTCCGCTATCCAGCCGTCCTCTCCGGCTATATCATCTACCTGTACTTTTTCGTCGCTACCATGGATTTCTACCGCCATGTGAAGGAGAGGACGCCCGGCCATTTCATAGATTATTTCCAAAACTTCGACGCCCTCCTCTGGATGTGGCTCCTCGCCTGGGCGCTCGTCAAGATCATCGAGTATCGCACAAAAGTGCAGGAACATGTGAAACGAGAAATCCTCCATAAACAGGAATTGGAACTTCAAAAAACCCAGCTTGAGACTATGCACGAAGTGATCCGAGCGTTGCAGCACGATATCAACAACCCTCTGACCATTATTCTTGCGTACCTGAGAAGAGCAGAAAAAGCGGCTGCAAAGTCTCCCGAGATCCTCAACAGCCTGGCGGAAATCAAATCGGGCGCAAACCGTATCGCAACGACGCTCTCAAACTTTGCCCAGGCACGAGCCTATTCGACCGTGGATTCACCCGTCGGTCCTCTTGCACAACCCGTGACAGACGATGACCCAACACGAACAATGGATGAAACTCGCTCTCAAGGAAGCCGAAAAGGCGTTTGAGCAGGATGAAGTGCCCGTGGGCGCTGTCGTCGTGCATGAAGGCAAGATCATCGGAAAGGGACATAACCAGACCGAGCTGCTTCGGGATCCCACGGCGCATGCAGAAATGATCGCCCTCACCGCAGCTGCCAATCATCTAAAGTCCCGGCGCCTCAAGAATTGTACCCTGTATGTCACGCTTGAACCGTGCCCCATGTGTGCGGGCGCAATAGTTCTTTCGCGCGTTCAGACGCTCGTCTTTGGTTCCTATGATCCAAAAGCGGGCGCATGCGGAACCTTGTTCAATATCGTCGAGGATAAAAGACTCAACCACAGCCCCCATGTGATAGCAGGAGTGTGCGATAGAGAAAGCGAGGAACTGTTGAAGGGTTTTTTTGGCAGGGTAAGAAGCGTACCGAGGTCCGATAAACGCATTTAAGAATCTTTGAGAAGCTGGGGGTGGAGTGTTGGAACAATGGGATAATGGAATATTCCAATATTCCATCCAGGCCGTCTTTCCTACGCCTCTGCCTGGAGCTTCTCCGTTCTGTCTGCAATCCGGAGTTGCTCGATGAGCTTGTCTAAATCCCCGTCGATAATCCGGTCAAGGTTGTAGAGCGTCAATCCGATCCGATGGTCGGTCACGCGGTTCTGCGGAAAGTTGTACGTCCGAATCTTGTCGCTCCGGTCGCCGCTCTTGATCATCGAGCGCCGTTGCGCGGTCACCGAGGCCGTCTGCTCCTGGATTTTCATTTCGTAGAGCTTTGCGCGCAACATCTTCATCGCCCGTTCCCGGTTCTGAAATTGCGACCGCTCCTGCTGGCAGGCAACGACAATCCCGGTCGGCTTGTGCGTAATTCGCACCGCGGTTTCAACTTTGTTCACGTTCTGCCCTCCCTTTCCCCCTGACCGGTATGTGTCGACCTGAAGATCGGGGGGATTGATCGCAACCTCGACGTCCTCAACTTCAGGGAGGACTACCACCGAAGCGGCCGAAGTGTGGACTCGACCCTGAGCCTCGGTTTCAGGAACACGCTGCACCCGGTGAACCCCGCTCTCGAATTTCATCATCCCGTAGGCCCCCTCACCCGCGACGGAAAAAATCACTTCCTTGAATCCCCCCTTCCCGGTCTCGTTCCAGTCCATCAACTCTGCCTTCCACCCTTTCGCTTCGGAATAGCGTGTATACATCCGATAAAGGTCCGCCGCAAACAAGGCGGCTTCTTCCCCGCCGGTTCCTGCGCGGACCTCCATGATAAAGTTCTTTGAATCGTTCGGATCCTGAGGTACCAGGAGAAGCTTGAGTTCCTCTTCGAGCGCGGCAATCTCCATTTTCAGCTTGTCATATTCCTCCTGTGCCAGGGCCTTCATCTCGGGATCGCTGACGGATTCAAGTACTTCTTTTGCGCCTTTGAAATCGGACAGCATTTTCTTGTACCGCTCATACGCCTTGACAATCTGCTCCAGGGACCGCGCCTCGCGACCCAGTTCCCGATAGCGCTGCTGGTCCGCAATCACTCCCGGATCGCTGAGAAGCGCACTGATTTCGTTGTATCGTTCGACCGTTTTTTCCAGTCTATCAAACATGCTTCATCACCGGGATGATAGGGCCGTTTGCACCGCCGCAACCTCCCCAAACGAATAGTGGCGGGCATCCTCCAACCCAAGGGCACACCGCAGAGCCACCAGGGCAACATCAAGCTGTGATTCATCCGGTTCTTTCGTTGTGATCTTCTGAAGCCACAAGCCGGGAGCAACGATGATTCTCCCCCACCAGGTAGTGCTGTGTTTGGCGGAGAACTTGATGAACTCGTAGGCTATCCCGCCAACGACCGGTATGAACGGCAGATGGGTCACAAGACGCAACAAGAGCGTCATCTCCCCAAACCACCGAATCAGAAAGGAGTCGAGAACGGCGAATGAGATGATCGCCACAAACATAACGATCAAGAGAAAACTCGTTCCACATCGAGGGTGAAATCGAGTGTGACGTTGAGCCACGGAAGGGATCAGCTCACCATTCAGCTCAAACGTGAAGACTGCCTTGTGCTCGGCACCGTGATACTGAAAAAGGCGCTTGATGTCCCGCATGAATGAAATCGCAGCCAAATATCCGATCAGGATCAAGATTCTGATAGCACCCGCCACGAGGTTGAACTCCAATGCCGTTTGCTCCAATTCAAACAGCCTCGATGTCACGAACAACGGGGTGACAAAAAAAATGCCGATCCCCAGAGTCAGCGCGAAAACCAGCGTCATGATCAAAGCAAGCCTCGACTGGCTTTTGGGTTTGTTGCCGGCGTTCGGCTTTCCGTTTTTCTTTGCTTCCTCCGCCTGGGCGTCCAGCATAGCCACTTCGGCCGACCAGTTGAGCGTTTTGATTCCCAGGTACATCATGTCGATGAGGCCGACTGCGCCGCGGACAATCGGGAGCTTCTGAAGTCCGAAGCGTTCGTTCAGGGAACGAAACGAATGCCGATTCACAACAATTGCCCCGTTTGAGCGGCGCACAGCGGTAGCCACCATCCCCGGAGCCCTCATCATGACGCCTTCAATGACGGCTTGACCCCCGATTTGCATCGGTTGGTTTGGATCATACTTCGGGTTCGTCGGAACCCAACTTGATTTCTCAGACTTCACATAACCCTCTTTTTATGACTGACGAGAGTAAATATACGCATCAATTGCCGCAGTTACAATTCTCTCGGTATGCTTCGTCGTGACTTGGCAGACAAAGGCCGGAAAGCAATCCAGGCTCTCTTGCGAGCGTTTCTTAGCGACGCAATCTGCCAGACCCTCTTGTCATTGCGAGCGTTTTTCAGCGAAGCAATCTCTCAGGCGCGGAACAGATTGCTTCGTCGCTCCGCTCCTCGCAATGACATATTGCATATTTGTCATTGCGAGCGTTTGAACGGCGAGCACCTGAGCTCTAACGAGGGGTCGAGCCCTTTGCGAAGCAATCCGTCAAGCGCAGAATAGATTGCCCGCCTGCCCCATCGAACTTCTCCGAGGCGGGCAAGCTTCGTCCCCTTCGCTCCGCCAAGGATCCTCGCAATGACAAGCGGGCCAATCCCAAAAATCGTGGTTCAGACTTCCAGCAGAATCCCCGCGTCCGCCTCAGCGTATCAAAATCATTTTCTTTGTCTGCGAAAACGCAGGCGTCTTGAGGCG
>JACPLA010000005.1 GCA_016186715.1 Ignavibacteriales bacterium | reverse complement strand
TCACAGGCAATGCTCTCAGCCTGCCGAGCATGATCGTGCTCTTCAGTATTCTCGGAAAAAGACAGGCATTGGCCTATATTCTCACAATCATGATTCTTTCTGTGCCCGCCGGGTGGCTGTTCGGCGAGTTTGTGTGAAAAGGATGATCAGCGTCAAACGCGCCGTTCACGTGCCTCGGAATTAGTTGACCGTATTGAATCCAAGAGGAACCTCGTATGACCGGAATTACCAAAAAACTCTCTTTGCTTGATCAATACCTGACGTTGTGGATTTTCCTGACAATGGGAGCAGGAGTTCTGTTTGGAGCCGTTTCCCCTTCGGTCTCATCCTTCTGGGACGGCCTTTCATCGGGGACCACCAACATCCCTATTGCCGTTGGTCTCATTCTCATGATGTATCCGCCCCTTGCCAAGGTTCGCTACGAGGAGCTTCCAAAAGTTTTCCGGAGTCCGAAATTACTTTCGCTCTCGCTAATGCAGAATTGGATTTTCGGGCCCATCGTCATGTTCCTGCTTGCTATTCTTTTTTTGCCTGACAAGCCAGAAATGATGGTAGGTGTGATCCTTGTGGGCCTCGCACGCTGCATTGCGATGGTGCTGGTGTGGAACGACCTTGCAAAGGGAGACTCCGAGCTTGCCGCCGGTCTTGTTGCATTGAACGCAATCTTTCAGGTATTTCTGTATTCCGTGTACGCCTATGTATTCATCACTCTGCTTCCTCCCTTGTTCGGAATGACGGGAGTCATCGTCGAGGTGTCAATCGCTGAGATCGCTGTCACCGTTCTCATTTATCTGGGCATTCCGTTCGCTGCGGGAGGAGCCACCCGCGCTATTCTTGTCCGGATTCGGGGAAAAGAATGGTATCACACCATCTTTGTAAAAAAGATTTCGCCGATCACCCCTGCTGCCCTCATCTTCACCATCTTTGTCATGTTCTCGCTCAAGGGCGACTCTATTCTGACTTTGCCGTTGGATGTCATCAGGGTGGCAATCCCCTATGCCATCTATTTTGCAGCAATGTTTTTTCTGACGTTCTTTCTCGCACGGAAAATTGGATCTTCATACGAACGGGCAACAACGGTCTCATTCACCGCGAGCAGCAATGATTTCGAACTGGCGATCGCCGTGGCCGTGGCCGTCTTCGGGGTCAACTCATCAGCGGCTTTTGCCACCGTGATCGGACCTCTTGTTGAAGTGCCCGTCCTGATTGGTCTTGTAAACGTGGCGCTGCGCATGAAGAATCGATTCTCTGCCGCGCGGAACATGATTCTGCTGAAATAGTATCACATGGCGGCAAGGGCTGCGCAAGAACGCACAGCCTTTGCTTGCCGATGGGTTGTCACGGAAGATTACTACTTCTCTACTGTCCCCCTGGCCGGTACCGGATAATCTCCACCTTTTCAATCGTCATCATCGCGCCGCATCCGGCGGCCTCGATCATCTCATCGATGGCCGGAACCAACTCCCGGATCCTTTCCTCCGTATCGACGATCTCAATGACAATCGGGAGATCCTCCGAAAGCCGCAAGATCTTCGCCGTGTGAACGACTCTGCTATCCGCCCCGAAGCCCTGAATGCCTCGAAGGACCGTAGCCCCGGCGAACCCCAACTCACGCGCTTTCAGCACAATTGCCTCATACAGAGGTTTGTGACCATACTTGTCCATTTCTCCCAGAAAAATTCTCAGGAGTTTTCCGTCACCTGAAAGTTTCATAAAAATCCTTTCTTAAAGAAGTTTCCCCACAAGAATACCGCCAACCGTCGCGCCGAGACAGCCAACCAGCGTCACCAGAATATTGACGCTTGAAAAGAAATATTGCCCATCCCTGAGTAAAGACACGGTTTCATAACTGAAGGAAGAGAATGTTGTAAACCCGCCAAGAACGCCGATGGCCAGGAACGTTCGCAACAGCCGATCGACCATAAACCTCTCCTCCGCCACCGACATCAGCAATCCGATGAAAAAAGAACCGGAAATGTTCACAACCGCATTGCCGTACGGGAAGTCCGTGGAAAGAAACGTGTACACGACTCCCGACAGCCAGAACCTCATCGAAGCACCGATGCCGCCGCCGAGAAAAATCAACAGATACGCTTTCACACAACGCTCCTCCATAAAAACAAAAAACTCCTACGTCAGGGTCATCGACCTTCTGTAGGAGTTATTAATCCGGATTCTCCGGATGGTTCGGGGCAAACTCCATTGCCCGTTTCAACCAACAATCACATTATCGCGCGTTACTTCCTACGGACACTGCCTGGTGTTCCATCATTTCAAGAAACCGGACAAACAAGTAATCGCTGTCATGAGGACCGGGCGAAGCTTCAGGGTGGTACTGAACGGAAAAGACCGGAAGCTCGCGGTGACGGAGTCCCTCGTTCGTGTTGTCGTTCAAATTGACATGGGTCATCTCAATCGCGGACGGGTCCAGGGATTCCGGATCAACAGCAAAACCATGGTTCTGCGAGGTGATTTCGATTTCCTGAGTCAGAAGGTTCTTCACAGGGTGATTTGCACCCCTGTGGCCGAACTTGAGCTTGTACGTCTTGCCGCCGAGTGCAAGCGCCAGGAGCTGGTGTCCCAGGCAAATTCCAAAAATCGGTTTCCTTCCGATGAGCTTCTTGAGATTCTCGATCGCATACCGAACCGCCGCGGGATCCCCGGGACCATTGGAAAGAAAAATCCCGTCGGGATCGAGTTCAAGCACTTTCTCCGCCGGCCAGCTCGAGG
Source organism: Ignavibacteriales bacterium (assembly GCA_016186715.1). Classification (GTDB taxonomy): domain Bacteria; phylum Bacteroidota; class Ignavibacteria; order UBA10030; family UBA10030. Next base: position 24,995 of record JACPLA010000005.1, on the reverse strand, counting down.
GAACAACGTTCAGCGAACATCCATAGGAAGTGAGGCGCCGAAGAATATTGTGCTTCACCCCGTAATCATACGCGACCACGTTCCATTTCCTTCCGTTCCGATCCTTCCTCGCCTGCGGCCGAAGCGCGAACGGAGTCCGGTCAATGTCATCCCACCGGTACGGCTCGGCCGTCGTTACCTGCCTGGTCAGGTCGAGTCCCTTCATTTGGGGTGAACGGCGTGCTTTGGCGACAAGGCGATCATCGTCAAGATCCACGGCGGAAAGAACGCCTCTCAATGCCCCTCCCTCCCGGATCATTTTCGTGAGCATACGCGTGTCGATTCCCTGAATCCCCGGAATGCCATGCTCCTCCAGCCAGTCCCCAAGACTGCCCGTAGCACGGAAATTGCTATAGTAATCGAAGTATTCCTTGACGACGAATCCGGCAACCTGCGGCTTGACCGATTCGAGATCCTCGAGATTAATGCCGTAGTTGCCGATGAGCGGATACGTCATGGTCACAATTTGTCCGGCGTAGGAAGGATCGCTGAGGATCTCCTGATACCCCGTCATGCTGGTATTGAAGACCACTTCGCCGGTTACTTCGGAAGAAGCCCCGAATGATTCGCCGGGAAAGACCGAGCCGTTTTCGAGGGCAAGTTTCGTTTTCAACAGAATCCGCTTTGATCGTGGAGGAATTTCGGTCAAGATAGTCAGAAATGACAGCCGAATCAACCCGCAACCGTGAGAAGAAACGACGATGACACAGTCTTGGTTCTCGCTCGTTCCTCAATTCAAAGTGTTCGGATACCGAATCGACATCCGTCCCCCGTCCAGCGCCTGCCTGAAAAATCTGTTTGGCCGCTTTGCAGATGATTCACCGTTTGTCATCGACCCAGGAAGGAGATTTGTTTCATTCGGGTGTGTCCTCAGCGCCTGCGCAAAGGTTCACCTTGACAACCGGCTCAAAAATCGTTAAATTTTCTTATATTTTTGGGATTTTGTCATGGAATCCGAAAGAAAATCCGTTGATTTGAACGACCGTGAACGGGGGATCCTCCGCCACGTGGTTTACAACTACATCCAAACGGCCACTCCCGTGGGTTCCCGCTATATTTCCAAGCGGTTCGAGTCGCAGCTCAGTCCTGCCACGATCCGCAACGTTATGGCCGATCTGGAAGAACAGGGATTTCTTTCGCACCCCCACACCTCGGCGGGCCGGATTCCGACAGACCTCGGCTATCGCTATTACGTTGATTTCCTGATGGACGTGGAACGCCTCTCCGAGGAAGAAAAACGCGAAATCCACCGTCAGCTGGATCGCACCGGTGATCCCAACGAATTGCTGCGGGAAAGCTCCCGTCTCCTGAGCAGAATCTCACGGCAGCTCAGCATCGTCTCATCCCCCCATCTCAGTGGAGGGGTGTTCGAAAGGCTCGAGTTGATACCGATTTCGAATTCGCGGCTCCTCGTCGTAATGTCAATCCGCTCCGGACTGGTCAGGACGATCATGCTGGAAGTTGTCCATGATCTGAGGCGTGATGTACTCGACAACCTGGGGGGCTTGTTGAACGAACGCCTTTCGGGGCTGACCCTTCAGCAAATCCGCGACACATTCGCGCAGCGGGTCCAGGACATGAAGGATGAACAAAGCGGACTCGTTCGCCTCTTCATCGAATCGGTCGACCAGCTCTTTACGGACCTGCGGGATGAAAAATTCCATATCGCCGGAACCCAGAATATCATTGAGCAGCCCGAATTTGTGGATCCGAGGAACTTCCGAAGCGTGATCGAGCTGGTTGAGAACGAGGATTTCATCGTTCACCTGCTGGAAAAGCACGAGGGAACAGACAAGGACTTCGTAATCACCATAGGAACCGAGAACAACGAGTCGCGTGCACAGGATTACAGCTTCGTCACCACAACCTACGAGTTGGACGGTGTGACGGGCCGGGTTGGGATCATCGGCCCCAAGCGAATGAACTACAGCAAGGTGATACCCCTTGTCGATCATGTGGCCCGATCGATCGCTCAGATGTTACGAACATAATCGTGTAAAAAGGAACTATGGAAGAGAACGATCAGAAACCAAAAGAAAACGAACCGAAGGAAGTTACAAACATTCCGGGGGAGCCCGGGGCGGCGGAACAGGACCTCGCTCCAAAAATTGAGGAATTGGAAAAGCAGGTCGCCAATTACAAGGATCTGTTCCTTCGCAAGGCGGCCGAGTTTGACAATTTCAAACGGAGGATGGAGTCTGAGACAGGTGCGATCATCAAGTTTGCCAACGAGGATCTCCTCCTCGCCGTTTTGCCGGTCATTGACGACCTGGAACGTTCACTGAAAAACGCAAAGGATGAACGCAACAATCCGTTCTACAAAGGCATCGAGCTGATTTATCAGAAAATGTTGAAAGTCCTTGATGCACAGGGCGTGAAGGCTTTCGAAACCGTCGGGAAGGAATTCGACGTTCATTACCACGATGCGTTGTTGCAGGTTCCCAAAGAAGGCATCCCCCCCCATACGATTCTGGAAGAGGTTGAAAAAGGATACTTGTTTCACGACAAGGTTCTCCGTCACGCGAAAGTCATCGTTTCTGCCGGATCCGATCCGGCACAGGAAGTCAATGCGGGGACGAGCCCGAACGAACAGTCGAACGAGGACTGACGCGCCGGTATGACGAAGAAAGATTACTACGAAATTCTCGGAGTTTCTCGTTCCGCAACGACGGACGAAATCAAGAAGGCGTACCGGAAACTGGCCCTCCAGCACCACCCCGACCGCAATCCCGGCAACAAGCAGGCCGAGGATCGATTCAAAGAAGCGGCTGAGGCGTACGAAGTCCTCGGCGATTCCGAGAAACGCCAGAGGTACGACCGGTTCGGACACGAAGGAGTCCGCGGGACGAATTTTCGTGAGTTCACCGATGTCAACGACATTTTTTCGGCGTTCGGAGACATTTTCGGAGGGAGCTTCGGCGGCGGTATTTTCGATGAGGTGTTCGGCGGTTCACGGACACGACGGCGATCGGCACGGCAGGAAGGCACGCCGGGATCCGACCTCCGGGTGACCTTGAAGCTGACGCTGGAAGAAATTGCGACAGGCGCTGAGAAGAAGATCAAGGTCCGGCGACAGAAGCCGTGCGATACCTGCCGTGGATCGGGGGCGCAGCCCGGTACGGGGAAGACGACGTGCCCGGAATGTAACGGCACCGGAGAGCTCCGTCAGGTGTCGCGCTCCGTTTTCGGTCAATTTGTGAATATTGTCACCTGCGCTTATTGCGGCGGAGAGGGACGCGTCGTCAAGAATCCCTGCACAACATGCGGCGGCGAAGGACGAATTCAAGGAGAATCGACGATCAAAGTTACCGTTCCCGCCGGTGTTTCGGAGGGAAATTACATTCCGCTTCGCGGCCAGGGAAATGCGGGCCGTCGGGGAGGCGAAGCGGGTAACCTCCTTGTCATGATTGAAGAAAAGCCCCACGAGCACTTCCAACGCAACGGGGATGACATCGTTTACGATCTGTGGATCGGCTTTCCGGTCGCGGCCCTGGGGGGTGAGGTGCAGATCCCGACGCTGACCGGAAAAGCAAAGCTGACGATTGACCCGGGAACACCCGCGGGGCGAACATTGCGCATGAGAGATCGCGGAGTTCCGCACCTGAACGGCCATGGGCGCGGGGATCAACTCATACGCATTAACGTATGGGTTCCAACGAGACTGTCGGGCCGGGAAAAGGAATTGCTGAACGAGCTTTCCGCTTCCCAGAACCTGATTCCCAACGAGGAGGATATCCGGGGTTCCTCCCGAACCGTTTTTGACAAAGTGAGAGACGCTTTTTCGTAATCTTATGCTGCGCCGCCTGCAGGATTGGCTGGCTCTGACGAAGACCGAACGGAATGTGATTCTGTTCGTAAGCGGGGCGTTCGTGGCAGGACTTGCCATACAGTTCTATCAGGAGACTTTTCCTCCGCAACCCGAGATCGACTACAGCCAATCGGACAGCACGTTTGCAGCGCTGAGTGATGCGGCGGCAGGCGAAGAACCCGCCCAAAGCAATATTGGAGCCGGAGGTCGCCTCGACCTCAATACGGCAACCAAAGAGCAGCTGGTCGCTCTTCCGGGCATCGGAGAAGTGATTGCGGAGCGGATTCTGATCCACCGGCAGGAAGCCGGCCCGTTTCGATCTGTCGAGGACCTTCGCAAGGTCCGAGGCATCACAACGAAGAAACTCGAACAACTCAAACCGCTGGTGAGCATTACCGGCACCCATCCTTAGGGAGGAACAATGTCCGTCTACCAAGAATCGAAAGGATCACCGATCCTCAAAGCGGTGATTGTTGTCTTGTTCGGTATTCTCGTCTACGTACTCTACGAGCCGTACCAGATTCGGGAACAGGAAGAAATGTTCAAGAGCGAATCACGAGCCCGGATGATCAATATTCGCGCGGGTCAACTCATGTACATCAGCGAAAATGGAAAATACGCTCCGCATATCGACACTCTCCTCGCATTCATCAGGGCGAGGATTGACTCCGGGAAGGTTGCTCCTGATACGTTCAAGCCTCTTCCCACCCAGGAATTTACGCCCGAGTCCCTTCGGCTGGCCCCAAAATCCGGCAGACCCTACATGATCGTGTCCGTTGACACGGCGGTCATCAAGAAATATGTTGTGGAGGATCCGGATGGATATGGGTCTATCGGCTCCCTCACCGATGACAGCCGGGTGAACAAAGCTTCATGGGAGGAATAGAAACTCCCCGCGCCTCATCATTCACCGGCGTCTAGAATGAAATCACACCGCCATCTTGGCGTTTCGTTCTTCAACGGAAATATCCAGCTTGCCGAAATCGAGCGGGGGAAAAAAATGGCCCTCACCAACCTTGCGGAGGGCGAGAGCAGCATTGATTTCGTCCAGGCCGGAGTCCATCTCTCCGCCGAACATCCTCAGGTGGCTACTCTCGTCGCCGAACTGGGGAGCCTGATCAGGCAAAACAAGGTGGCGGCAAAACTCGTGTCGTACGCCTTACCGGCAGATCCGGTTTTTATCAATATCATTCCGGTATCCACGACGTTGAAAGGAGAACCCCTGCAGCAGTTCCTGTATTGGGAACTGAGACAGTACTATCTTGACGCAGGACCGAAGGATTTCATTGTCGATGCTCACCCCCTTCCCTCAACCGAGACAACTGTGCAACCCAACTTCCTCGTTGGCGTGCGCCGCGGCATGGTAGCTTTCCTTCAACGTGTCACCCGAGAACTGAGGCTCGAACTTCAGATCATCGATGTCGACCATCTGAGCACTGAAAAGACCCTTTCCTTCAATTATCCGGAAATCTCCGGTCATGAGGTGGCTCTCTTCTCGGTACGGATGAGCGGTATGATTGCCAGCCTTGTTCGGGACGGGGAAATGATCGATTACCGGCCTTATCGGGTCCAGATTCCTCAAGATGTAGCCAAAACTGTCACTTCCTACCTCAAACACCTCAGGAAAAAGGATGGCGCATCGGCCCCGGACGTCGTTTTCCTGTATGGATTGGAAGTACCGAAAGACGTTCTCGAACAGATTCGCAACGAGACAGAGACACAAACGGTCGTCGTCAACGCCCTCAGGAAGCTTCCCGTCATCGGGAAAATTTATCAACCGTTTACGAAACAGAATTGCCGCTTTGCCCCCGCCATCGGTCTGGGCCTACGGTCATTTTGAATGAGAATCATTGCCGGAAGCTTCCGCGGGAGACAGCTTTCTACAACCCGCGATCGGTCCATCAGACCGACAACAGACCGGGCAAAACAGGCCATTTTCGACATTCTGGAAAACAGGATCGAATTCACGGGCATTGAAGTTCTCGATCTGTTCTCCGGGAGCGGGAGCCTGGGATTGGAGGCGTTGAGCCGCGGTGCGTCTGCCGTCACCTTTGTGGAGAAGACACGGCCCTCGATCGCCATTCTTGAAAAGAACATTCGTGCTTTGGACTGCCGTAAGCAAACGACAATCCACCAAGCCGATGTCTTTTGGTTTCTGAAGAATGCCCACCGCTCCTTTGATCTCATATTTGTCGACCCTCCCTATCGCATGGAACGGATCGGAGAACTGCCTGTGGCAATTGTATCATCGAAAGTTCTCCACCCTGGGTCTTTGGTGGTCTTGGAGCACAGCCGGGAATCGACAGTCCCGGCGCCTGAATCTTCTTTCGAGGTGATCCGGAGACAATCGGGTCAGACGATGATTCTGATTCTCACCGCCCGTTTTCCCGGGGGTTCCGGGAAGAAAGGAACTGAGACATGAAGATTGCCATTTATCCGGGAACGTTTGATCCGATCACAAACGGCCATCTTGACATCTTGGAACGGGCCTTGACCCTCTTCGATCAGGTCCTGATCGTGATCGCTCGCAACGCGTCGAAGGACCCCCTCTTCTCGGAGACCGAACGGCTCGACCTTATTTCCGCTTCGGTGAAAAATCATAAGAACGTCCGGGTAGACTCGTTTGAGGGGCTCCTGGTGGATTTCGCGCAAAAGAAAAAGGCAACTGCCGTCGTCCGTGGACTGCGGGCAATCTCGGACTTTGAATACGAACTTCAGATGGCATTGATGAACCGAAAGCTCGACGATACTGTTGAAACCGTGTTCCTCATGCCGAACGAGAAGTACACCTATCTGAATTCGAGCATCGTGAGAGAAATCGCCCGGTTGGGCGGCAATGTCAGCGATTTCGTTCCGCCTGTTGTCCGTATAGCGCTCGAGCGGAAATACAAAGCCAAGTGAACGGCATCGTTCCCCGAATTTCTCTCCCTCACCAACACATGAGCAGAACCATCCGATGAAGTCTCTGTCAAGGAAGGCCCTTACCATCGAGCCGTCACAAACACTTGCCCTTTTCGCGCGGGCCAAGAACATGAAGGCGGAAGGGATCGACGTTGTCAGTTTCACGGCCGGAGAGCCCGATTTCCCAACCCCGGCCATCATCAAAGACGCCGGCATCAAGGCAATTCAGGAGAATTTTACCAAGTATACTCCGAACCCCGGAATTCCGGAACTCCGGAAGGCCATCGCAGAAAAGCTGAAAAAAGAAAATCAGGTCGCCGTCGAGCCGTCGCAAATCCTGGTTTCAAACGGCGCCAAGCACTCCGTGTTCAACGCACTGCAGGCCATCTGCAACAAAGGCGACGAGGCGATCATTCCCGCTCCGTTCTGGGTGAGCTACCCCGAAATGGTGAAACTGGTCGATGCGAAACCTGTGCTGGTGAAAACAACGTTCGCGAACCAGTTCAAGATGACCGCCGCCCAGCTGAAAAAAGCGATCACAAAAAAAACAAAACTCCTCATCATCAACTCGCCTTCCAATCCGACAGGGGCGGTCTACACGCCGGAAGAACTGGCGGAGATCGGAAAGGTCGTTGCCTCAGCCGGGATTTATGTCATCGCGGACGAGATCTACGAAAAGGTGATCTTCGATGGAATCCGCCATTTCAGCCTCGGATCAATCAAAGAGATCCGTGATCAGGTCATCACGGTGAATGGCTGCTCCAAGGCGTATTCCATGACCGGTTGGCGGATTGGTTTCATGGCCGCAAAGCGCGAGATCATCAAGGCGGCAGAGGATTATCAGGGCCAGGTGACGTCGAATGCGAACTCCATAGCCCAGCGGGCAGCACTCGCCGCCTTTACGAACAACCTTGATGCCGATCTGAATTCGATGGTCTCTGAATTTGATCGGCGGCGGCGATATTTGCTCGGCCAATTCCGGGAAATCGAAGGAATCGACTTCGTCTATCCCCGCGGAGCTTTTTACCTGTTCTTTCACGCAAAGTCATACCTGAACAAGGCTTTCGACGGAAAACGCATGAAATCCTCGGATGACCTCTGCGAGTATCTTCTCCTGGAACACCAGGTCGCAATGGTTCCGGGAACGGGTTTTGGCGACAGGAACTGGATTCGTCTTTCCTATGCCTGCTCAATGGAGGATCTTCAGAAGGGTGTCGAACGACTGAAAAAGGGGCTTGCACGCCTGGGTTGAAGATTTCAGAATCAGTTCTTATCTTTGATTTTCGATCGCGAGAAGGCAAACAACGATGCCGACGTACGAATACAAGTGCAGCGAATGCGGGCACACGTTTGAGGAATTCCAGTCAATATCCGCCCAGCCCTTGACTCAATGCCCCAGCTGCGGAAAGCAAACGCTGCGGCGGATACTGGGAGGGGGAGCGGGAATGATTTTCAAGGGCCAGGGCTTTTACCTGACCGACTACAAGAACAAAGGGGGAAATCACGAGAGGAAAGTCGCAAAAAAGGACACGCCGGAGAAAAAAGAAGGGGCTGACGCGCCAGTAAAGAAGGAATCGACCGAGAAGAAGGATTAGGAGTAGTCGAAAATGCCCGTATGTCCAATGAGCCCCGTGCGGGCTTTTTTTTTGCCCATACCGATAAGAGCAGATCTGTTCCCTTATTCCGTTAACTTTGCCAAGGCTAGTGCGTCTGCAACTAAATGATTGTACACATACCGAACATTTCGTTCAGTCGCAGCCGACACTTTAGACAATCTCAAAGCCCTTTTTCTTCAAAACAGTTGCAGCCCTGCGGGCCTCTTCCGTCGTGGCAAACGACAATCGAAACGTCCCTCCGGTTCCCTCCCTCACCTTCATCAACTCTATATCTTTGATGTTGATCTTCTGACTTGAGAGGGCGACGGTGATTCGCGCAAGCATCCCCGGCCGATCGGGAACAAACACCTGAACCGTGGCAAGATCGTGCAGAAACCCCTTCATATCCTTCGGAATCGCATTTCTCAGCTTCCGGGCCGATCCGAACGAGGCCTCGAGCTGCCCAAAGCGATTTCCCTTCAGCGCGCCTTGATATGATCGGAGTTCGCGGATCAGCAAACCCAGGGCCCGCGCCGTCTTCTCCCTGTTCGCGGGCAGAATGTGGGACCATAACCGATACTTGCTCGAAGCAATCCGGGTGAGATCGCGGAACCCTCCGGCGGCAAGCCGAAGATACTCCGATGCCTTCGCATGACGTCTCCCGGCAACATTCATCAGCGCCACAGCGGCAAGCTGAGGCATATGGCTCACCGCGGCCGCCACCTCATCATGCGTTTGCGCATCCATGATCAGAGTCCTTGCACCGAGAAACTCCAGGAGCCCCGCAAGCCTCCTGGTCTGTTTCCTTTTCGCATGAACCGATGGCGTCAACACATAGACCGCATTCTCAAAGAGAAGGGGGTGGGCTGCCTCAATCCCCGTCAATTCCACTCCTGCCATCGGATGCCCTCCGATGAAGTTGCCCTGCGGAAACAGCCGGTTGGCTTTTTTCATGACGGATTCTTTCACACTGCCGACGTCTGTCACAACCATGTCCTTTGAAGCAGTTCTGGCAATCACTGGAAGGAGTCTCAGAATATCCCGGATGGGTGTCGCCAGGATCACAAGATCGGACCGGCTCATAGCGGTGTTCAGATCTCTCGCCCCACGGCTGATCGCCCCGCGCTTCATCGCTCTTTTCAAGACAATTGGTTTGTCGACTCCCAGGACGGAAACGGAAGGCAATCGGCGACGAAGGGCGAGGCCAAGGGATCCTCCAATGAGACCGACACCGACAATCGTGATTGTTTTGAAGTCTGGTTTCTTCACCGGGGGCTGCGGAGGGATGTGGAGAGACTAGGCAATAAGCCGGCCGATGGCTTCGGCGATGATGCGGACTTCTCCCATCATCTGATCGAACTGCTCGGGAAACAGCGATTGTGCTCCGTCGGATTTTGCGTGATCCGGATCGTGATGGACTTCCACCATGATCCCGTCGGCCCCCGCTGCAACACAGGCGCGGGCCATCGGAATGACCTTGTCACGAATGCCGATTCCATGCGATGGGTCGGCAATGATTGGGAGATGGCTTTTTTTCTGGATAACCGGAATCGCACTGATATCTAGTGTGTTGCGTGTCGCTGTCTCAAAAGTCCTAATCCCCCTCTCACAGAGGATGACGTTCTGATTACCCCCGGAGAGAATGTACTCCGCCGACATGAGCCATTCTTCAATGGTTGCAGACAAACCCCGTTTGAGCAGGACCGGCTTGGAAGCTTTCCCCAGTTCCTTCAGGAATGTGAAATTCTGCATGTTGCGTGCTCCTACCTGCAGAATATCGGCATATTTTTCCACCAGCCCGATCTGACTCTTGTCCATCACTTCCGTCACAACCTTGAGCTTGAAGGCATCCCCCGCCGCCCTTAGATGTTTCAATCCTTCTTCACCCAGTCCCTGGAACGAATAGGGTGATGTCCTCGGCTTGAAGGCTCCTCCCCGGAGGATCCTCGCTCCGCTCTTTGCGACGTTTTCGGCAATGGTGAAAATCTGCGTCTCACTCTCCACGGAACACGGTCCTGCCGTAACCACGACGCCCTTCTCTCCGATCTTCACTCCGCCGACATCGACAATCGTACCGTCGCGCTTGAACGCACGACTGGCAAGCTTGTACGGCTCGGTAATCCGGATGACCTCTGCCACGCCGTCCAGGACTTCGATCTGGCGATGATCGAAATCAGGCTGAACCCCAATTGCCCCAAGCACCGTCTGACGGACTCCGGTGGACCGGTGCACATCAAATCCGTGCTCATGCAGCGATCTGATGATTTCTTCAATCTGTTTTTCCGTTGCGCCCGGCTCAGTGACGACGACCATGGTACTCTTCTTTCTCCGAATTCAGATTGTGTCAGCTATACCGATCGAGTTTGAACTTCTCTCCGAGATAAAGCTTCCGTGCCTCCCGATCACTGGCCAGGAATTCTGCCGTCCCCGATTTCAAAATCCGCCCCTCAAAGAGCAGATACGACCGATCCGTGATCGAAAGGGTTTCGTGAACATTGTGATCTGTGACCAGAACCCCGATGTTCTTTTGTTTCAGCGAACCGATGATCCTCATGATATCCTCGACGGCAATCGGGTCAATGCCCGCGAATGGCTCATCGAGCAGCATGAACTTGGGATCGAGCGCAAGCGCGCGTGCAATTTCCGTTCTGCGCCTCTCACCCCCCGAAAGAACATACGCCTGGCTCCTCGCCAAACGCGTGAGACCGAAGTCCTCAAGTAATCGGTCGCACTTTTCCTCCTGTTCCCTGCGTGGCAGCGGACTCATTTCGAGAACAGCCATCAGATTTTCTCTTACGTTCAACCGACGAAAAACAGAAGCTTCCTGAGGGAGGTACCCGATCCCAAGTCTGGCCCGCTGATACATCGGCAAAAGGGTGATCTCAGCCTGGTCAATGAACACACGGCCGTCATTCGGCCGGATCATCCCCACAATCATGTAAAACGTTGTCGTCTTCCCCGCACCGTTCGGACCAAGCAAGCCCACGATCTCTCCCTGACGAACATCCACGGCAACCTCGTTCACGACCTTCCTCTTCTTATAGATTTTCACGAGTCCGCTTGCACGGAGGGTTGCTCCGTTGGATGGAAAAACCCCTCGACGGGATCCTTGTTTGGTTTTCCCCGCTGTTCGTCGTGCTCTCATGGGTCAGCGATGATCTCCGTTCCGCGTCGTTTCGGCTTATCGGCGTGCCACCGGAAACCGTCCAGATTAAACAGCCGCTCACGGTTCGCAATCATGGTTTCCGGCATATACTGTCCCTCAACACCTCCAACCACGTGAATGTTCTCCACTTCGCCGTCTGTGAAATCGACGAAAATTCTATCTCCGCTGGATTTGTTGATCCCGTTCGGGTCCGTTTTGTCAAACAAGTAGTACAAACTGATCGCGTTCCGTACCGCTTCGATTCGCTCGATATTGCCGCCCCGAAAATACAACGTCAGCTCCCGACCGGTCAGCTGGTCAAAACGCTCCCTGCGTATGGTGTCGGATCGGGAAACGGCCATGGCCCGACCCTGGACATACACACTCCGTAACTTCCTGTCCTCCAATCTCACGGCAATGGAATCCCCGGTGACCTGATTTTCACCATACCAAACCACCGGATTTCTCATCAGCACTGCAAGGCCCTCTGCAGGCCGGTAGACTGCAAATCCGCAGCGTCCGGCCAGATCCGTCCGGACCAGCATGACGCTGTCCCGCGCAACATATCGCTGAGTGCTGTCCCGGTAGGCTTCCATGGTCCGACTGATCACGACCAGCGTATCGACAACCCCGGAAGAAGTTGTATCGATCTGAAGGAGCTTCGGATTCTTCGGAACCAGTGTATAATCGATCCTGCCGAAGTGAACCAGAGAATCCCCGAAGACGGTAACTGCATCAGTTTGACTCTCGATTCTCACATTTCCGACGGCGATCGAGCGGTCTTCCTCCTCGAAATAAGTCAGTTCGTCGCAATACGTCTTCGAAACAGAATCGACAACGACCACTTCCGTCCGGAAGTGCGCTCTCCTCGCGTCGGTCGAGTAATCTCCTTCGCGTGCCAGAAGAACGGTTCCCGGCCGCTCCAGTCTCACCCCCTCCACCATACGCGCCCGACGCGTGTTATTGAAATAGGTCCCGAGAGATCCCAGAAGCGTCAGACTGTCCTTCCGAATCCTCACATTGCCAAACAACTCGATCCTTTCCTGGGTGATGTACTGCTGGGCCCGGTCGCACCAGAGTCTGATCATTCCCCCCTCCGCTGCCGGCTGAACGAAATGGACGTTGCCGATGAAATCTCTCACTTCCTCCCCGCCGACGGTCCGCACCTTCAGCTCGTCCGCCGATCTGAGTTCTACAACGCGTCCCGTTTGACCCTGGGTGCAGGGGGCGCCAAGAATCCCCAGAAGCACGAGAAAGATCGCACGCGCAGTCATTTCGCCTGGGCTTCGCCCGAAACCCGGAAGATCCGGTAGTTGCGGAGATTCTGCTGAGCCTCCAACCCATGCCCCTGAATTCTTTCCTTTGTCCCGACAATCCTCACGAATTCCTGGGTATGAATCAACTGGCGTCGGTTATCCCAGAAGAGCCGCTCGGTCTTGAGAGTCGTGCTGTCCTCCAGTGAAACGACAACAACGGTTCCCCACGCCTCAAGGTCGTTTGTGAGATCATTGACCTTTGCTTCGTTCGAAGTGAGGATGGACGTTCTGCGTTCCTCACTGTCAAAAAAATCGACCACAACGCCGTCGCTCAGCAATGTCTGTCGCGGGTCCTCGTAAACACGGATATAGCCGGCCCGGATCAGCGCCTTCGTCAGTCCGGTATCGGAAAGGAGAACGGTGCTGTTCCAGCTTTCCTGCTGTGGAAGCGATCGGCTGTCGACCTCTGGTAAAACGGTGGGTCTGATTTTTTCCTCGCAGCCGGAAAGAGAAAGGAGGAGGATCAAAACGACGAGGGCGATGCGCACAATTATCCTGCCACCTCGCTTCGAAGCCCTGCCTTCACCAGATCGTGCAAATGCACCATCCCGACAGGTTTGTTCCCTTCACCCACAACAATCAGCTGAGTAATGTTGAAGTTCTCCATTTCCTCCAGTGCCACCATCGCCAGGACGCCCTTCCTGATGGTTTTTGGATTACGGGTCATGACATCCTCAGCCCTGACGTTCGTGACATTCGTCATGCGCCCCAACAGGCGGCGGAGGTCTCCGTCCGTGATTACCCCGGTCAAAACGCCGGCCTGGTCCACCACGCATGTTGCTCCCAGTCTTTTCGACGTCATAACGTAGATCGCCTCCGACAACGTCACCTTCTCATCGACGATCGGCACATCCGGACCGGAGACCATCATTTCTTCGATCTTCAACAGCAACCGTTTGCCGATGTTGCCCCCGGGGTGGAACATGGCGAAGTCTTCTTTGGTGAAGTTTCGTTTCTCCAGAAGGGCAATTGCCAGCGCATCTCCCATGGCGAGGGTCGCCGTGGTGGAAGCGGTGGGCGCAAGATCGTGAGGACAGGCCTCTTCCTTGACGCTGATGTCGAGCGCAATGTCGCTTTCTGCGGCAAGATGAGAATCCGACTTCCCTACCATAGCGATGATCTTCACCCCGATCCGGCGAAGGAGGGGCATGATTTCGCGGATTTCCTCCGTATCGCCGCTTTTTGAAATGCAAATGACGACATCATCGCTCCGCACCATCCCCAAATCCCCATGCACCGCATCGGAAGGATGAAGAAAGATCGCCGCAGTGCCCGTGGAGTTCATGGTTGCCACGATCTTACGCGCCACGAGACCCGATTTCCCTATCCCGGTCACGATGACCCGTCCTTTGCAGCCGTAAATCAGATCGACCGCGTCCGAAAAGCTCCCGTTGATCTTTGAGTCGAGGGCCGCGACCGCTTCAGCCTCGATGCGAATGACCTCTTTCCCTTTTTCAATACTTGAGTCCATAATCATCCTTGTGACAGCCCCCGCTTCAAAATGGCAGCCAGACGCCCGAAGAAAGACCGTCGCCGGTCGCTCAGAACAACGATTCGATCTTCCATCGGGATCTTTGTTCTGATTTGATTGTAGGAACGGAACGCGTTTGCAAGATCGGCGTCTGTGTGGAGTCTCAGATCCGTAAACAACCGCTTCGAGTCCAGCGCCGTCTGAGGATCCCGGATTCCCTTACGGAGCATCAGTTCGTTGTAGAAATTCGTATGGGGAATCGGATGATTGATCCCCGTTTCCCCGTCGTGAACCCACAGCTTTTCGTCACGGGAACAGATCACAAGCACCAGAACGCGCCCTTGGACCGTCGTCATCCTCACCTGTCGAAGGACCGTTTGACAAATCGGGCATGGAGCTCCCGGCGACCAGGTGGAGAGGGTCCAGCGCCGAATCTCTTCCCACGCTCCTCCAAGTTCGCCCGCGCCCAGTTTTGCAATCTCAAACTCCACCTGGTTCGCAACATGTTCCCGGATTGTCACCGAAATCCCGCCGCGGGGCGTCTCGACAACCCCGACCGCCAGCACCTGGGGAAGCGGAGATTCGTTATCCACCCGCTCATCAAGCGGAGCCAGGATGAAATTTCCCTCCCCTCTCCGTCCCTGTGCGACAACTTGCCATCGTTCAACTCTGTGCCGATACGGGCGGTATCCGGGCCTGTCTTCCGGCAAGAGCCACATCAAAAGATCCTTCTCCCACGGTGTCAGGTTCCGCGGATATCCCTTAGCGTTCTCCATCCTTGCGTTGGTCCAGAATCAGATCAATCACTTCTCTGACGGCACCCTCACCACCTTTTCGCTTACAGACGTAATCCGCCGCCCTGCGGACCATGGCTACCGCGTCGGCCGGTGCGGCTGAAAACGCCGTTTTTTTCATCACCGGCAAATCGGGCTCGTCGTCTCCAATATACGCAATCTCCCGGTCTGTCAGCCCGAGTTTGACCTTGATCGCCTCGTAGGCCTCTAACTTGTTTTCCAGATTCTGGTACGTCTCACTAATCCCCAGCTCCTTCGCCCGACGTTCAACGAGCCTCGAGAACCGCCCGGTAATAATCCCAACCTTCACCCCGGATTTTTGAAGCCGAACAATCCCGTATCCGTCCTGAATATTGAATTTCTTCCACTCGTCACCGGATTCCGCAAAAAAGACTCCCCCGTCCGTCAGAACGCCATCCACATCCAGAAGAAGGAGCTGAAGCACCTTCAGCTGTGACCGGTATGATCTTCGTTTCGCCATGGGTCACGGAGATCAGAATTTTCGAACCACCGAATCGACTGCCAGCACCTGCTCCAGAAGAGACGGCAGCAAATCGAGGCTGAGCTGACTTGCGGAATCGCTCATGGCCTTTGAGGGATCCGGATGGGTTTCGACAAACAGGCCGTCACATCCTGCTGCCACGCCGGCTCTGGCAATTGGAAAGATGAATTCAGGCTGACCTCCACTCTTCGTTTGCTCTCCTCCGGGGAGCTGAACCGAATGCGTTGCGTCGAGAATGACCGGAAAGCCTGTTTGCCTCATGATCGAGAGTGATCGCATGTCAACTACAAGATTGTTGTACCCGAACGTCGTTCCGCGTTCGGTAAGCAGAATCCGCGTGTTTCCGGTTGCGCTTACTTTCTCGGCTGCCTGTTTCATATCTCCCGGAGCAAGGAATTGTCCCTTCTTGATATTGACGACTTTCCCCGTTTTCCCGGCCGCTTCGAGCAAATCCGTTTGGCGACAGAGAAACGCCGGAATTTGAAGCACGTCGGCAATCTCGGCGGCCGCCGCAGCCTCTTCGGGGTGGTGAATGTCCGTCAACAGGGGAAAACCGAATTCTCTTTTCACTTCGGCCAGAATCGAAAGCGCCTTTTCCTGACCGATCGTCGCAAACGCTGACTTGCTCGTCCGGTTTGCTTTCTTGTAAGAGGATTTGAAAATCAGAGGGACTTGCAGCCGGTCGGTGGTATTTTTCAAGGACTCGGCCGTTCTCATGACCATCTCGCGACTTTCGACAACACACGGACCGGCAATCACCACCAGCGGTGAGCCATCACCGATGGAAATATTTTGAACTTGAACTCTCATAACAAAAACAAGGTAAGATACGAAAAAATGAATCGACAATCAAAGAAACAGCGCTACCCGTTCACGGGGAAAGAAATCAGAAAGCGATTTCAGCTCCGCCCTTGCATGAGTTGCTTCTGCCTTCATATTCCCGTATTTTCTCACACCTTTCATGACCACCAGAGCCTACGCGAAAATCAATCTCGGCCTCCGCATCCTCCGCAAGCGTCCCGACGGGTACCACGACATCGAAACGGTCTATCATCAGGTCAATCTCTTTGATGAGTTGGAATTTCGACTCCATGAACGGGACGTTCTTCTGACTTCGGATTACCCCGCGATGCCGGCCGATCATTCCAACCTCTGTATCAAAGCGGCCAGTCTGCTGCGCGATCTCACGGGGATGACCGACGGAGTGGAAATCAGGCTAGTCAAGAACATCCCTCTGGGATCAGGGCTCGGCGGAGGGAGCGCGGACGCTGCCGCCACGCTCATCTCCCTGATCAAACTCTGGAACCTCGATATCACCGCCAATGAGCTTCACACGCTAGCCCTCACACTTGGATCGGACGTCCCTTTTTTTCTTAACGGAGGATCTGCCTACGCGACGTCCCGGGGGGAAATCCTCGAACCGTTCTCGTTGAGCTTCCCCTACTGGATTATTCTGGTGACGCCTCCTGTCCACGTGTCCACGGCGTGGGCCTATAAGAACCTCAAACGGGACGAGCCGGCGGAGCTTTTGGGTTTCAAATCTGCTTTGGTCGGGCACCTGCACGACCCCACAGTTCTTTCGAAGACCCTCGTGAATGATTTTGAACCGGTCGTCTTCAAGGCTCATCCGGAAATCAAAAAAATTCGTGATCTCTTCCACGAAGGAGGCGCCGAGCTCTCGATGATGAGCGGAAGCGGTGCGTCGATCTACGCGCTCACAAGATCGGAAACCGTAGCAAAAAATCTCTCCCAGGCCGCGGAAGGATTGGGAAGGGTGTCGGTAACCCGACCCTTTTTCTCTCCCTCAAAACAGAAGGATCCAGAACACTCCTGAATTGATCCCATCTCCATGACCCGGTGTTCCTTTCTTGTTCTGATCATGGTACAGTTGCTCGGCGCTCCTGCCATCGCCGGAATCCAGGATACCTCCTCGGCACAGACCGATACAACCGCGCTAGACTCCGTCCGGATAACATTCATTCCGGCAATGGGGAAAATCACCGATCAGCCGGACTCGGCGGAGTTCTCTGCCGGACGATTCCTTTGGACCGATGCAATTTTCCCCGGTGAGTTGTTCCGCCTTACGCCCGGTTTTTTTCTCGGTGAATTGAGCTCGCCGGGACTCCCGGTGAACGTCTCTCGAGGCGGCGTGGACTGGCGCGGGGTATCTCTCCTCCTTGACGGCAGGCAACTGACAGATCCCGTGACCGGCGTTCACAATGTGTATAACATCCCCCTCGAGTTCATCGATCACCTTGAGCTCATCACCGGTCCTTCATCGTTCATGAACGGAGCCAATGGTTCCACAACAACGATCAATGTTGTGAGCCGTCAATACAACACCGGCCGCCCGGTTACGAAAATCCGTTTCCTTCAGGGACCGTACGAACATTTGCTCCCCGATGCTCTGTTCACTCAGAATATTGTCCGGAAACTGAATCTCTTAATCGGCGTTCAGCGGCATACGAGCGACGACCGCTACGTTAACAGCAGGTATGATTCCTGGAACGTCCGGACGCGTCTTCGATTCAATGCATCCGAGCGTTTGAACCTCAGTCTCACCGACCTGTATCACCGCTCCGTAACCGGAATAAACAACGGCGTCGATCTGGACACTACACGATCGCTGGGGCTCGATGTCTTCAACGAGGCCGAAGCGCTTGTTCTGACACCGGGGGCGTCTGAAACAATTTCCCGCCGCGACCTGACGCTCTCCGCCATTGCAAGAGTGTTTGACGACTCTTCTTCCACAACACAGGCTCACCTGTATTACTCGACGGCGGATCGCACGTACCATGATCCTTCCGGAACCACCTCGGATGCCTTCGATTCCTACGGCTGGAATGTCTACGGCGGATCCTTGAGACAAAACATCGGCTTCGGACTTGCACGGAGCACTCTTGGAGGCTCCTACGAACGCCACGAAGCGAATCCTGCCTCCAAGTTTGTCCGCCCCCGCAAGACGGTTTCCGCCTGGTATGGGGAGACAAAATTTGGTTCAAATGTGCTTGTTCCGGCGGTGTTTGCGCGGGGGGAGAGGAACGATAAAGCACAGGCTTTTTCGTACGGCGCCAAATTTTCCGCTCTCGTCGATGGCGCACAAATGAGCGTGGGGTTTTCCGAATCGCACCGGTTCCCTTCGCTTCAAGAATTGAACTGGCCTACGTACCTCGTCACCTCGGGATCCATTGACCTGAAGGAACGACACAGTGTGGTCGAAATCTCTGCGGCGTTTTCCCCCTCGCCGTTGTTCGAACTATCGGCCGCAGTCTCCCGGCGGGCCATCAGGAATGCACTCCAATTCACTTCCCTGCAGCCGGGCGCGAAGTTTCCTGCGATTGCCGTCGAAGTCAGCCCCGAGGTGACGGTCCAACAGGTTTCCGGCACGCTCACTCTTCGGCTCTGGCGGCTCGAGGGACGAGGCGGGTTGACGTATACGCAGATCAAGAGAGGTTCCGCGATAACGTCGTTTCACCCGCGCCTTGTTCTGACCGGTGAGTTGTATTACCGTGATAGTTTTTTCCGGGAGGCGTTGGATGCCCGCTTCGGGCTGCTTTCCCGGTATGTGACGCGCCACGACGGGACCAGATACGTCCCCTCGCTGACGGTATTTGCCGAAAACAGTCAGAGTCAGCTTCGGTCGTTTTCAACCGTCGATCTTTTCGGTGTGTTTCGCATCGGAGATGCGCTGATCTACCTGACCTGGCAAAATCCGCTCGGCCGGGAATTTTTCACGGTGTACGGTTACCCGGCTCTCGGGAGAAACGTCAAGATAGGCCTCAATTGGGTTTTTCTGGACTAACGGACCTCATGACAAATTGAACCATGATGACAATCACGCTGTTCGGAAGTTCTAAACCTCCGGCGGGATCACAGGAGTATGTACTGGCGTACGAAGTGGGGAGAGCTCTTGCCCACGCCGGATTCATCGTCTGTAACGGGGGATATGGGGGAACGATGGAAGCGGCTGCGCGTGGCGCAAAGGAATTCGGGGGAAGCACCGTTGGCGTTACGGCGGACGTGTTCGACAGGGATCCCAACCAATGGATCGATAAGGAAATCCGGGAAAAAACACTGGTTGACCGGCTCTCCCGACTCATCGAGATAGGCGACGCTTATGTCGTGTTCAAGGGTGGGACAGGCACCCTCCTTGAACTTGCGGCAGTCTGGGAGTTTGTAAACAAAGGGTTGATCCGCGAGAAGCCCATTGTGATCGTGGGGGCTTTCTGGAAACCTCTCGTGGGGGTGATGCGGGAAGAACTTCTATGGGAAGGATTGGGAGACTGCACCAGGCTCATCTCCCAGGTCGGCACGGCGCACGAGTGCGCCGAGGTACTTCGAATCAGACTCTCGACGCCTTCTCGTAAATAACCCGTTACAAGGAGTGCTAAGCCGGAGCGCTCCGCGTTTGCTCGAGCACCTCAAGCATGGCGTCGGCAGAGCTGTCCCACTCGAATGTGCGGGACCATTCCAGCGCCTCCGCGGCAAGGCGGGATCGCAAATTGTCATCTCTCAGTAGCAGCAACATCTTCTCTGCCAACTGCTCAATGTTTCCGTACTCGTACAAAAGCCCCGTCCTGGAGTCAAGCACGGAGTCCCTCAGCCCTGGAACGTCACTGGCGATCACAGGAACCCCGCAGGCGTTGGCTTCGATGACCGTCAACCCCCACCCTTCTTTGGAAGAAGTGTTCACGACGTATTTCATCTGATTGAGATAACTGACTTTCTCAATCTGGCTCACGTGTCCCAGGAAATCGACCCTCACGGAGATCGTAAGTTCCCGGGCGATCCGTTCAAGCCCTTCCCGCGCATCGCCTTCCCCGAGAATCACAAGCCTGAGGTCGGGGAATTCCCTGTGGACGATTTCGAATGCATACAGGAGGTCCTCGACGCTCTTGTAATTCTTGAGCCTCCCCAGGTATCCGATGGTCTGGGGCCGCGCAGACGTCATCGGCTTGTAGAGGGAATGATCCACACAGTTTGAAACAATCTTCAGGTTCCCTTCCTGAAAACCATTGGAAAGAAGCTCTTGCCGCGTGCTTTCTGAAACCACCACCATCGGGGTATTCCTGTACACACTCGTAGCGAGATGCTCCGCCGCCAACACATAGAGAGCTCCGGCCACATTGGTTTCAGAAAAAATACTTTTGCCGAACAGGTGGTGAAGAATCCCGACAAGCGGCTCTTTTACGTACCAGGGAGTGTAAAAAGGAATCTTGTTGATATCGTCGACGACGACATCAAAACCTTCCTTTCGAAATCGTTGTTGGTAGCGCAGCGGAACGAGGTAGTTGAAAACGCTTCGCCTTCCCTCCCGAATTACTTTGACACCGTCGATCGTTTCATCAGCCATCGCCCCGTCAAACTGAGAGCAAAACAGGGTCACGTCGTGCCCTTTTGCGGCAATCCGCCTGAAAATTTCATGAAGGTGCACCTCGGCCCCGCCGCCCAGGGGATTGCGGATATCCTGCCAATTCAGAACCAGAATTTTCATGATGATGTCTTTTCCAAAACCGGCTGAAGATTCAATCCTTCCTGCCGACTACCCCTATGGAAATCCCTGAAATGAATTGAAGTTTTGTCTTGTGAAGGGCGTAACGAAGTCGATCCCTCAACCGCGTCAGCACGGGGACCGGAGCAGGATAGAGCGGCAATGTCACTCCCGCTTTCTTGATGATCTCTCTGACCACGCGGTAAAGAAAACTAGGTACCATCCACTCCCCGTACGCGTACACCGGAGTCAGCCCAAGGTTCTTCATCTCACGCCTCAGTTCTCTCAACGAAAAGGAGCGCTCCCATCCGGCAAACCATTTGTTCAGAGCTATCAGCGCATGCTTGGCGATGGTGTAAAGGTGGTATCGTTGGGGAACATCAACAAGAAGATGACCCCCCTTCTTCAGAACGCGTATGTTCTCTCGCAGGAGATCGCGAGCAAAGTCAACGCGAAAATGTTCCAGGAGTCCTTGATGAAAGACGACATCGAAGGTTTCATCCCGGAACGGAAGCCGAAACGTATCACCACAGACTATTGTGGTGGACAACCCGTTTTCAGCAGACAGATGCTTCAGAATTCGAAGAGAACTCTCCGCATAGTCGAGCTGAACAACGTCGCCCCCCCGTTGAGCGATCGGAAAACTGTCGCGTCCGGTGCCGGCACCAATCTCCAGAACACGTTTGCCTCTCACATCGACGACCTGTTCGAGATTCCGGAGAATCCGGTCGGCATTGGAATAGACTTCATCTACCTCAGGTCGTTCCCGCCAGAATTTTTCCCAGTGCGACCGAATCGACTCTTTGACAACGCCTTGATCCATGCCGGCATCTCCGCTACGGGAGGGGTGAGCGGCCTGCCAGACTGTCACGAAGCCCCGTTTCAGAAAGAATCTGCCTTTGTCGGTCGCTGACAAACTCTTCGACGCCGGGCTCTGCGCTATAAGACCTTCGAATAACATCGAGCAATTCCAGTGCCTTGTCGTATCGCTCCAGCCCCTCATAGGCCTGAAGGAGAAGGATGTACGGGTTGTCCTGGGAAACGCGCGGCACCTCCCCACGGTCAACGACCGGTTTGGCATCCTGAATGACTTCTTCCAGGATCGCGCGGTATTGATCCTGGCGGCCTGCCAGCTGGTAGTAATTGGCAATGTCGAACCTCATCCCCAGGGGGATCTTGATCACACTGCGGGGGATGACTTCTTCCATCCTGTCGAGGATCCGGGCGAACTTCTCCTTCTGATTTTTCACGTTCGTAAAATGGTAACCCAGGGAAAAGAACGCTTGTCGGTAGTTCGTCATCAGCCTCCGGACGTCTTCATCGAAGTATGTCGTACTATCCCGAAGCCCGCGCCAAAGAAATCCGACCTGCGGCTCCTTCGACGGCCGTTCGATATCGGTAAAAAAATGGGCCCACATTTTCTCCGAGTCCAGTGTTTCCCAGTAAGGCCCCCGCCGGGGCACTAACTTGAACGCGAGTCCCTCCAATTGCATGTACTCCCGGAGGCCGATCTTGCCGTCGTCTGACACGGTCATGGCGAAATAGATCGGGCGTTCCCATCCGCTCGTTCGTATGATGTCGTACACCATGATGTCCTGAACTCTGAGACCGCTGTACTGTCCGATACTGATCGTTGGAGAGAGAGTAAACGCGATGGCACCGCGGTTTGTCAACGATGTGTCGTTCACACCGTACTGATCGATCACCGGTTTGGGGACGGCGAGCTCCCGGGACGTCGCCTGATAAGGAAAAATCGGGGTGATATTTTCGATGCGGGAATCGGGAATGCTGATCGGCACTTTCTTCGCTCCGTACGGCTCAAGATTCTTCAACTGGTGAATATACCAGTTCGTGTTGAGCAGGCTCAGATTCGCTATCCGGATGTCACGGCGGATTCCCTCAACATCCTGAAGATACCAAAGTGGAAATGTGTCGTTGTCTCCGTTGGTAAAAAGGATTGCGTCCTTGTCGCAGCTCTGCAGGAGGTTGTACGAGTAATCCCACGCAACGTAATTGCCCGTGCGGTTAGCTTCGTGAAAGTTGACGCGCGCCATGTTGGCGGGCACGAACGCAAAGGAGAACGCGAGGACCGCGTAGGCAGCCGGGGCGGGATTGGCCGTCGGGGAAAAAAATCGTTCCCTCACTTCATCGACAAGGCCAAGTACACCCATGCCGATCCACATGGAAAAAACAAAAAACGACGCCACATAAAAATAATCGCGTTCCCTCGGCTGCGGTTCCTGCATGTTGAAATAGACGACCAGAACCACACCCATGATAAGGAACAGCGTCACCCCGACAGACGCCATTTTCCAATCCTTTGACCAATGGTGAAATGCTCCAAAAAGTCCAATCAACAGGGGAATCCCGTATAATTTGCTCCAATCCACACCGGCTTCCTTCCAGTCCCCTGCCACCCCCACGTAGTTCCACCCGAAGTATCGCAGGTACATGTGATTCAACTGATATCGCCAGAAATAATCCCAATCGCTCGAGTACCTTTGATGAGCGGCAGCCTGGTCGGGTTCGTTGGTATTCCATCGCCTGTCGATGAGCGGCGCCGTTCCGTATTGTTCCCGGTTCAGATAACTGACAAGTCGTGTGAGATCGTTCGGGTTATTCTCGTTCATCGGCGTTCCCGCATTGGCGCGAATGTATACCATCGTGTACGTCGAGTAACCCAGAACAATCAGCAGGAACGAGAGAAGCGCGACATTGACGATTCTCTGGTTCAGTTTGATGGAGCGATAGATCCCGTAGAGCGCTCCGCCCAGGGCGACAATCGGGATAAAGGTGTAGACCTCGCTGCGGTTTCCCCCGAATTCGCCATCCAGAAGCGAGGGAAGCACTTTGACGACTCCCGGATAAATCACCCCAAAAACAAGAACCGCAACGGCGCCGAATTTTACGAAACTCGTGGGAGAGAAATCATACGACCTGTAATAGACCAATAACATCACGGAAAAAAGGGTCAAAATCGCCAGCAAATGCACTCCCACCGACATGCCGATCATGTACGCGATCAGCAAAAGGTAGACGTCTCCTCTCTGCCAATCGGCTTTTTCGTACCACCGGAGAGCAAGCCACAAGATGGAGCTGACAAACAACATGCTCAGCCCATAGACTTCAGCCTCAACCGCATTGAACCAGAATGTCTTGCTGAAGGCAAAAGACAATGCCCCTATGACAGCCGAACCGTAGATAACAACCTTGTCATACGTGGCTTCCGGTTTCCCGCGCCACATGGTCATGAATCGGACCGAGATCAGATAAAGGAACATAACCGTCGCCGCGCTGGCAAGTGCGGAAATGAAATGCATGCGGACAGCGATATCCGACGACAAAGGAATCTCCGAAAAAATGCGGGCGATCAGCAGGAATAACGGCGCTCCCGGCGGATGGGGCACCTGCAAGTAATACGCAGCGGCCATGAACTCACCCACATCCCAAAAAGCGACAGTAGGAGAGAGCGTCTTGACGTATACGGCGAGGGAAACAAAGAAGAGACCGAGGGCAATGATGCGGTTCAGCTTTCTGTCGTTCATTTCAACCTTGAAATCCTCATATCTGTGACACGCAATGTATGGTGAAAAGGGGTGAACTGCAAGATAGTTTCCGATCGAAAGGGTTCACCGGCGACGGTCGAGGAGTCATTCAAGAAAACCGTAACAAATTTCGTCGCAGACCGCGTATCCCTTCGCAGTGAGGCGAATCTTCTGCCTGTCTATTGTTGCAAGCCCCTCAGAAAGCAGATGCTGAATCACCGGGGAGTAGTCTTTGAGCAAATCCTTGCGATACCGGGTTCGGATTTCGGCGGCGTCAATCCCGTCACTGCGCAAACCGAGAAAAACTTCCTCCTCCAGCAACTGACGATCGGAAAGCTGTTCTTCACCGACAACGGGAAGCCGACCCGTCTCCAAGCGCTCCGCGTAG
>JACPLA010000097.1 GCA_016186715.1 Ignavibacteriales bacterium | reverse complement strand
GGAACAATACACTGCGCGACCACCTCAACGGTTTCACGCGGGACCGTTGTCGTGGCGAGAAACGGCGAAGTCTGAAGCGTCCACCGGGATGGCTGAGTATTCTGGAGCTGGTCGGCAAGGAAGAGCGAATCCAGCGGGACTTCCTGGATCTCCCTTATGGTCACGGTTCTGTACGGACCCTGGGCTAATAGAGCTTTCGCTGTGAATCCGAATGCGAGAATAAAAAGTATCATTCCTCTCATGGCGTGCCTCCTGTTGGTTTGCTCACGTTGGAAAATGATCAAGAATAGATTCTGTTTTCAATAGCTAGGGATGCCCGCTACTTCACCACCAGGAATTTTCCCGTCTTGACGGTGCCGTTGTCTTTGTCTCGTACACTGAACAAATACAGCCCGGAAGAAATCGCCTGATCGAACCTCGAGATCAAGTCCCATGCCCGCTCTCCCCCGGCAAATTGGGGCACACGCTCGCGATCACCGAACCGCCTAAACCATTCAATATCATCGCCCGTGTACGTGGCGGCGTCATGATCCAATTCCGCCACAACGTCACCGGCAATTGTATAAATCGTAATGATACAGCGTCCAGGCAGATTATAGAAATAAAGCTTCCGGCTCCTCTCCCCGGAACCATCCCAATAGGCACGACCGTAATATGGATTCGGATAAACACCAACTTCCACATCCGGGTTGCTGGTCGCAGGCGTCCCCGGAACAACACGCACTATAGCCGAAGCACTTTCCAGGATAGGCAAGTTGTTCTCCAGATCTCCCCGGTCAAAAGCGGAAACGCCATAGAGATATTGCCAGCCGTTCAGATGGGTTACATTCAGGCTCACAGGCGGGAAGCGGTACCAGTACTCCGTCTGATCTCCGGGAAACGTTTTTGCCTCTGGTAGGAGTATTTCACCAAAGCCGGTATTGTATCCGACATCGTTTCCGGTTTTGTCGAATTCACCGACCGGTGAAAGACTTAAGAGCAACAACTCCGGCGACAGGAAGTCCGCTCCGGGGGTAGAACGATAGATTCGGTATCCCTCGAAATCCTTTTCCTTGCTGATCGGATCGATGGACTCTTCGGCGGAAGCTTTATCCCAATAGATTACGACATCCTGGTTGTCAACAACGGCGCGGACTCTTGGCTGGCGAGGAGGGGAAGGCAGCACATACCGATCCAGTTTTCCGTTCCCGTTCAGGTCTTCACCCGGATCGAGGATATTGTTTCCATTCGTGTCCTCTCCATCATAGGTTTGTTGTGCCCACTGGAGGTTTGCCAAAAGCGTCGCGCGCTGCTCGGGTGTGTCAAATCGTTCGGGGTCGGATCCAAACTTCTTCGCACAAACCACCGCAAAGACGACCTCTATTGTATCACCTGGATTCAACGTCTGCCATGGACCTGTGGAAAGAAGGGTCGTCATATTGTCCGGCCGCGTACGGAGAGGAGTAATCTTATCGAGTGGAAGCGATGTGGAAAGACGGTGATACCGGCTTAGGAAAGGATTATCGGAACGGTAATCCTCATCCGGTGAAAAATACGCGGCATCTCCCGAGCTGCTCCGAAACCTCCAGGCATTGTAGAACGTTTGCCGGTAAAGCTCATCAAGAGTGGGGATATTTACTGGAAACGGTGTGGTACCAAGCAGCTTGATCCCTATATAGCTGTCTGCCGGCCCGCCCCCCGGCGTCGGATCGAATTCGAAGGTATACATGGTCCGTTGGAGCGAGTCATATCCATTCCCACCTCTGTCGAAGTATCCCGTAGTCCCGGGTCGCACAAAATTGGTATTCCGGACAACCGCGTTATTCCAGAGTCCAACGTACACCTCATCCAGCGTGTCGGCACCTGCATTCACAATCCTATAATTCAGGATCACGAAGAAATCGGCAAACGGAAAATTCCATGCGTAACTCTCCTGAGAAACAATCAACCCAAGTGGTTGGTGTGCAAGGATAGAATCGCCGGTCCCCGGAACGCGAGTATTCCGATCGGTGTATTCAGCGAGAAAATCCTGGTGGCTGACCGCAGTCTCGCTGAAGAACCTGGAATCGGAAAGAGATGATCGCTGGTGAATGATGGATCCGAACTCACTCGTGAACTCGTAACCAATGCCGGACGAACTCGAACGATCCGTGACACCCGTAGAAACCAGTGCCACAACGCCCGGGCGGTTTCTGGGCCGCCCACCAACCCACAACCCACCTTGATAGATATGTTCAACCAAGGATCCCCTGGGGTATTCACATGACGGCTGCGTAGGCCAGTAACGATTTCGAGTTCCTATTGTTGCAAAGTTTGAAATGGTGAGAGAGATGTTCCCCACGCTCGTGAACTGCCCGTCATCATCGTCTGCAATCTTGAAGATGGATTGAGAGGAAACGGACGATAAGAGAAAGCCGGTCGACAAAGCGAGAGCAAGACAGTATCTCATTTGGCAGAATCGTCTCCCCTTGTCATTCAGGGGAAAATGATCGGATCAATGAAATATAGGCCCTGGCAGCCAAGTAAGGCTATATTTCGGCCAGAATCAAGTAATTTTGAAAAGAGGGGTGGTATTGAAAAGCATTGAGGTGGATCAGGACGCTAGCGGCGAGGTATCGAAATCTGATCCCCAACCTGCAAAACTCCGCTGAGGGTGTTGGAAGATTCCAAATCACGCACCGTCACACCGTGTATCCGGGCAATTTTCCAAAGCGTGTCCCCCTGTTTTACTCTATAGGTAAAGGTCTGCCCTTGCCCATTCCGCGGAATCTCCAAAATCTGACCAACTGCCAGCGTGGTGGAAGTCATGTTGTTCATCGCAACCAAAGATTCCACATCGATGGCATATACGCGGGCTATATGATACAGCGTTTCCCCTTTGCGAACCGTGTGCTGATGCTGATACGAGATTTCATCGGAACCGCTGCTTCCCTGAGAACCGGACGGACGTTCTGAAGGGTTGACGGGAATCAATTGTGTCCGTTCATCAGGCTCGCTGTAAATATCCAGCGTTTGTCCGGAATAAATCCGATTTCCGCGGATCTTGTTCCAGTTTTTCAGTTCATTGATTGAAACCCCGTGGGCCTTCGCAATTTTCTCAAGAGTATCCCCCGGCCGAATCGTGTATTGAATCCATCCCTGACCAGACCGCCCCGACGAAATGCGGGTTGAGCCCGAAACGACCCTCTCAGACGCCCGAACATCGCCCTGAATCATCGCCTGCTTTTCGGCAAAAGACATTTCGTTCACTTTCTGGAAGCGTGTGGCCTCATCCTGTTCGAGCCATAGCTCCAGTTTCTGCCCCGGATAGATGTGACTCCCATAGGCGATATCGTTCCAGTTACGAATGTCGCTCGCTCTGACGCTGTACCATTCTGCAATATGCCCGATGGTATCGCCGCGTTTCACCCGATAATCCAGGCTTGTCTTCCCTTTTGTCGAATAGGCCTTTTTGCCCGCGTATTTGGAAGCCAACGTCCGCGCACTGGCGCCCGGGGTCGTTGATTTTGCCCTTGAAAATGAGACGGGCCGATGTTCACTATCATAATCAAACGCTCGCTTATCCTTACCGGATACAACACCCGACGGGAGCGGAATGGTCAAGGAAGCTCCGATAGAAAGTCGCCGCGGGGTCCGAATCTTGTTGACCTCCATGAGAAGAGAGGCTGTCAAGCCGTAGCGCGACGCGATCGCCGAAAGCGTTTCCCCTTTTTTTACAAGGTGTACTGCCCAATCCTGTCTCTCATCGTCCGGGATCTTTGCAAAATTTTCTGCAAAAGTCTCGCTGGTTCCGTGTGGAATCCTAAGCCGGTAGCCCGTTACTCCGGGCGGCGTACACCATTGCAGAAGCTCGGGGTTCAGCGTTCTCAGCATTGTGACATCCGTCCCCGCACATTCGGCCAGTGTTCGCAAATCGACGCAATCATCGATGGTCACCACGTCGAAGGCAAGGGAGTCCGCCTTTTCAATGTCGATAAACCCGTGTTGTTCCGGCTGCATGGCGATGCGCGTCACCGCAATGAACTGCGGAATATAGTTCCGCGTCTGACGCGGGAGATACCGCCTGAGCTCCCAGAAATCCGTGGAGCCGCTTCTTCGGATCGCCCTGAAAATCCTTCCCGGACCCGCGTTGTAAGCTGCCAGAACAAGATTCCAGTCCCCAAATTCCGCATATAAGTCCTTCAAATGACGGGCCGCAGCCCGCGTGGACTTTTCAAAATCGCGCCGCTCATCATACCACCAGTTTCCCCGAAGTCCGTACAGACGCCCCGTCCCCTTCATGAATTGCCACAATCCCAGGGCATGCACCCATGAGCGCGCGTCCGGGCGCAGACCGCTCTCCGGCATCGATAGATAAACGAGCTCTTCCGGCACCCCCTCTTCGGCGAAAATTCTTTTCATCATCGGGAAATACCGCCCGGAAAGATGCAGCCACCGCTCCATGTGCTCCCGCCCTTTGCCCAGGAAGAAGTTGATGTTCCTTTCAACGAATTCATTGTATGGCAGGGGAACGGTCGTCCCTGCGATCACATCCTCCGGAATCGAAAACACGGACAACGTATCTGCTTGCTCGGCCACCTGACTCAGCTTCTCCCGCAACGCAAAAACCGAAGCTTCAGGACCCAATTCATCGATCAATTGAATATACTTTTCATAGTCTTCGACAATGCTCGCACTGAGATCCGAAAAATCCTTGTTGGTTTCGATATCGGGATAGTAACTAAGCTCATTCAGGATGTCGATGGCCTTTTCAAAGGCTTCCTGGCTTGCGGTGGAGTCTCCTGCCTCCTGGGCCGACAAGGCGACAAGGTAAAGCTGACGGGCCTCCTCCAACCGCTGGGCGACCAACTCTCCGTTGTCCACACTGTCGGGGGCCTCAGAAACGACAAGCGAATCCATTACCGACATTACCTCCTTTGTGGTATCCGCCTTTTCAACACCTGGGGCGCTTTCCACGAGAAGAGCAGGTGACTCTTCCTCAGTCTGTGGACCCGAGCTCACAGCCTTCGGGGCCGACTCTTTCTGATCGGTACTGACCGTGCGACTTGCTGAACATCCGGCTGCAATGATCAACATGACGATCGAGAAGCTTTTCACTGGCACCCTTCAATCAGTAAAAGAAAATTTCAACAACCCAGCTAAAAGAAAGCGCCAAATTCCAATAATCCCCACCTGCCGTTTGTGACTCTTCCGGGCGGGCAGGAAATCACGAACAAGCACCAAATCCGAAGCACCAAATCCGAAGCACCAAATCACAGACAAACTCCAATTTCCTAATGACGAAAATTCAAAACGGCGCTGTTTTGGTCATTCCTGATTTTGGTCATTTGAGCCTTGTTTGAGATTTGGTGCTTGAGTTTTGGTGCTTAAGATCTGGTGCTACAAGGGAATATTTCCATGTTTCTTCTTTGGATTTGAGTCCACCTTGTTCTGAAGGAATTCCATCGTTCTGATGAGCTTGCGTCGGGTGGTACTCGGAAGGATAATTTCGTCTATATAACCGCGTTCCGCGGCCACGTAAGGATTCGCGAACTTTTCCCGGTACTCGCTGACCTTCTGGTCTGTCGCCTTCTCCTTGTCTGTGGATTTGGCGATCTCCTTCTTGAAAATGATCTCCACCGCACCTTTCGGCCCCATGACAGCGATTTCAGCTGTAGGCCAGCCGAAGTTGTAATCCCCGCGAATGTGCTTCGAATTCATGACGTCATAAGCCCCACCGTACGCTTTGCGGGTAATCACGGTGACTCGCGGAACCGTTGCTTCGCTAAAAGCATAGAGGAGTTTTGCCCCGTGTTTGATGATTCCCCTCCACTCCTGGTCCGTTCCAGGCAGAAATCCCGGCACATCTTCAAAGACCACAAGCGGAATGTTGAAAGCGTCGCAGAAGCGTACAAATCTGGCTCCCTTCAGTGAGGAATCGATATCGAGGACGCCGGCGAGGACCGAGGGCTGATTGGCTACAATTCCCACGGTACGTCCGTCAAGCCTTGCAAAACCGACTATGATGTTGGGCGCGTACAACTCGTGCACCTCCAAAAACTCGCCCCGATCCACGACAGCCCTTATCACTTCCTTCATGTCATAGGGCTTGTTTGGATTTTCAGGGACAATGGTATCGAGCTTCGCCTCCGCCCGATTCGGATCATCCCCGCTCTTGACGACGGGCGCATCATCAAGATTGTTCAGGGGAAGGTAGCCGAGCAAGGTTTTTATGGTTTCCAAGCATTCTGCTTCATTCTCCGATGCAAAATGTGCAACTCCGCTCTTCGTCGCATGCGTGGTAGCTCCGCCGAGGTCCTCGAACGAAACATCCTCATGCGTCACGGTTTTGACCACGTTTGGTCCTGTCACAAACATATAGCTCGTTTGCTTTACCATAAGCACAAAATCGGTTATCGCCGGAGAGTACACAGCTCCCCCTGCGCAGGGACCCATGATGGCTGAGATCTGTGGGACAACTCCCGACGCGAGGGTGTTCCGAAGAAAAATGTCGGCATAACCGCCCAGACTCACAACGCCTTCTTGAATTCTCGCACCGCCGGAATCATTGAGTCCGACGATGGGAACCCCAAGCTTCAGCGCGTGGTCCATCATCTTGCAGATCTTTTCTGCATGGGCTTCCGACAATGATCCGCCAAACACGGTAAAATCCTGGCTGAACACTACCACAGGACGTCCGCTGACGGTGCCATGCCCGGTGACCACCCCATCGCCGAGATACTTTTGTTTCTCGAGACCAAAGTCCGACGACCGATGCTGGACAAACATTCCGATCTCTTCGAAACTCCCCGGATCGAGAAGGAGATCGATCCGCTCCCGTGCGGTGAGTTTTCCCTTTGCATGCTGGTCATCAATCCTTGCTTTTCCTCCTCCCTCCAGGGCTTTTTCGCGCAAATCATTCAGTTGTCGAATCCGATCGGTGCTCATAGAAATATTTTCTTTGATAAATGTAGACCAATATAGGGAAGCGAGGGAGGTTAATCAAGCAGGTGGGCATCAAGTCGCCAAAGATGGACGACGAAGTGATCCTGGCTTCCTCGTCATTGCGAGGAGTCCGCCAAAGGCGGAGAGTGAGCGACGAAGCAATTCAGGCCCCTTGTCATTGCGAGGTTATCTTACTGGCTTTGCCAATAAATCTTCATCAACTATTGACATTAATGTTACGGCATGTAGGTCGGGTCGCCGACCCGACCATATGGACGGAACAGGCGTCCCGTCCTACAATATTTGATGTCACTAGTAGGAGACTTCGGCGCAGGCGCTGAGAAACGCTCACAACGACGGGCAAACATTGCTTTTTTAACTGCTTGGCAACGACCTCAAACTCTTTTTCCGCACCTTCCGAAGCCGATGCCTTTGCCGCTGCTTCTTTTGCTCTCGATCGAACCACCCGGGTCAAAACGAACTGCCTCGCATCCTGAAACGCAAGATAGAAATTTGGAATAACAATCAGAGAAATCAGCGTTGCAACGAGCAGCCCTCCGATCGTTGCCACGGCGAGAGGCTGGAGAACTTCGGATCCCTCCCCAATACCGAGGGCCAGGGGAAGCATGCCGACAACCGTTGTCAGGGTCGTCATCAGGATGGGCCGAAGCCGGAGGGGGCCCGCCGTCAGGACAGCCTCCACTTTGCTCATCCCCCTTTCTTTTTGCAGAAGTTCGATAAACTCAACAAGAATAATAGAATTGTTGACCACAATTCCCGCAAGGAGTATCACCCCAAGCATGACCGTTGCCCCTATGGGAATGTTCGTCACAGAGAGAGCGAGCACGACTCCAATCAATGCAAACGGAATCGTGGTGAGGATGACAAACGGATTCAGCAACGACTCATATTGAACAGCCATGACCACATACACGAGAAAAATAGCCAGGAGAATGATCGTAATGAGAACTCGGTTGTTTTCCCGAATTGTCTCTTCCTGGCCGCCGTAAAGAATCGAATACCCGTCCGGCAGATCCAACCCAGCCAATCGTGTTTGAGCATCGGCCATGACTTCCCCAAGGCTCCGGTCGGTTCCCACAACGTCTCCGGTTACTTCGACAATACGATTCTGATTCTCTCTTGTGATGGTCACGGGTCCCAGGCCCTCGCGGACGGCCGCGACACTTCGAAGCGTGGTTGGTGGACCGACAAGCGGATAGACAATCAAATCTTCAACGTCGTTTAAACTCTTGATCTCCGACCGGTCCAGAAGGACCCGAATATCGTACTCCCGGTCCCCTTCGGTATATTTGGACGCAATCGTACCGTCAATGGCGGTCCGCACGGTTTCTCCCACATCCCGGATCGAAATCCCAAGCTCCGCGGCGCGCTCGCGGTCAACCTGAATGCGCAACTCCGGCTTTGCCTCCTCGAGAGACTTGGTGAGGTTGGAGAGCCCTTCAACTCCACGCAGTCTCGCCTGCACATCGTTCGCGAGGGCATTCAGAACATCCAGCTGTGGCCCCTGGACTTTGACACTGACGTC
Organism: Ignavibacteriales bacterium; assembly: GCA_016186715.1. Classification (GTDB taxonomy): domain Bacteria; phylum Bacteroidota; class Ignavibacteria; order UBA10030; family UBA10030. Next base: position 8,959 of record JACPLA010000097.1, on the reverse strand, counting down.
GCTTGACCCGGAAGAGGTACGAATTCCCCGGATTTGGGACTTGGAAACCAGAATCTTTGCCTCGGGAATCTCTGCTTGTGCAAGTTTTTTCCGGAACTCGGCGATCCAAGCGTTGCTCGAAACCGTCCTTTCGCTCACGGGGACCAATTGAACATCAATACTGGCTCGATGAGAAAATTCCGCCGTCCCCCGTCCAAAAATGAACCCCCCGACAACCGCAAAGACCGACCCCGTCGCCGGCATCGTCTTGATCATATTCTCCAGCTTGGCGGCAACGGCGTTCGTTTCATGGACAGAGGTGCTGGGAGGCATCTCCACGCGAATGCTGATGCGTCCATCATCCATATAAGGCAGAAATTCGGAGCCGAGTCGACTGGCCAGAAACAGACAGCCGATAAATACCGAGACGACGGTTACCACTACAACGACACGGTGCCGGGTGGACCATTCAAGAACGCGCCTGTAATATCCATTGACAAACCGAAGCGATCGCTCGACGACAACCATGACCTGCGAGGGCTTTCGCTGATGCGTCTGTTCGTATCGAAACAGCATGGCCGAGAGCATGGGAACCAGCGTAATGGCAACCAGCAGCGAGGCGACAATCGCAAAGGATATCGTGAGAATCAACTCGTTGAAGAACAACGCCGCCAACCCTGAAATCAGGAGAAACGGCACGACCGATGCGAGGTTTGTCGTTGTCGATGCAACAACAGCCGAGATCACTTCGTTACTGCCATAATGGGCCGCTTCGACGGGATCCGGGTGTTCCTTCTGGTGACGAGTGATGTTCTCGATCATGACGATCGAATTATCAACCAGCATGCCGATCCCCAGCGCCAGTCCTCCGAGAGAAATAATGTTCAAGGTGAGATTGCCGAGTCCCATCATGACAAATGTCGCAAGGATGGCGATGGGGATCGACGTCGCGATGATAAAAGTCCGCCTCCAGCTGCCCAGAAACAATCCGACAACGATCATTGCAAGGAATCCGCCGATCAGCGCCGCATCCGTGACGCTGGACAGGGAATTCCGGATATAGTACGATTGATCGTTGACAACCCTGACTTGAATTCCGGCCGGGAGGACGTTATGCTCCCGAAGGTATTCAAGCTTTTGCTTGAGGCCTTCATTCACATCGACCGTATTCGCGTTCGGTTGTTTTTGAACGCTGACCTTGACACTTGGTACATCGTTCAAGCGTGCAAAGATTCGTTGTTCCCTGTGACTATCCTCGATGCGGGCGATATCGCTCATTTTGATCCGCTGCTGTCCCGTCTGTCCCCGCACGCGAACAGGCACTTCCTTGATCTCTTCAACGGACACGAATTTCCCTTCCGTCCGGCTCAGATACTCTCTTCGCCCCGCGGTAACACGGCCTCCGGTCTGATCCACATTGGCGTCCCGGATCGCTCGCAGGACTTCCGTCACTGCAAGTCCATAACCCTGCAAGCGTTTTTGATCGATAACCGCCTGAATTTCGCGTTCAAGACCTCCGGCCACATCCACCGAGGCCACCCCGGGCACAGTGAGGAAGTAGTTCGTCAACTCCTCTTGACACCAGCGACGGAGTCGAACAAGGTCCAGAGTTGTTGATGAAATGGCGATTTCGAAAATCGGAATCTGAGACGGGTCTGCCTTGAAGATAACCGGAGGATCGATTTCCGAGGGAAGCGTTGATCGGGCCTGATCGAGTTTCGTACTTGCATCGCGCAGCGCGATATCGATGTTCTTCCCATAATCGAAACTCAACGTGACATTGGATCTCCCCTCGGTACTCGACGATTCGATCTTTGTGGCGTCTTCCGTGGTAGCGAGACGCGACTCAAGAACGCGCGTTACCGTTTCTTCCATGACGAGTGGATCGACTCCGCGATTCGATACAAAAACCCGGATTTGCGGATAGATGAGCCGTGGAAGAAGATCGACCTTGAGATTTGAGAGAAAATAGCTGCCCAGGACGACGACAACGGAAACAAACATCATGGTGCCGATCGGGTGTTTGATGGCCCAATCTGTTGGGCTTTAGCCCCAAATCGCGCAGAATTATGGGTTAAAACCCTCATTTGTTTCTTGCATTCGTTTCCACGAGCTGAAGCTCGTGGCTATAAACGCCTTTTTCAGCAGCCTGCTAGCGCTCCTTTGTAATGCGCACGGCCATACCCGGATTCAAGGCGTTTTGACCGGCGACGACCGCTTTTTCTCCCGGCTGAACACCATCGAGGATCTCCGAGCGGCTCCCGTCACGGATCCCGATACGAAGGTCCCGGCGCTGTACTAAGGAATCCACCACAACAAAGGCCGCAGATCTGCCATCACCGCCGGTGAGAATCGCGTCATTACTCAGAACCGTCGCGTTCTCCTTTCTGGCTGTTGTCAGTTCGGCACGCGCAAAGAGACCCGGAAAAAGACCTCCGTCCTTGCCCGTCAACTCTATTTCGACCTTGACCTGCCTTGTAAGAGCATCGCTCGACGGAAAGATCCGTCTCACGGTGCCTTGAAACCCCTGATCGGGATACGCGTCGACCCTGACACGGACGGGATCCCCCACCTTAACTCTGGGCACCTCAAGCTCCGAGATGTTGATCTCCATAACCAATGTGGCCGGATCGCTCACTGTCAGGAGGTGTGCGCGTGGCACAGCGACATCACCCTCCCGTACCCCCCGGTACGTGATGATTCCCGAAATGGGCGACTGGATTGTCGTATATTTCAACAGTGCCCGCTGATAATCAAGACGCGCCTCGAGTACGTTGTATCGTGTGCGCGCCTGTTCGTATTCCTGCTCCGAAACCAGATTAGCCTTAAACAGGCGGTCCACGCGATCGTAACTTGCCTTTGCATCACCCACGTTGGCTTCCGCTTCTTTCGCCTGCGCGGCGAGAATTGTGGCATCAAGCTTCACAAGCATTTGTCCCTCCTTCACCTTGTCCCCTTCCTCAACACCCAGGAACGTGATTTTTCCTTCAGCCTGGGCGATGACCTTCACCTCGTTCTTCGCCGTGATTGTTCCCGTTGCCGTAATTGTGGACGTAATCGGCGCTTTACGGGCAATTTCCACTTCAACGAACACTACCGGCCGGCGGTTGGATTGATCCGGGGTTGGCTTACTTCCGCACGAAGCCAAGGCCAGCATCACAAAGGGCGAAACGAGGAAGCGAATCCCGTATCTCATGCCTTTCATTATTCGTACCGTAATGCGTCAATGACGTTGGATTCTGCCGCTTTCCAGGCCGGATAGATGCCGAAGAACACGCCGACGAATGAGGCAAAGAAGAAACTCATGATGACGGCGTTGGCAGAAATTGAGGAAGGAAGATTTCCGTAGGAAGTAATGAGAAAGGACGCTCCGATGCCGAAAAAAATGCCTATCACGCCGCCGGTGACGCTCATGACCACGGACTCAATCAGAAACTGCAGCATCACGTCCTTTTTCCGGGCTCCGATTGCCTTCCGTACTCCGATCTCTTTTGTCCGCTCTGTTACCGAAACAATCATGATATTCATGATCCCGATTCCCCCCACAAGGAGAGACACGGCGGCAATCCCCGCCAGCAGAAAGGTAAAGGTTTCTTGAGTCTGTTGAAAGGTGGCAATGATATCGGCCTGGTTACGGATGGAAAAATCGTTGTCTTGTTCTTCCCGAAGTCTGTGTGCCCGCCGTAGAATCCGCTCAATCTCATAGAAGGCGTTGTCCATCTGTTTATCCCCGACCACCTTGACCGTGATCTGACTGAGGTAATCGACTCCAAACAGTCGTCGTTGTGCCGTGGACAACGGAACAATGATTTGGTCATCAGGATTCTGCCAACCGCTCTGTCCTTTGGACTCCAAAATGCCGACAACCTGGAATGTTTGCCCGGCGATTCGAATGGACTTGCCGATCGGGTCGGAGGAGCCGAAGAGATTGCTCGCGACGGTCTGTCCGATCACACAGACTTTGCTGTAAGCCCGTTCTTCTGCCTGCGTGAAATAACGTCCTGCGACCGCAGGAAAGTTCCGCACATATTCATACTCCGGAACTGTCCCGACGATCCGCGTATTCCAGTTCCGGTTTTCATACTTTGCCTGGGCACTCCGGGAAAACTCCGGTACGACGGCCTCGACGCTGGCAACGGTGTTCTCGATAGAATTGGCATCCGAATTCACAAGCCGCATGCTGCTGCCGGATTGAATCACTGTCACGCCACCCCCGCGCTGCGCCCCCGGGCTGACGAAGAGAAGGTTTGAGCCCAGCGCTTGTATTCGTGCGGTCACGGCCTTTTGGGCGCCCTCACCGATAGCGATCATCGTGATGACCGCCGCCACTCCGATGATGATCCCCAACATCGTCAACAGCGCGCGTAATTTGTTTGCAAAAAGAGCTCCGAGGGCTGTAAAGAGACTTTCCCTGATATTCATTTCCTATCGTCGTCCTCCCGTTCCGGAAGCGGCCCTTGCTGCGCCGCCGCTGACGCCGCCGAGGCTCTGTGACGCCCGGATCCGTTCGCTAAACTGCTGGCTCGCCAGCTTTGCCCTTGAGACCGTCGTGATCTGAATCTCATCTCCTTCCTGAAGGCCTTCAAGAACTTCAGAAAAATCGTAGTTACCGACGCCGATCTTCACAAGCTTCGGGATGAAGTCGTTTCCTTCTTTAACCTCGACGATTCGTTCTTTCGCAGAACCCTGGCTTGTCTGGGCTCGGCGCCCCCGCACACCGCCCTGCCCCCCGCCAAATTGCTGTCTCATTGCCGCAAAGTATTTTTGCCTCTCATCATCCGACATGTTCTGAATTCGCCGGCGCATTTCTTCTCTGGCGCCCTGCTGTTCCTCGGGCGGCAGCCTGGCAATTCGCTCCCGCATCTCCGCCGGAGTCGGCGCTTGTGCGTCGCCCGGCGAGGCCGCCGCGGACGCTTTTTCCGACATGTCTTGCTCCCGGACGGTTGCCAACAAAGCCTTTCCCTGTTCGCTCCGCGGATCCTTCAAAGCCTCCGTCGGTATCAGCAAGACATCGCTCTTGTTAAAAATTTCGACGTCGACCGACGCGCTCATTCCCGCTTTGAGTTTGCCCCCGAGGTTTCTGACAAGAATCACAACGCTGAAGGTTGTCACGTTTTGCTGAGTCTTCCCCAACGGAGCAATCCGAATGACCCTGCCGACAAATTCCTCCTCCGGATACGCGTCGGCAATCGCGCGTGCACGCTGTCCCACCTCGACTCTTCCGATGTCCACTTCGTCGACATTGGTTTCCACATGCACTTCATTCATGTCGGCAATCGTCGCCAGGAGCGTCCCTCCGCTCACGTTGGTGACCCCGGAAGAAATGATCTGCCCAAGCGCGACATTACGGGTGAGAATGACTCCTGTAATGGGAGAAACAATCCTCGTGTCTCGCAGGCGCTCATCAGCTGAAGAGAGCACTGCTTTTGCCTTTACCAGTTGTGCCTCTGCTCTGACTTTTTCAAGAGTCACCTGATCACGCTCCTGCTCGGAAATAAGACTCTTTGAGAAAAGCTCCAGAGCCCTGTTGTAGTTATTCTGCTGCTGCCTTAGATTGGATTCCGCGACGGCGAGGTCTGCCTTGGCCTGATCAAAATCGTTCCTGGCAGTGGTGCGATCCAATTCGATCAGCAGAGTTCCTTTTTGGACCGTCTGCCCCTCCTCAAAATTCATGATTTCAATCTGTCCGCTCGCCTTGGATTTAATTTCCACGCGGTCAATGGGCTGAACCACGCCGTTTGCCGAGACCGTCAAGTCCAAATTCCCCCGCGTGACCTTGACGACTCTCGTCACATGGCCTGCCTGCAACGGCGACGTGTCGCCGGCTCTGTCCGCCACGAGAAGGAACCCCACCCCGCCTAACACAACGACCGCCACACCTGCAACGATGTACTTCCGTTTCATTGAATGGCACTCCTTTTATTTCTTTTCTTTCCAAAAGCGGCTTTCCCGCTCATCCATTTCTCTGATGAACTGATCATACAGAGAGTTTTGTTCCTCGGAAAGAACTTTTCGAATTTCTTTCCTGAGGGAGTCCCGTTGCAGCCTGAATGCTTCGGAGTGACTCTTTCGAATCTCACCAAGCTTGGCCTTGTAGACCTCCAGAAGAGAGTCGATCACCTCGGGCTGTGATCCGTGCAGATGAACCTTCTCGGTGAATTCCCTCATGATGTGCGCACGGGACAAACGGGCCGACCCTTTCTGCCCAAAAAAAGAGGCACCGACAAATCCGCCGGCAACTCCGCCCAGCAGGAAACTGAGCAGGATGAAGGATAGTGTTCTTGATTTCGCCTGCATACAAACTCCTTATTTTCGAGTCACTGCTGCCAATAAGACATCGTCTTTCGAAATGGAGTCTTTCGTCAAGAGCGTTCTGATGACCGAAGAATCCGCCGGCTCACCCGCGAGATAAGGCTCAATCAGAACAGGCTCTGCGGGAGTGATCATCATTCCCACACCGACGAACAGGATGACAACCGCACACAGCACTCCCAGAAGCCTCCTCGCAGCCCGTTCAACCGGAAACCACTGCCGGACATCCTCCTCGTCCTTACGAACAGCGCGCATCACGGTATAGGGAAAACTTGCCGGGAGATTCGCATCGGCCGACGCACGAATATCATCGGAGAGCGACCGAAGTCCTCGCTCATAGGCCCTGCATTCCGGACAGGCCAGAAGATGCCGCTGTACGCGATTGCGGTCTAGTTCGTTGATTTCCCCATCCACGAAAGCGGAGGCCAAACGTCGCATCGATGAGTGGCTCATAGACGCTCCTTAAAATACCCTGAAAGGTGTTTCTTCAATTCTTCCCTGGCTCGAAAAATTCTCGATTTGACTGCCTGTTCCGTAATCTGAAGTAACCCGGCAATTTCTTTGTACGACAGGCCCTCATATTCCCGAAGCACGAGGGCCGCTCGGTAGGCCGCCGAAAGTTTTCCGATCGCTGTCAAGATCTGCTCCCTTTTTTCTTCCGCCAGAACACGATCAGATGCGGAGGTGTGATCCCTCAACACGTTTTCTTTCTCAGACGGAGACGCGGAGAAAAAATCCAGAGACAGAATTTTCTTAACCTTCCGGCGTCTCAGTTCATCGATCGCCAGATTCAGCGCGATCCTGTAGATCCACGAAAACAACGAGACGTCTACAGAAACGCGGCCGACCGAGCGATGGACCCGGATAAACACCTCCTGAGACAAATCTTCCACTTCCTCGCGACCGCCCAGCGTCAGATACAGAACATTCGCGACCTGGCGTTGATAACGGCGAACGATCTCCTCAAATGCCCTCTCATCGCCGTTCCGAAAGGCGTGAACAAGAGTCCGATCATCCGAGCTTGAGTATTCCACGTCTTTCTGGGGGTAAAACGAGTTTGAAAACGAAAAGTTTCCTGTTTTCGGGGACAAAAAAAGCCCAATTCGAATTCGAATCGGGCTCTCCATGTGAATTCGCTCCTTGGTCCTTCGATTCACAAATCCGATAACGAATTTGTTCAGGCTTCGGCTGAGCTCAGTCGAAGCCCTCAGGACTAAGTGCTGAGTGAGCAATTTCCCGAATGTTCCCCCACTTATACGTTACCGTAATTGCGAACCGAAGCACTTAGTCGAGAACAGCTCGAATAATGCCGCCGCCTAAGAGAAGGTCTCCGTCATAGAAAACGACGGACTGGCCCGGAGTGATGGCCCTCTTTGGGGTAACAAACTGTACACGAATCGAGTCGTCCCCGAGCGGAGTGACCGTCGCGGGGGTAGCATCGTCCTTGTAACGTACTTTGGCCGCTACACGCAAGGGCTCCCGGGAAGGCGGAATCCCCACCCAGTTGACGCTCTCTGCGATAAGTCCCGATCGGAACAAGTCGTTTTCCGGTCCAACCACGATCCGATTTGTGGCCTTTTCGATGCCCGTCACATACATCTTCGCCCCATAAGCCCCGATTCCACGCCGCTGGCCGATGGTATAGAACGGATACCCCCTGTGGGTTCCGACAGCTTCCCCGTTGCGAATGATTTCCCCTCCGGCAACCTGCATCTCAAGTCCGGCAACCTGTTCTTTAAGAAAGCGGTCGTATCGGTTGTCGGGAACAAAGCAAATTTCGTAGCTCTCCTGCTTATTCGCGGTTCTCAATCCAAACCGTGCCGCAAGCTCACGCACCTGCGGCTTGGTCACTTCCCCAAGGGGGAACATGGTCTTGCTCAAGGCTTCCTGCCCTATCGCCCACAAGGCATAGGACTGATCCTTTTCCAGGAATTTCGCTCTCGCAATTCCGAAGCGTTTCCGCCCCGGATCGTAGGACAGACGCGCGTAATGCCCCGTGGCGATTCGTTCCGCCCCAAGCGCTTCCGCCTTCTTCAGAAGCTGACCCCACTTGATCTCCCGGTTGCAGATCACACACGGGTTTGGCGTTCTCCCCTGAAGATACTCGTCGACGAAATTACCGATCACTTCTTTGTTAAATACCGACCGGAAGTCCACAACATAATGAGGAATACCGAGTTTTGCCGCCACAAGCCGGGCGTCATGAATCGCTCCGAGACCGCAACAACTGGTTTCATTCTCCACATTCCCTCCCACCTCGTCAAATTCATAGGTTTTCATCGTCACGCCGATGACACGATACCCTTGTTCCAAGAGGAGAGCAGCGCTCACAGACGAGTCCACCCCACCGCTCATGGCAACGACAATCGTCTCTTTGTTTTTCCTAAGCTCTCGCATATTTTAAAGATACGAAAATATCTCGGTGAGAGCAAAAGGGTAGAGTCCGATCCGCGACCAGACACAACGTTGTAGAGTCCGGTCCGCGACCGGACACGAAGGCTTGTGAGGTCCGATTACGAATCGGACTCTACAAGGCGTCGGATTTGAGCCAAAGGCTCATTCCCCTCTGGCGAATATCCGATGCCGGCTCGGCATTATCGCCATCGGTTGTCCAAGCCATCGGTTGAAAACCCCAGCCCGCCTCATTGAAACATCATAGGCTGGCGGG
>JACPLA010000096.1 GCA_016186715.1 Ignavibacteriales bacterium | reverse complement strand
TTTATAGTCGAGAATGCTGCTCATTTTGTCGGCGCCGACGACCAGCACTTTCGAGTATGTGCCGCTTTCCACAAGTTTGGCCCCTGTCGTGAGGGCATAAAGAAACCCCGAGCATGCGGCAGACAAGTCAAAGCCCCACGCATTGGTGGCACCGATCTTGTCCTGAACAATGCACGCGGTTGCGGGAAAAAACATATCGGGTGTTACAGTGGCCACGATGATGACTTCGATCTCTGTTGCATCGATCCCACGGTAGCCGAGGGCCTTCTCAATCGCTTTGACAGCCAGGTCCGACGTCGCACCCTGTTCAAGGATTCGCCGCTCATTGATCCCAGTCCGCGAACGAATCTATTCATCGTTTGTATCAACCATTTTTTCCAGGTCCTTGTTCGAGAGGACTTTGTCCGGAACGTAATGGCCGATGGCGGTAATCGTGGCTCTTCGTGTTGTCATGCTTATTGAGCTGTCGCTATGACTTGTCCGGGAGAAGGAACGGGCGGTGATTGAGCAAGTGCCTCCTCAATTTTCCTGTTGATTCGACTTTTTGCCACTTCTAGAGCCTTGAGGATCATGTTTTTTATGGCTTTGGGTGAAGAGCTTCCATGGCCGATGATCGAAACGCCGTTCACGCCCAGCACCGGTACGCCGCCGTATTCCTCGTAATCCATATCTTTCAGCGATGCACGCAAGGGATTTCGCATGAGCCCTACGAGGAGCCTTCTCAAGAATCCCGTTTTCGCGTATCGTTTAAGCCGACTTTTCAGGAACGACGGCACGCTCTCGCCGAATTTCAGAAGAACATTGCCAACAAAGCCGTCGCAGACTACGACATTTGCTTTACCGGCCAACAGATCCCGACCCTCGACATTCCCAATGAAGTTCAGCGCGCTTGTTTCAAGCATGCGGTATGTTTCCTGCACGATTTCCGTTCCTTTCTTTTTCTCCTCCCCGACATTCAACAGGGCGACAGTCGGATGCTCGTACTTCATAATTTCTTTGACATACACGCTACCCATGACGGCAAACTCGTAGAGATGCTGGGCTCTGCAGTCAACGTTCGTCCCTGCGTCGAGGAGAAGAAAAACACCCTGTTCGGACGGGAAAAAAGCTCCGATTGTAGGCCTTCCAACGCCTTTCACTCGGCCGAGGATCAGCGTGGAGGCAGACAACACGGCACCTGTGTTCCCGGCGCTGACAAACGCATCTGCCTTGCCTTCCTGGTGAAGCCTCATTCCCACAGCGAGAGACGAATCCTTCTTTTGTTTCAGCGCCGCCGTTGGAGAATCCTCCATCGTGATGACTTCCGACGCATTCACAACTGAATACGATTGGCCGCCCACGCCTTGTTTCCTGAGATGTTCCCGAATCTCCTCTTCCTTTCCAACAAGAATAGCCTCAAAACCGCCATTCGTTTCCTGGAGAGCCTGGAGTGTTCCGCTGATTTCATGAGCCGGAGCAAAGTCTCCTCCCATCGCGTCGACAACGATTCTCAGTTTTGGCTCAGATTCCATTCCAGAGGACAACCCACGCGTGCAGGTGCAGCCGGGAGATCAGGATTCTTTCGGGATGATGATCGAGCGGCCGTTATAGAAGCCGCAGTTCGGACAGGCTCGATGCTGTAATTTTTGTTCGTGGCAATTCGGACATTCCACGAGGGCCGGGACAGAAGCCTTATAATGCGTACGTCGTTTGCGTCCGCGTGTTTTTGAATGTCGTCGTTTCGGATTGGGCATACGAAGTTACCTTTCTCAACTTTAGCGAATAACTCTCTTTCACCTGCGCGGGCTCCACATGCCCACATGCGGGGAACGCTGAATTGCCGGAAGTTTGACCTAATTTTTCAGAAACTTCTGAAGACCCTGCCAGCGTGGGTCAATCTCGTCTTTTTCTCCATGGCTACAAATGGCAGAGTTACGATTGATGCCACATTGGGGGCAAAGTCCTTTGCAGTCCTCCCTGCAAAGAATCTTTTGCGGTACCGCAAGGACTGCGTACTGGCGGACGTCCTCGTCGATCTCGATAAAACTCGTGTCCGGGTGTATGAAGGCAATTTCCTGATTCTCTGGCTTCAGCGTACTCTCCGAGCCAAACATGTACACCATTGAGTACTTCGACCGCACATCACGACGACACTCATCCAAACATCTGTCGCACATGAACGTTCCCCCGGTTGAAAG
>JACPLA010000095.1 GCA_016186715.1 Ignavibacteriales bacterium | reverse complement strand
CGCTTCGACCGTAGTTTCTGTTCTATGAGTTTGTGAAGATCCATGTTGACAACTTCTTAATATTTCAAATATATAAAGTTGTCAACCAGTTGTCAACTTGTTTATGGCTTCAGAAATTTGGATGTCAAGTAAGTTGTCAACTAGACCAGTCCATCAAGTGCAGTTTTTCATAGATTCAAGGAGACAGGGCGGTTGAGCCTGGTGTCCCGGGCTTTGTAGACAATGCCCATGCCCCCTCGCCCAATTTCTCTAAGATCTGATAATGCGAAATTGTCGAGCTGATCATTAGCAACTCCCGCCGGAGAGCAGCGGGATCCTCCAATTCACTCCAGTCCCGACCTGCTAGAACATCTTCCCAAACACACCGAGTGGAGCAAACCAACCAGTATCGTCTATTGCTCCAGATTCATCAGAGCCAGAACCTTCTTAAAGCGCGGGTCGTCCCGGTACCGCATGAAAAAGGGTCCCCGGATCGAATACGGCAGCTGTGGATGTCTCGAGCGGGCCGACAGTTCGAGATACTGCAACGCCTGATCCCTCATGTTTACCAGCGCATATCGACTTGCGATCCAAACGTAAGACGCTTTTTCGCTTGCCAGTTCTCCTTCAATCCTTTTCTCCAGATCGGGTACTAACTGCTCAAGGTGTTCCGGATTGAGGATGACCTGTGATTCCAATGCGATGTCTCCGGGAGACATGGGAGATGACTTGGCAATGGGCAGCCATTTCTCATATTGGCGGGTAAAAACATAGAGAATCCGTAGATTACCCCAGGGCGAGTCGAGCAGGGGGTCCAGTTCGGTTGCTTTGAGAAGAACACGCTCAGCCTCCTGATATTGTTTTGCATCCAAGAGAATGAGCCCAAGGTTGTTCTGGATAATAGCAGAACCCGGCTCAAGTTCGACCGCCAAGCGTGCGTGATGAATCGCTTCGTCCATCCGACCCATGGTGAGAAGTGCCTCGCCGTACCATTGGTGCGCGGTCGCATATTTCTGATTCAAGGCAATGGCTTCTTTGAACTCTTTTTCAGCTTCCTTCCAATTCCACCGGCCTTCCTTGAGGACATTTCCGAGGGAAACGTGCGCTTCAGCAAGATCCGGGTCAATTTCCAGCGCCTTTCGCGCCATTTTTTCAGCGTTGTCGAACGCATCCTCGACTGAGAGACCAGGAACTCGGTAGTACGGATAGAGGGAGTACGCGTCCGCAATTCCCACATAAGCAAGAGCATAGCCGGGATCTTTTGCTGCTGCCCGTTCAAAAAATATGATCGCATTTTGCAACCCCTCCGAGCTTCGTTTCCTCCATTCGTAGCGTCCCTGCAGGTATAAGGTGTATGCATCAAAGCTACGAGTCGGCTTTTCACTGATCTCGGCAAGTTCCTTTGTGGAAAGCTCTGTGCGGAGAGCGGCCGCGATCTTCTGCGCGACCTCGCTCTGAATGAAAAAAATGTCTTTTAGTTCCCTGTCGTACGTTTCCGCCCAAAGATGTTCATCATTGCGGGCATCGATGAGCTGGCTCACAATGCGCACACGATTGCCCGCCCGCCGTACGCTTCCCTCCAGAACTGAGGCAACCCCGAGCTCCTGACCGATTTCTCGGATGGACAGGGTGGTTCCTTTATACCGCACTGCTGTCGTCCGGGAGACAACCCTCAAATCGTTGATCTTTGTCAGCTGCGTCAGGATATCTTCCGTGATGCCGTCGCTGAAGAATTCATCTTCTTTGTTATCGCTCAGATTTGTGAAGGGAAGCACGACAATCGACCGGCCATCAACGGGGCTCTCTCCGGTACTTTCGAAGCGGGACCATGGCTGCAGCCAGAGAAGAGCCCCTGCGAGCAGGACAACGGCGACCGGAACGATAATACGTGGTGAAAAGAAACGTGCCGTTCGTTTTCGCTGCAACCTGCCGGCAGCTGCTTCAGGAGAGGAGGGGCTTCTTGTTGTCTGGGCCGTCGGGGCTGCTCTTGTGTACTCCTGTCTCTTTCGCTCAACGCGGAGGTCAGCCATGATATCATCGGCATGGTGGTACCGTTCGTCGCGGTCTTTTGCAAGACATTTGCTTACGATGCGCTTCAACTCATCCGAAACGCGATCATTGAAGCGGGCAAGTGGGGGCGGATCCTCGTTGATAAGGGAATACAAGAGAGCCGAATGATGCTCTCCTTTGAAAGGGAGGTTTCCGGTCAGGAGCTCATACAGAACGACACCAAAAGAAAAAATATCGGAACGTTGGTCAACATCCTGTCCCTGCGCCTGCTCGGGAGACATATAAGCCGCCGTCCCCAGCGTACTTCCCTCTTTGGTCAGCTTGCCGGCGCCTTTGAGCTTGGCCAATCCGAAATCCATGATCTTGACCTGTCCCTTCGAAGTGACCATGACATTGTCGCTCTTCAGGTCGCGGTGAACGATCCCCTTTTCGTGGGCGGCGGACAGGCCGTCACAGATTTGAATTGCAAGATCAAGAACACGACTGATGGAAGGCTCACTGTGCTGAAGGAGTTCCTTGATGGTTGTTCCTTCGATCAGCTCCATCGAAAGAAACATCAGCCCTTCATGATCGTCGACATCGTACAGGACGGCGACATTCTGGTGCGTCAGGGCAGCGGCGGCTCTCGCCTCATGGGAGAAACGCTCTTTCTCCACAGTATCGGATGAAAGGAACGAGGGGAGAAACTTCAGAGCGACAATGCGATCGAGTTTCGTATCTTGGGCTTTGTACACCACGCCCATTCCCCCTTCCCCTAATTTTTCGAGAATCCTGTAGTGGCTGATTGTTGAACCGATCATATGCACCTCGGGTTTTGGCTCCCTCCAAACAACGGCGGGATCCCCGCCTGCCTTCTTGAATCGCATGGGGCGGGCAGGCTCAAATTTTCAGCCACTCGTTCCGCTTTCTGGAATCCCGCATGTGAGCGGAATCCTGGGAAGCGGGACTGAGGAGCGTTCGTGGGAAAATTTCGGACTTCGTCGAGCTTTTCTAGAATCTGGTGTCCTATTGTTGTGCCGATCATATGCCTTGATCTCTTGTTCCGTTGAATACGTTGCAATATGGAACAGATGATGTGAACAGAATCCTATGTTTATTGAACGGGGACCTTTGCATTCAATTCGCTGAACCAGTTGAGAACGACATTGAGCTCCTTTCGTTGCAGCCGTAGGGTGCGGTCGTCGGTGACGATGGAGCCCCCATCAGGAGAGAGATCAAAAAAATTGAGCCCTGGTGAGGAATGAACGCGGTCCGGTTGTCCTGCGGTAACCGAAATACCGGCCGCAATCTGTCGAAATGTGATCGACGCGGAGTAAATATCATCCCCTCGTCTGTAGTAGATTTTCTTTCCGTCCGGACTCCATTTCGGCTCTGTCCCGCCTCCATTGGAAACCCGCCATTTTCCAGTGCCAGACGGAAATGGCTGGAGATACACCTCGTCACCACCACTCACATCAGAAACATACGCAAGCCAGCGCCCGTCGGGAGAGATTTTTGCCCAGGCTTCGTTTGCATTCGTGTTGAGCAGCGGTCGTTTCGCAGCCGTTCGCCCGGGAACATACAGCCAGATATCGGCTCCAGTCTGATCTCCACTGAGGGTATACACAAGAGCCGATCCGTCATGGGACCATGACAAGGGGTACGGATTCCCTGATTGCTCAAACAGTATCACCGGTTCCCCACCGCCACTTGCTGCAAGGGAGTACATTTGATACGTTCCCGACAGGTTGGAAGAAAACGTCATTCCCGATCCGTCGTGATTCCAGATGGGCCGCCAATTATCCGCAACGAACGTCAGCGGTGTGAGAGTGCCCTGCCGCAGCCCGTAGGTGCCCAAATGAAACGTTGGCCCATAGATTGTGACGCACAGCCGTGATCCGTCGGGAGAAAATAACGGACCTCCAAAGTTCAATTCCGACGTGACCCTCCAGTTTCTTTTGTCGCTTAATCGAAAAAGATTGATCGACGTTGCATTAAAATCCACAGTCCCCTTTTCATACACCAAAGTACCATTTGAGGACACACTGAATTCCAATACTCCGCTCGTTCCTCCGCTGAGCACACCTTCCAGAACAGGAACAGGCTCCCCATGGGTTTGAAGTGTTTTGAGGTCAAACGCAATCGCCATGAGAGTGGAACCCCGTCCGTACACGATGTGCCCAGTCTCGACATATCGCCCGTCCGTTCCCCCTTTGATCAAGACTCTGTGCTCTCCCGTTGCCAGGTTAACGACGGCGATGAGCGACTCCTCAAAGGACGCACCGGTCCATATGGTAAAAAGGGCGAATGTACCGCCCGGAAGGGTGTGGGGGCAAATGTGTCCCTGTTCTCCGGCCTGCGTGTTGAGTGTCGTCAGCGGGCGCGGGGTTGAGCCTGCTTCGGCGGACACGATAAACAGGTTACTCCCCCACTCTTTCATGAAGACGACCTCGTTGTTCTCGGTCCAACTCCCGTACCATTGGTTGCCCGAATCGCAGATCGTGATGGGGATTCCGCCGCCGACCGATTGCTTCACGAGTTTGCCCCGCGAGGGAAACGCAATCCATCGGCTATCAGGAGAATAGATCACATCCCAGCCGACCACACCGTTCACTGATTGAATCAATCGTGCGTGAGTTTCATTCATGGCGCGGACATACAATTTGTCATCCGCGGCCGATGCATAGACAAGCTGTGATCCATCGGGTGAGATTGCGAATGACCTGAATCCGTCCTCTCGAGTTGAATCGATATTGTAATAAGGAATGCTGAAGCGGGTTACTCCGACTGCAGGGAGGACCGGCTCTCCGAAAAGCACCCAACCGAGACCAACGCCAACAAGCACGGCGAGAGCCGCGATCCCGGCCAACCGTTTCCACAAATCGCGGGGGAAGCCAGAGATCCTGTGAGGGTCCGCGAAGGATTGTGCCGGGATAGCTCGACTCATTTTTGTCCGGCTCGTCGTTCGTTTAAACCTGTTCAGATCGATGGCGATTTGTTTGGCAGATTGAGCGCGTTCGTTTGGGTCTTTTTCGAGGCATTCAAGAACGAGCGTATCCAATTCAGGCACAATTTCCGGTTTTAGTGAGGACATCGGCGGAGAATCAACATTTACAACCTCGTAAGCGATCGCGGTTTCGTGCACTCCCTTGAACGGCGGCTGGCCGGTCAGCATCTCGTAAAGGAGAACACCGAGGGAGAAGATATCTGATCGATGATCAATTTCCTGTCCCTGGACCTGTTCCGGGGACATGTATCCTGCCGTTCCGACCGTACTGCCTTCTTTCGTAAGTCGCGATGCGCCACGCAGTTTTGCCAATCCGAAGTCCATGATCTGCACGCGGCCGTCCTTGCGGATCATGATGTTCTCTGGCTTGATGTCGCGGTGGATGATCCCTTTTTCATGGGCTGCGGCAAGACCTTCGGCAATCTGAATCCCGATATCCAGCGCCTGCTTCATTGAGAGAGAAGATTTCTTTTCCTGCAGTGTCTGGCCGTCAACGTATTCCATGACAATGAAGCTCTTGCCATCGGCTTCCTCGATTCCATGGATGGTGCAGATATTCGGGTGGCTCAAGCCGGCCGCAGCTTGTGCTTCCTGTGTAAACCGGGCCGTATCTTGCTCCGAGGAAGCAATATGATCAGGAAGAAACTTGAGCGCGACGGTGCGGTTGAGCTTGGTGTCCTGGGCTTTGTACACTACTCCCATTCCCCCTTCACCCAATTTCTCAAGGATGCTGTAATGTGATATTGTTGTTCCCACCATGATTGGCCTTAAGGGAAACGGAAAAATGAAAAGATCAAACAGCAATAAAACAACAAAAACCAAAAAGAAATTGTGTTTCCTTTTTCTTTTTGACGTTTGATTTCAATTTGCCATTTTCCGTTTTCTTTTTCATAGGTTGATGGTGATATGATCTGTTATTTCAATCCGAGGGCGTCGCCCTCGGCTGAAGTATCTTTCCCCTTCGGGGAAAAATTATTCAACCCCAAGGTACAGCATCGAATTTTTGTTAAATTAATTCTCCATCACAAAAATGTCTCCCGACCTCCGTACCTGATCGAAGTACACCTTCTTCCCGTCACGGGACCAGGAGGGGTAATCGGTCAGGCGGATCGCCGGATCTTCGAACTTCTTCAAGTACGTGACCCTACCCGTGGAGACTGAGACCATAACAAGGTCGATGTGGTCGCGTACACAGACGACCTGGTCGTTGTTGACCGGCGAAAAGGAGGGGTGGGAGTACTCTGCGTCGTCCGTCGGAATGACGCGCGGCGTGCCGCCGGATGCGGGGACGACGAGCAGTCTTCGTGTGTCTCCGACGTCCTCATTGAACACGATGATGCTGCCGTCGGGGGACCAGGCGGGGAATGAGGCTACCCCATCCATCGATACGATCTTTTCCTCTTTTCCCGTCTGGAGCTCACGCGTCCAGACCCCATTTCGACCCTCGTCATTCCGCATGAACGCGATCTTCGTTCCGGATGGATTCCAGGTGCTGAAGGCGGCGTTTGGAATGATTATAGTGGAGGAAAGGTCTCCGACGCTCCGCACCTCGATGCCGGAAGAAGAGTTGTATGAGATGTGTTTTCCATCTGGAGACCAGAACGAAAATCCGGTAGCTGCACTGAAGAGGCGTTTGAAGGTCCCCTTGAGATCGACCATCCATATGGCACTCGTACCACCCCGATCGCTTCTCAACGCGAGTTGCGAACCATCGGGTGAAAGAACCGCTTGCTGTTCGATCCCGTTCTCGGACGTGACCCGGCGTAAGCTCCCCGAAGAAATGGTCAGTTCCCAAATATCCGGACCAGATGAGATCGACGAATATGCGATCTTTCTTCCGTCTCGCGATATCGACGCGTTCACATCGCTTCCCTGGCCGATCGTAACGCGATGCGCCGACGCATTTGTGTCTTCTGGAGCAAAGGATAATTGCCAGAGGTTGATGCTTCCGCCCCGAGCTGAGGAGAATATGATCGCCGTGCCGTCGTTCACGAACTCGGGTCCGCTCACGAGCGAGCCTCCGTCGGTAAGTGGGATCCGCGCGCCTCCCGACGAACCGATCGCAAAAAGTCTGAATGTTCCTCCTCCCAGCGTCGATCCGTAAACGATCCACTTGCCATCCGGAGACCATGCGGGCTGGTAGTCGTAGTCAGCGTCGTTCGTGATGCGCGCCGGCTCGCCCCCATCGGCAGATACTTTCCACAGGTCCCACTGAGCATCTCGTGCGGACCGAAAGGCGATCTCCTTCCCATCCGGCGACCATGCGGGGTCGAACGCATTGGATACGAGTTTAAGCGGTTCACCGCCAAACGGTTTCACAATGAAAATGTCTCCGCCTTTGCCGTCGAGGATGAGATTGAGGTTCCCAAACCCGAGGACGGGAGCAAAGTGCCCGCCATGGTTCCTCGATGAAACGAACGCAAGCAGAGAACCGTCGGGGGACCAGGTGGCCTGCACTTCGTTCGCTTCTGAATCAAATACCCGGACGGGGCTCCCGCCGTCCGCGGGTTGAATAATGATGTCGGTCTGTCCCTTTTCGTCGGTCTCATAGGCAAGGAATTTTCCGTCGGGGGACCAGGAGGCGTTGTCCTCCAAGCCGGGCATGGAGGTGTAGCGATAGATCCTGGTGTCGGGGCCGACAAATCCCGATCGCGCGTCGCTGCCCGAAAGAAGCACAACAATGGTCACAGACAAACCGGCAATCATCACCGCTGCCGCTATGAGGGGGATGAGCAGTGGTGAGCGCCCGGTTCCACGTGAATCGATCGCGTCGGCAGTTGTGACCTCATCGACAGGGGACTGAGCACCCAGCCGACTTTTCTTCGTGAAGTTCGATGTTTTCTTCAGCGAACGCCGCAACTCGCTGACGGCGTCTTGCATCGTTTGATATCTGTCGTTCGGATCCTTTTCCAGGCAGCGATTGATCAGATTCACCACAAGAGGGGAGAGGTCGGGCTTGAACGATGTGATATCCTGCGGCTCTTCATTCACGATCGAGTAGACCATCGCGGCTTCGTGTTCACCCCGGAACGGGAGTTTCCCGGTCAGCATTTCAAAGAGAAGTACGCCAAAGGAGAAGATGTCGCTTCGATGGTCAACCTCTTCCCCCTGGATCTGCTCAGGCGCCATGTATCCGAGCGTTCCGACGGTGCTGGAGGTCCGAGTAAGTTTCAGCGCACCCTTGAGCTTTGCCAGCCCGAAATCCATCACCTTTGCCTGACCTTTTGCGGTCAACATGATGTTGTCCGCTTTAACGTCACGATGCACAATGCCGTTCGAATGTGCTTCGTGGAGCGCTTCGCCGATTTGAGCTGCTACCTTGATGGTCTCATCGGTCTTCGGGAACGGCAATTTCGCTCCGAGCTCGCCGCCGTCGACATATTCCATAACCATGAACAGAGAACCATCAACATCCTCGACGCCGTGAATGACGCAGCCTGGGCTTCCTGGACAAACCGGGCCTTTGCGGAATCATCCCTGTTTACGCGGTCCGGGAGGAATTTCAGTGCAACCGTGCGGTTGAGCTTCGTATCCTGGGCTTTATACACCACGCCCATTCCCCCTTCGCCCAATTTCTCGAGTATTCTATAATGAGAAACTGTGGTTCCTATCATGGGAAATCTACAGTGTGTATAATTGTCGTTCGGTGGACAGGGCCGCCTTCACCCAGTTTTTCAAGAATTTTGTAATCGGAAACTGTTGATCCTACCGTGATTCATATCAGTAACCACAATAAGTTCCGATGCCAAGTGAATTGCGACTATTCTTCGTCTGCCATTGGATTTACTTCACCTGGACAACTCCGACTTTGTTCACTCCGCTGCATGCGAGGTAGAGGTTCCCTTCCGGTGTAGCTACCATGTGGCGAACAACTCCTCCTCCGGACGGAATGGGCCAGGTTCTGAACTCCGTCGTTGCCGGATCGAACATCACCACCGTATTGGGCTCCACTCCTGATTCGCTGTACCAGATGGACCCGTCTGCGGTCGCGGCAATTCCGTAAGGCCGGGAACGAGTTCCGCCGGGGGAAGGCCATTCGACGACCGTGCCCGTGGCCGGATCAAGCCGTCCCAGATACCCTCTTGCGTAGTCGGTGTAGTAAATCATGTCATCCGGTGCTACCGTGAGTCTCCGGGGGCGCGCACCCTCGGGGAGAACATACTCGGCAATTTCCATCGTCTCCGGTTCGATGCTGGCAAGCTTGTTCGAGTTAAACTCACAGAAAAACGGCGTGCCTTTGGAGTCGACAACGATCCCGTAGGGTCGGCAGTTTGCCGTAGGGACCTCTCTGAGCGTGACGACGCCACTCTCGGGGTCGAGCTTTCCCACGAAGTTTCCTTTCTGCACGGTAAACCAAAGGATACCATTGTGATCAAAAATCGGCGTGTGCGGATCCCCGGCGCGCGGGTTGGGCATCGGGTACACTGTGACTTCACCGGTCGTCGGGTCCAGCTTCCCGATGTGGGCCTTGTAGTTCCCCGTGTACCAGATATTGCCTTTCTTGTCCGGGACGAGTCCGTGCGGTCCCGAATCCGGTGTCTTGAGTTGATATTCCTTGACCTGGCCGGTTTTCGGGTCGACACGACCGATTGTGTTAGCACGCTGGCCGGTGTACCAAAGAGCTCCATCGTGTCCTACGGCCGGATCGTGCGGGAAGGCACCTGCGGGGACATCCCATTCTTTGATTACAACCGTGACGTCGCCGGGTGCGAACGAGATCGCAATCAGTGCTATAAGGATGGAAATGTATTTTTGAACCATGGTTGTGTTCTTTCGAAGTTTTGGTCAGATCATGCTTGAACAAGGCGAAGGTACATGCTGCTCCACGTTCGTGGAAGGGCCGAACACATCCTGCAGATGCTTCCGCGAGTCCAGGAGATCCATCGTTGACAACTTTTTTCCACCTCAAATATATAAAGTTGTCAACTAGTTTATGGCTTCAGAGATTTGGTTGTTAAGTAAGTTATCAACCAAACCAGTCCATTAAGTGCAGTTTTTCATAGATCCAAGGCGACAGGGCGGTTGAGCTCCGTATCCTGGGCTTTGCACACCAAGCCCATTCCGCCTTCGCCGAGCTTATCCAAGATTTGATAATGTGAAATGGCTTGTCCAATCATCGTGGTTTCGTCTTTCGATTACCGGCTCCGGCGGACGGGCCCACCTTCGCCAAATTTCTCAAGAATCCTGTAGTGACTGATTGTTGAACCGATCATATGCACCTCGGGTTTCGGCTCCCGCCAAACAACGGCGGGATCCTCAAATTTTTAGCCACTCGCTGAAATTAGCTCGTGGGAAAATTTGGGACTTCGCCAAACTTTTCGGAAATCTTGTAGTGTGAAATCCCCAGGTTTGATCCTACCTGAGCAGTGCAAGCCGTTTCTTCGCATCGAGAAGTTCCGGGATATCGTTGTCAGCGTTTTTCCAGAGATCGAGAAGCTTCGTGTAGCTCTGGAAGGCCTTTTTCCGATCGCCCATCTTTTCATAGATTGTGCCGGTGAGATAGTAGCTTTTCGCGTCATACATCGCTCGGAAACGGACAAAATTCGGATGATAGAGAAGTCGTAGCTCCTCCAACGTCCGTAAGGCGCTGTCCGGCTGTCCCGTGGCCACATAACTCTTTGCTAACGTGTACATCGACTCGTGAGTGAGATTCTCTTGAGAAAGCAAGGCAATGGCAGACCCATAGTTGCCGGCATCATACTGCGCAATCGCCTCAACAAGAACGCCAAAACCTTGTGTTATTACTCGCAGATCGGAATTTACGACGTCCCTTGCCTTTTGAAATTCTCCAGCCGCGACGTAGTATTCAAACAATGATATGTAAAAGTAGAGATCGGCGTCTTTTTCGTACTGCATTGCTTCGGCAAGATCCTTCTGAGTAGTCTGAGGCTGTCCAAGGATTTTGTATCTCACTGTGGCTTTCTCCGCGAGAGCCCCCGCAAGGCGGGTCCTGTTGGTTCCCTTGCGCCAAACGTCCACTTCCGCTTCGATCAGGTTCAGGGCCTCTCGATACTGTCCACGTGCAATTGCCAGGGTGGACAGGCCACTGAAGCCCCTTGCTCTGTTGGCTGGCGACTTTGTGTCTAAACTCAGCTTTGTAAATTCTGCCTTAGCCTTCTCGAATGAATGTCGGCTGAGAAATATTACACCCCGAAAATTGATCAGCGTTCCATTGTGTGGGAAAAGATTCAACCCTCTATCTACGACGCTCAAAGCACTGTCGAATTCTGCAACCTGGAGATATGAGTCTGACAGGTGGAAGTAAGAGTCGGGCGAGGGGATTTGTTCAACATACCGTGCGGCCACGGACTTCAAATCGTCGGGTTTCTTGATTTCCCGCAGCGTCCAGCAGAGGTGCTGATACGCGCGGCTGAACAGCGGATCCATGGAGATTACTTTTCTGAGGGCCGTCTCGGCGGTACTGTAATCTCCCTGATGAAACGAATAATCTCCCACAAGATAGTTCACTTCCTTGTCTTCAGGATAGAGGGTGAGAAGTTCTTTATAGATTGACAGCCCGAGTTCAGGCTCCTTTCTCACTATTGCGTCCTCACCCCGTATCAGGTAGCTTTCCTTCTCCGGCACCCGGCTGATGTATTGCATGGCTTTGGCAATTGCTTTGTCCGCACCGGGAACCGAGTACCACGAGAGAGCGTACGCGAGCCGATAGTGGGCCAGCGCGAACACGGAATCGATTGCCACCGCCTTGCGAAATTCATCGGCTGCTTCTTGAAATTGGAGCTTGTTGATCAGTTCTTCGCCGCGAAAATACGCTTGGTAAGCATCGATATTCGGTGTGGTCATCTCAGCAACATCCCGTTGGCTGGCCTGCACTTCTGAAACCCTCTCCTTTAATCCGATCCTTGTTTGTTCCGCGAGCTTGTCAATCATTCCGGGAATGCTGGATTTGCCCTCGGCCTCTTGCTTGACGGTCAGGAGATATTCATTCTTTTCTGGATCCAGCACCTTCATATCGATGATGTAGAGCTGGTCGAACTTCCTGATCGATGCCACCACCAGGGCTCCAACGTTTGCCCTGCGACAGATCTCTCTGCCGAGCGATTCGTCAATACGATCGACATCCTGCTTTCCCATCTGTTTCAGGAAATCAAACATCCGGGAACGCGTGAGGACTGAGAGCCGGCGCGATTGTTCCAATGAGGTAATCAGCATGCCGGAAAGCCCGTCCAATTCCTCTTCTTTGGTCTGGTTGTGAAAATCGGCGACAGCGACCGGAATCCGCTCGCCCGCTTCTGATTCTCCCGAGGAAAAGAAGGACATGTATCCGATTATCCCCGCGGCAAGTGCTCCAATCGGGATCAGCCAGCGAAGGAGCGTCTTCTTTTCAAATGTGGGAATGTTGAGAGTAACCGAGGTTGTTTTGTGTTTGGCCTGGGGTTCCCGAGTCCCGGAGGGCTTGTCATCATCTGCCGGTGATGGCTCAGCAGCAGACGGTTGTTGTGGCTTTGATAGAGCCATGGCTGCCCGTGAGATTTTCGACGATTCTTTCTTCAATCTTTTGAGATCGATCGTCATTTCCTGCACGTGTTGGTAACGGTCTTCGGGATCCTTCTCGAGGGAACGGTTTATGACATGCAACAGCTCCGACTCGGCATCCGGCACATATTTCTGGAGGGACTCAGCTTGTTCATTGAGAATGGAGTACATCATTGCAGCTTCATGTTCGCCGCGAAACGGCGTTGTTCCTGCCAGCATTTCAAAGAGAACCACGCCGAACGAAAAAATGTCGCTCCGGGAGTCCACAGCTCCACCTTGAATCTGCTCCGGTGCCATGTAGGCCAGGGTTCCGACGGTACTCGAACTCCGTGTGAGCTTCAGCGATCCCTTCAGCTTTGCGAGACCGAAATCCATCACCTTGACCTGACCCTTGGAGGTCAGCATGATATTTTCTGCCTTGATGTCGCGATGAACAATTCCCTTTGCGTGCGCCTCCTGCAATGCCTCGCCGATCTGAACAGCAACGGAAAGAGCATCACTCCGCCTTGAAAAGGGGAGTTTTTCTCGCAAAGTCCCTCCGTCGATATATTCCATCGCAATGAACTGCTGGTCCCCGTCACTCTCGATCCCATAGATCGTACAAATATTCGGATGATTGAGGGCTGCGGCAGTTTTCGCTTCCTGGATAAATCGCTCCCGGTCAGGACCTTCCAGGCGAGCGCCTGAAGGCAAAAACTTGAGGGCAACGATGCGGTCAAGGTTGGTGTCCTGAGCCTTATAAACAATGCCCATACCTCCCTCGCCAATCTTGTCGAGAATCCTAAAGTGAGAAATCGTCCGACCTATCATAGGGGTGTTTTCATTTGTTTGTCTTGTCATTCACTCATCGCGTTGTTGCTACCACATTGAAGCTGGATTCAGGATAACCACACCGAGGGAGAGCAAATGCGCATGTTCGGGAACAGGATTGATGCCAGTGTCCGAAATATACTCATACGATAGTCCAATTCTGAAATGCGCGTTGCCATGGATTGCGACCCCGCTTGAAAGGCCGCCGCTCAGTGTCGCTGATTCGACGGAAGAAAACCTGTTGAAGATCCCGTCCTTTCTGCTGTAAACACTGAGTCCACTCCAGGCCGTCGTATAGAAGCCAACCACCGATTGCTCGAGCTGTTTGCGCAGGTGAATCATTCCCGCAAAGGACCCGAGCGCGCGGTTCAGATTCAATCTGTCTGTCGTCAACGGCGTTCGATCATCCTGGCGGATCGTCAGCAAGTCGGTTCGAAACGATAGGAGTCCCTCTGTTCTGCCACCCTGCATGACAAAAGGGAGGAGATATTTTCCTTGGAGGCTGCCGAAAATAAGCGAACGTTCTGTTCCCAACAGCAGATTGTCAACATCATGCTTGCAGCGGTGAAAGTAGCCGATCTGCCAGTAGTTCTTCCCCGCCCTGGAGGTATAAACAAACCCTTCTTCCCAGAACACTGCTCTCGGATTGAAGCGAATGTTGTTGTGCGGATTGGCGATGAATTCGATGTTTCCGACGACGGTCAGACTCGCTTCATCGTCGATTCTGAACATTTCAAGGTAACCGCCCAATCGCTGAATCCAGGCATGTTCCTGATCTCTCACAAGTCTGTACGCTCCGAACTCAGCCCATCCGCCGCTTGAATGCATCCAACTTGTTCCTCCCCGTGCCGGAACAGACTGATCCGCCAGCGGATTGAGTGTCATGTGGCGATCGGGGTAACGTTGGGCGAATACGCCGATCCCCGAGACAACATATAACAGAGCAAAACACAGCCGACGAATACTTGGAATTTCGCTGAATGTCATCATGTTGTGATGTGGTCATGGGGTGAATTGATGACATGATTCATGATCCATCACTCCATTTCTTCATCCAAAACTTCTCCCTACCAAGACATTATAATGGTCGACGCTCACGTCTTCGCTTGTTGCGACCTTGTTCTTTGTCTCTTTCTGTCTGGTCACGCCCCAGTCGTACAGTCCCGAGAAGAACTGCCGCTGGGATT
>JACPLA010000104.1 GCA_016186715.1 Ignavibacteriales bacterium | reverse complement strand
GCTCCACCCTGCAAAAGCATCCGCGCGTGAAAGATTGCTTCGCGAACGGCTTGATCCCTTGCTAGAGCTCAGAACTCGCCGTCCAAACGCTCGCAATGACAACAGGACTTGTTGTACAGCCTCAAGTGTTGAACCAGGATTTGTCTGCGCTCGGCTTGGAAGGGATCTTCAACGATCCGCCTGGGAAGAAGAAATCAATCCAAGCTCTTACCCTCCCTCTTTCGTAAAGCGGGATTTGCATTGTATGCGTTGAGAGAAATTCAGTGTTCTCCATTCGATGTTGGAACAATATCGAATAATGCCCGCCCCGGCCATAAGATCTGATAAGGCGGGCCGGGAACGTCGAATGTTGAATGATGAAGGAGTAAGCTCAACCTTATTTAGGATACAACCCGCAACAGGAGCGACCTTGCTTTCAAACCTTGTATTGCGTAGCATTGACGAAACCTCGAAGAGAAGCCATCCAACATTGACTCCCGACGGGATCCTCCAAACATCACGTCTTGGCAAACGATTCAAGAAGCGCTGGGCGGTGAACGGCCTCAGCCTCGAAGTCCGCCGCGGGGATATCTTCGGCTTCCTGGGACCGAACGGAGCCGGAAAAAGCACTACGATCCGAATGCTTTTTTCGCTTATTCGGCCGACCACGGGCGACGTTCAACTGTTTGGACATTCGGTTTCGACCGATCGGAAAGAAGCATTGAAGAGGGTGGGCGGGATCGTGGAGAAACCCGACTTCTATCTGTACCTCTCGGCCGTCAAGAATCTTGAAATCGTCGGCTCGCTGTATGGAGGAGTCCCCCGCTCACGGGTTTTCGAAGTCCTTGACCTTGTGGGGCTGCGGGATCGCGCCTTTGACAGCGTCAAGACATATTCTCACGGAATGAAACAACGCCTCGGTATCGCTCAGGCCCTGCTCAATGATCCGGAGCTTGTGATCCTCGACGAACCCACGAGCGGCCTCGATCCGCAGGGAATGAAGGACGTCCGGCAACTTGTTCTCCGTCTTGCGCACGAGCAGGGGAAAACTGTGTTCCTTTCTTCCCATCTCCTTTCTGAAATTGAAATGGTGGCAAACAGGATGGCAATCATCAATCAAGGAAAACTTGTCGTGCAGGGAGGGGTAAGAGAGCTTCTGGACAAAGGGGAGCACTTTATCGTTGTGAAGGGGCGCCCAAAAACGAAAATCAGGTCCATCCTGCGGTCCCGCTCGGCACCGGTCTCTTCTTATAAAGAAGAGGGGGGCGAGTTTCGTGCGTCCATGAAATTCGACGATGTACCATTGTTGAACAGGATGCTCGTTCGGAACGGCGTGAAGGTTGAGGCTCTTGTTCCCCGCCGATCGCTGGAAGATTTTTTTCTTTCTCTTACAGAATCCGAACCGCCCCGCTGATGACCGTGCTTACACTCTTCTATCACGAGGCGATAAAGACGTTTCTCAAAAAGAGAACCTACCTTGGATTTCTGATCATCCTTATCGTCGTCCCGCTGGTTGAAGCGGCGATGAAGATCGAGGGAGGGAGGTTCCAGACGTCCGCCCTCCGTTCTCTTCAGCAGGATTTCTTTTTTGTCGGAAATCTCTTCAACGGCTGGGTGGTGGCTCATCAGCTCATGAATACGCTCTGGGTTCACATCCCGTTGTTGATCTCGTTTGTGGCGGGAGATCAGCTGGCGGGAGAAGCCACGGCGGGAACCTATCGGTTGATCCTCATCCGTCCCGTCTCAAGGACTCTCATTTTCTTCTCCAAATATCTCGTAACCCTTGTCTACACCTTTGTTTTCGTTTCCTTCCTTGGCGTATTGAGCGTCGGGCTTGCCGTGATTCTCATTGGCACGGGAGATCTCATCGTCTTTGACAAGGGGATTCTCATCCTGCCGGGATCGGATGTTGCGTGGCGGTTTTTTACGGCGTATATTCTCGCAACCTGGTCCATGGTCTGTTGCATCCGTCGCCTTCCTTTTCTCCTCGTTTGTCGAGAACGCCATTGGGCCGATTGTGGCGACGATGGGCGTGCTTATCGTTTTCCTCATCGTGAGCGTGATGCCTGTGGAGTTGTTCACGACTGTCCGACCTTATCTCTTCACAACGTATTTGAACGTGTGGCAGATGATTTTTGCCGATCCGGTCGCCTGGGATGAAGTTTGGGCTTCATGCGCAGCGTTGGGGGCCACGTCGACGGCCATGGTAGTGGGCGCGTGGATCATTTTTCAAAGGAAGGATATCCTTTCCTGATAGCAAAGTGTGAACCTCAAGCACCAGTCCTTAAGGACCAAATCTCAAGCACCAAAATTCAAACAAGGCTCAAATGTTCAAAAAGGGTGAATGATCGAAACACCGGCCGTTTTGAATTTTTGTCACTGGTGAATTTGGATTTGTTTGAGATTTGAGTATTTGCATTTGGTGCTTTTCTCAAACTGATTGTGGCAATAACTGCAGGGAGTCGCATGGACGTCTACGTTGCCGGTGTGGTTGTTTATATTCTTGTGCTCGTGACCATCGCCGGATACAAGATGCGTCGCGTGAAGACGCAGGATGATTTCATGGTAGCGGGGCGGAACGCGTCGGCGTTGTTCCTTGCCGGAACCCTCGTGACGACGTGGATCGGCTCCGGGAGTCTCTTTGGCGGCGCGGGGTTGGCGTTCAGGATGGGGATTTCACAACTCTGGATGAGCGCTGGGGCCTGGGTGGGAATCGCCATCGTTTTCTTCCTTGCCCATAAAGTACGAAGGATTTCTCAGTACACGGTTTCCGATATCCTTGAAAAACGTTACAACGCGGCGGCCAGACTCCTTGGAACGACCGCGATTATCATTGCTTACCTCACCATTGCCGGGTATCAATTCCGGGGAGCGGGAAGGCTCCTCAACATTCTGACCGGGATCGACCCTGTGATGGGGGGAGCGATCACCTGCGCCGTTGTCATCCTTTTCACAGTTCTCGCGGGATTGGTTTCCATCCTGAGTATCGATCTGATCAACGGCATCATCATGACGCTGGGCGTCCTGATTGCACTCCCCCTCGCATTCTTTGCGATTGGTCCCGATCAGATCACCTCGCTCCCGGCAGATCGATTCACGGCGTTCGGATCCAATAATGCCGTGTGGGCGATGGGTGTGTTTTTTCCCACCTTCTTCCTCCTGCTGGGGGAAAGCAGCATGTACCAGAAGTTCTTTGCCGCGAGGGATGAAGCGACAGCGCGTCGGGCCGTGGCGTGGATGATTGTGGGTGTCGTAATCGTTGAAACCGCTTTGGCTCTTTTGGCCGTGGTCGGTAGCGCCAAGTACCTGAGTCTCGCTCCATTTGCCCTGGCGGACGGATCGATCGACAAGGCAACCTCGGAAACGATCGTGCTTCACCTCGCGAGGTTCGACATTCCGCAGTTTGCGGGGGTTTTGCTGATCTGTGCCGGGGTGGCGATCATCCTCTCGACAGCGAACACGTTTCTCATGATCCCCTCGACAAATATTGCGCGTGATATCTACCAGCGATTCATCCGACCCGACGTCTCGCAGGAAACGATCATCTGGTTCCAGCGTTTTTGGATCGTGATTCTCGGCATCGTGGCGTTTGTTCTGGCGAACTTCTTTCAGAGCATTCTGGACATGGCTTTTACAGCCTATACCATGGTGGGGGCGGGCATTACGCCGGCGCTTCTCGCCGCCTTCCTGTGGAAACGAGTGACGGTCGCAGGAGGCGTGGCGTCAATTGGTTCCGGGATGGGAGTGACCCTGGTGATTACGATCTGCAATTTTCTTCTCGAGGGGCCGCTGATGGAAACGGACTATATCATTCTCCCGGCGGCGGCAACCTCTCTCGCGGCTTTGATCCTTGTAAGCCTGATGACCCCGAGCTCTCCCGAGGAGAAATGGAAGCCGTTCATGCAGAATATGAAGATGTAGAGGACTTGGATTGAGCTCGGAATGTGAATTCTGAATGGTGGATCGTGAATAGTATGATGATACTGCAGCTCGGGATGAAGGCGGCGTTTTGTGTCATGGTGATATGCCCTGGAGTTACGGCACAGACGAAGGTGCCGGACGGAAACGAAATCCTCAGGCGTTGCGCTCAGAGCCTTGAAGGGATCGAAGATTATACGGTTGACCTCACGGCAGAAATGGATATGGATCGTGTGCGGATTCCACAGATGCGTGCTGTCATGTACTATAAGGCACCGGACAAGATTCACTTTGAATCGCCGAATTTTGCCATGCTGCCGCGCGAGGGGTTTGCGCTGCCGGTGAAGGAATTGGCGCACCGGTACGATGCTGCCGTTCGTGGGGAAGAAGTGCTGGAAGGAAAGAAAACGATCAAGTTGCTCCTTGTGGCAAAAGAGCCGGCGACGAGAGTTCAACAATTGCTCGCCTGGATCGATCCGGAAAACATGACCATTGTGAGAACCGAAACGGTTCCGTACAGAGGCCGTTCGGTCAGCGTCCGCCTTGCATACGCTCTGCAGGAACAACGCTATTGGCTTCCCGTAAGCCTGAAAGCTCGGTTTGAGGTTGTGGGAGGAGATACGACAACGGGATCGGAGTTTCAGATTCCTTCGGCTCCTCAAATGGAAGAATTTCGTCGGCCGCCCCGGAGCGGTTCGATGTCGATCGAGTATTCCAACTACCGCATCAATACGGGCCTTTCTGACGAGATGTTCAAGCGACAGATGAAGGAATGACATGAGACGCGTCGTTGTCACCGGAATCGGAATGGTTTCTCCGCTGGGCCTCACGACGAAAGAGTCGTGGGGAAATTGTCTTCAGGGAAGGTCGGGAATCGACCGGATCACACGATTCGACCCGGAAGCGTATCCGACAAGGATAGCCGGGGAGGTCAAGGGATTTGATGGGAGGAAGTATATGGACGGGAAGGACGCCGGGCGCTATGATATTGTCTTTCATTATTCCTGGGCGGCGACGCAGGAGGCCGTGCAAGAGTCGAAACTCGAAATCACTCCCGGAAACGCCGAGCGAGTTGGTATCATCATCGGATCCGGAATTGGGGGATTGAAGAATATTTTTGATACGAGTCTCTTGATCAGCGCAGAAGGCCCGCGGCGGGTTTCTCCGTTTTTTGTTGCCGGCTCGATCATCAACACTTGTTCGGGGTACGCCGCCATTCAGCTTGGGGCGAAAGGCCCGAACTACAGTGTTGTCTCCGCCTGTGCAACGGGCAACCACGCCATCGCAGACGGTTTTCACAGCATTCGCCGCGACGAAGCGGACGTCATGATCGTCGGCGGCTCCGAAGCGCCGATCACTCCGCTCGGCCTTGCAGGGTTTTCAACGCCGCGGGCTCTCTCCCGCAGGAATGACGAGCCGACAAAAGCTTCACGCCCGTTTGACAAAGGCCGTGACGGATTTGTTCTTGGCGAAGGGGCTGCTGTGTTGATCATTGAGGAGTACGAACATGCGAGGCGACGGGGAGCTCCTCTGATCGCGGAGATCCTGAGCTGCGGAATGAGCGCCGACGCGTTTCACATTACAGCTCCCTCGGAGAAAGGGGAGGGAGCGGCACGAGCGATGAATCTCGCGCTCCGGTGGGCCGGGATCAAACCGGAAGACATCGACTATATCAACGCGCACGGAACGTCAACGCCGATCGGGGACGTCGCGGAAACGGACGCTATCAAGACAACGTTCGACTCGCACGCGAGAAAGCTTGCCGTCAGCTCAACGAAGTCCATGACCGGACACCTTTTAGGGGCTGCCGCTGCCATAGAAGCGGCTTTTACAGCCTTAGCGCTCAAAGATCAGATGATGCCCCCCACGATCAACCAGGAGTTCCCTGATCCTGAGTGCGACCTGGATTACGTTCCAAACACTGCACAAAAGCGCCCAATCCGGTACGCTCTTTCCAACGGATTTGGATTCGGGGGAACCAACTCCTCACTCTGCCTCAAAAGGATAGACTAGGCTTCATCCTGCCTGAAGCATCTGGTGTCCTGTCCCGGAGTTCTTTATAAGACATGACACTGGTGAAAAATAGGCTTGACAAGAGTCCTGAACTTTTGTAGATTTAGGCATTCCTAAAAATCAATTAAGGCTTCCCAATGCCGAGCGCGCAGGTCGAGAATTACCTGAAGAATATTTACAAGCTTCAGGACCTTGAAGGAAGGGTAACGACGTCGGTGCTTTCCGAAAAACTCCAGCTCTCCCCTCCCTCGGTCACCGAGATGATCAAGAAGCTTGCAGACGACGGAAGTGTGACCTACACGCCTTACAAAGGAGTGGAGCTGACGGAGGAGGGACGACGGAAAGCCTTACGGATCATTCGCCGGCATCGTTTGTGGGAATTGTTTCTTGTGCAGGTGCTTCGATTCGAATGGGATGAAATCGACGAGGAAGCCGAGCGTCTTGAGCACAGCACGTCGGAGAGACTTGAACAGCGGATCGATGAAATTCTGGGCTATCCTGACCGTGATCCACACGGGGATGCAATCCCGACCGCGGAGGGCCTTGTGAGCGCTCCAGATCACGCCTCGCTCGCATCAGTTCTTCCGGGATCGCGCGTGCGCGTTGCGCGCGTGAACGATGAGCGTGCCGAGGTACTTCAGTACATGTCAAAACTTGGCATCGGTCTTGGTACCGAAATGACGATTAGCGAGCGGATTGATTTTGACGGTTCCCTGAGAGTGGACGTCGGAGCAAAACAGGAATTCATCAGCTCCAAGCTGGCCCAATACATCTTTGTCGAGGTACTGAATATCAGAGAAAAGGTGCCGGTATGACTTTCTCGTGGGAAATAGCGGCGCTGAGTGTTGCAGCGGGGACTCTCATTTTCCTTGTCTTGAACAGGAGACGGAGGCGCCACATAGAACTTATTGAGGACGCGTTGAAGCATTTGTATAACTGCGAATACACCAAGGTCTCCTGCACTCTGGAAAGCCTCTCGGGGGCCCTGGGATACGGGCGCGAGCAGGCGGCAGCAGTCGTCAGCGAGTTGACAAGAAGTAAGTTCATTACCCTCGAGGGATCCGAGCTCAAGCTCACTTCTTCAGGCCGCGAGTACGCGCTCAAGGTCATCCGCGTTCACCGCCTGTGGGAGCGGCACCTTGCCGATGAAACCATGGTCCAGGAGGTCGATTGGCACAAACAGGCGGAGGCGAAGGAGCACAGCCTGAAACAGGAACAAGTCAGCGAGCTCTCCCGCCGTCTCGGCCATCCGGTGTATGATCCCCACGGCGATCCGATTCCCGGCGCCGACGGCTCGATTCCGGCTGTGCGTGGAATTCCACTCCAAACTTTCAACAAGAACGCCGTCGTGACCATCACACATGTTGAGGATGAACCAACCTCCGTGTACGCGCAGCTCGTTCAGAGGGGCCTGTATCCGGGAATGAACCTTCGCGTTCTGGACAAATTGTCCGACTCACTTGTGATTCAAAAAGAGGGAATCGTTTTCGAGATTCCACTGATCGTCGCGGCGAACGTCCGGGCTGTTCCGGAGCAGCGCAAAAAGGATACGGGGCCTCAGAAAACGCTGGCAACGCTGAGGCCCGGAGAAGAAGGGATCGTCAGCGGTATTTCTCATGGATGTCGCGGCCTTCAGCGAAGACGATTGATGGATCTTGGGATCGTTCCCGGGACCACGGTCGGCGCCGTGATGACCAGCGTGTCAGGAGACCCCACGGCGTACCGAATTCGGGGAGGCGTGATCGCCCTTAGAAAAGAGCAGGCAGAGATGGTTTTTCTTCAATGAGGAATGGCGAGATGACAAAAAGACTTCAACCTGAACAATGTGAATTGTGCCCTGTAAACCCAAAGGCAAAACTGACGCGACTCGGTATGGACGCCGGGAAGTTTGATCATGTCGTGGCGGTTGCGGGGAACCCCAACGTTGGAAAAAGCACTGTGTTCAACAATCTCACGGGACTGAAGCAGCATACGGGGAACTGGCCCGGAAAAACCGTCGTGCGCGCAGAGGGTGGGTTTTCGTTCGCAGGAAAGGGCTTCAAGCTGATCGATTTGCCGGGAACGTATTCGCTTCTCTCGGCCAGCGCCGACGAAGAGGTCGCCCGCGATTTTATTCTCTTTGGTCAGCCGGATGTGACGGTGGTGATTGTGGACGCCACGAGATTGGAGCGAAACATGAACCTTGTTCTCCAGGTTCTGGAAATCACCGATCGGGCCGTCGTCTGTCTGAATCTGATGGATGAGGCCGCCCGGCATGGAATCCGTGTGGATGCGAGGACACTGATGAGAGAGTTGGGAGTGCCCGTCGTGCCGGCGACTGCGCGGTCCGGCGAAGGGATGGTCGAGCTGCTCCAGAGCATTCATGATGTTGCCTCTGGGGCGTTTGTCTGTAGGCCAAAGCGGTCCTGGAGCGAGCAGGGGGATGTCCGGAAAGCCGTGGATGCGCTGGCGGAAAAACTCCGTGATGCCTTTCCCGGGCTTTCCAACGTCCGATGGGTTGCCTTGCGTCTCCTTGAAGGCGATGATCGTATCGCAGAAGCCGTACGGACCGGTGAACTGACGGTCGTAGGGTCACAAGCACTCACGAAGGAGACAGAAGATGTCGCGGCGTGAAGAGATTCTCAAAACGGCAGAGAAATTGCGATGGGATCTTGGGGAACGCGTTCATGATCACACCGTTGAGGCGCTTCATGCCGAGGCGTCCCGCATTGCGGGAAAGGTAATCGCGGTGTCTGGAGAAAAACCAGCATTCAACTACGAACGGATCCTCGACGCGCTGGTGACGAACCGCTGGACGGGATTTCCGATCATGTTCCTCGTGCTTGCCGTTGTCTTCTGGATTACAATTGAAGGCGCCAATGTGCCTTCGTCGTTCCTTGCATGGATCCTCCTCGATACTGTTCATCCTGCGCTCAACCAGTTTGGAGGAGCGGTCGGCATGCCGTGGTGGATAAACGGTTTTCTGTTCGACGGAGTCTATCTTGCCATGGCCTGGGTTGTGAGTGTCATGCTCCCTCCGATGGCCATCTTCTTTCCCCTTTTTACCCTCGCGGAGGACTTTGGTTACCTACCCCGCGTCGCTTTTAATCTTGACAGCCTCTTTCGGAAGGCGGGCGCTCACGGAAAACAAGCGCTCACCATGGCCATGGGGTACGGCTGTAACGCGGCGGCGATCGTTTCAACCAGAATCATCGACAGTCCCCGTGAACGGCTGATCGCGATCCTGACAAACAATTTCGCCATCTGTAACGGGCGCTGGCCCACTCTTATCCTTATTGCAACCATTTTCATCGGGGCGCTCGCCCCTCCCTCACTCTCAAGCGCGGTCTCCTCCGTCGCGGTGGTGACCGTTGTCGTGATCGGCATCGTGATGACGTTCGTGGTTTCCTGGGGTCTGTCGAAGACCATTCTCAAGGGCGAGGCCTCTTTCTTCAGTCTTGAACTCCCGCCGTACAGACCGCCAAGAATCTGGCAGACGCTCTACACGTCGGTCATCGATCGAACGCTGATTGTCTTGTGGAGGGCGGTCGTGTGGTCGGTACCGGCAGGAGGCGTGATCTGGCTGGTTTCCAATATCTACATCGGTGACTCGAGTCTCGCCGAACATGCCGTTCATTCGTTTGACCCGGTCGCTTTCCTGTTTGGACTGAATGGGGTGATTCTTCTGGCTTACATCATCGCCATTCCGGCGAACGAAATCGTTATTCCGACGGTCCTGATGCTCACGGTACTCGTCACGGGAATGACGGAGCTCGGGAGCGGGGCGGGAGTGATGTTCGAGCTGGAGTCGGAGCTCGCGACAGCTCACGTCCTGAAGGCCGGGGGATGGACCCTCCTCACGGGAATCAACCTCATGCTTTTCAGTCTGCTTCATAATCCCTGTTCTACGACGCTCTATACGATCTACAAGGAGACGGGGAGCGCGAAGTGGACGACGCTCGCAGCATTGATTCCGTTGGCGATTGCTTTTCTCGTGTGCTTTGTCGTGACTCAGTTGTGGGCCCTCTTATAGCTCGGATCTCCTGGTCCGGCAACAAAGAGCTATTGATGCGGAACAGGAGTTCCGCACTACATCGTTCCGAACTCTCTTCAGGTGGCATGAAAACTTTGCTTACCATCGTGGCTGTTTCGCTCTTATTCTCGTTGGTGCTTCTGGCCTGCGACGCAATCCTTACGACGCCCATTGCCGAGGGTGAATCGTTTGATGCGCCGCTTCCGGGGCTTTCTCATTCCCAGCTCGCGGCGTTCGCCAGGGGGGACGAAGCATTCGGAAAAGTGTTTTCGGTGAAAGAAGGCCTGGGACCTCTCTTCAATCAACCTTCGTGCGAAACATGTCATCCCGGAGACGGTCGCGGATCTCCAAGGACAAACCTCATTCGGTTCGGATACTGGAACGGCGTTTCATTTGATCCCCTCATTTCTTTGGGAGGCCCGCAGCTTCAGGAACGAGGGATCCCAGGCGTTCCAGGCGAAAAATTACCCCCCGAGGCCAATGCGATTTCCCCGAGGAGCCCCCCTCCCGTCTTTGGCTTAGGGCTCATCGAGGCCATTCCTGATTCAGCAATTCTCGCCAACGCGGATGAGAATGATCTCGACGGCGATGGGATCTCGGGAAGGCCAAACTGGGTGACGGCCCCCGAGTACATCGGCCGCGGCCCCGGTCCGCACCTCGGGAGGTTCGGCAGAAAAGCCGGGGTGGCGTTTCTGCTCCAGCAGGTTGTCACCGCCTATCAGCAGGATATCGGGATCACAACAGATTATCTGCCTGTAGAAAACGAACATCCGCAGGCCGGTATCCCCGTTCGTGATGATGTGCCGGACCCGGAACTCGCTGCCTCAGTTGTCAACGACGTCGTGTTCTACCTTCGGACCCTCGCACCCCCGGCCCGCGGAGCCGAAACGCCTGAGGTGCTTCAGGGAAAACAGTTATTTTCGGCAATCGGGTGCGCGGGGTGCCATGTTCCTTCTTTCACAACCGGACCGAGTGCCATCACAGCTCTCAACAATGTTGAAGTAACTTTGTATTCCGATCTCCTCCTCCACGACATGGGACCTGAGTTGGCCGACAACTTCTATGAAGGCTCATCAACAGGGACCGAATGGCGCACGGCTCCCTTGTGGGGACTCCGACTCGTGAAGGAATTTCTTGGAGGTTCCGCGTTCTATCTTAACGACGGACGTACATCGGACCTTCGCGAGGCCATCAGGCTCCACGGCGGGGAGGCCCAGTCAGCCCGCGGCAAGTTCCTGCAGCTTTCGGAATCTGAAAAGCTGGCGCTCATCAAATTTTTGGAATCGCTGTGACCAACGAAACCCGAAGAGAGTTTCTGAAGAAAACCGCTTTGCTCCTGGGAGCGGGGGCAACGGGGACAGCATTGAACACGGCCGGATGTGCGCCATCGACCGCACCGCTTCTCAGGGCACAAGTTACAGACTCGGTGCTGCGATTCGACACCGCAATTCCGGAGCTTGCCCTGTCAGGCGACGGAGTGGCCCTCGTGTCGGATTACCTGGAGTATCCGATCTTGCTGATTCGTCGAACGGACGGCACCTTCTCGGCCATTTCCGCGGAATGCACGCACCTCGGTTGTATCGTCAAGAAACAGAAATTGGTCCTTCGATGTCCCTGCCACGGGTCTGCCTATGATTTCGAGGGAACCGTACTGAACGGACCCACGGAGGTTCCTTTGCATCAGTTTAGGGCAAAGCAGACAGGAACGATCGTCGAGATCCGGCTATGAAGGATCACAGGGCTGCGACGACGGTTCTTCTGACTGTGCTTCTTTCATTTGGGGCCGGCGCTCAGGTGGATTCGGTTCGAGTTGCGAGGCCGTTCGTAGCCGGCGGAATTTATGACAAGCCCTTTATCACGCGTCTCGGCGGGAAAACAACCATCGGCGGTTACATGGACATCATTGGCGGTTTTACGAGGGAGGCGGGAATCAACGAGGGCTGGTCGTTTGAGGCGCGTAGATTTAATCTGTTTACGTACTCCGTCCTTGCGGACGGAATCATCGTCACCTCTGAAATTGAAATCGAACACGGCGGAGAGGAATTCAAACTCGAGTACGGGCTTCTCGACATAGAATTTCACGAGGCAGTAAACCTTCGCGGCGGAATCATTTTGTCGCCTCTTGGCAAAACAAATCTCGTTCACGACAGCCCAAAACTGGAACTTGTCGAGCGGCCGCTGATGTCGACGGAAATCATTCCCTCGACACTTTCCGAGGTGGGGGGAGGGTTCTTCGGGGCGTTCTATCCCGGTGAGATCTCGCGGATGACGTACGAAGTCTATGCGGTCAACGGGTTTAATCAGGATGTTATCGAAGGAGGTGTCGGCACCAGAATCGCAGAGGGGAAGGGAACGCTGTTCGAGGAAGACAACAACGGAGAACCCGCCGTTGTGGGGAGAGTGGCCTTCAGCCCTCGCTTTGGTTCGGAAATCGGCGCCTCGTTCCATACGGGGGCTTACAACATCTTTCGCGTTGAGGGGCTCGATGTCGATCGCAGGAGGTCGCTGACGATTCTCGCTGCCGACGCTGAGCACGTTCAAGACTGGCTGCATCTTCAAGCGGAATACGCCCAAGCAAGAATTCAGGTTCCGCCGCAGCTCCGCGGCATTTACGCCGAACGGCAGCACGGGGGGTTTCTTCAGGCGAACGTACCTGTCGTCCGTGGCCTCTTTGATCGTTGGCCGCGTTCAAAGCTCACGGCGTCGCTCCGTTATGAGTTTGTCGACTTCGACCGCGACCTCAAGGGGGAAGACCACCAGCGCCTCACGCTCGGCCTTAACGTCCGCTTTATCCAGGATGCCGTTTTGAAATTCAATTACGAGCAGAACTGGATGACGGATCGCGAGAACAACCTGACCCGAAGTGTGAGATTGC